>DAINRC010000016.1:0-25229 GCA_036742135.1 Bacillota bacterium
CTTCAGTGATGCTCGCAATGCTTCTCTGGAACTGGCCACCGGTGACTGGATTTTGTTTTTGGATGCTGATGAAGAACTTGCAGAAGCAAGTAAAGAAGTCCTGCGGAGGCTGGCGCGAGATGATACTGTTGAAGGCTATTTTGTGAAAATAATTAATTACCTGGGTGGTGAGGGCTGGATTGAGCCCTGCCCAGACTTGGTTTTCCGCCTTTTCCGAAACCGCCGGGATTATCGTTTTCGGGGGGCGATTCATGAGCAGATCGTTGATGTGATTCTGGAAAAAAACAAGAAAGCGAGATACCAGATAGCTGAAGACCTGGTGATCTATCACTACGGCTATCTCGACAGGCAAATTCAGGAAAAGGACAAGAAGAACCGCAATCTTGCTCTGCTCCGTCAGGAACTTGTGCAAGATCCTGATAACCGTCTCCTCCGCTACCACTATGGTGTTGAGCTCTACAGGGCAGAACGTTACCTAGATGCCGTGGCGGAACTGCTCAAGGCAGCAGATGGCATTGATCCCCAGACGATCTACCTACCTAAGTTGCTGCGCTACCTTGTTCTGGCATACTATGCTGCTCAGATGCCGGCACAAGCCTTGGAGATTGTCCAGTTGGGTCTCAACCTTTTTCCCGACTATGCAGACCTTTACTACTATGGGGGTTTAATCAATTGCGAGCAAAAGAATTATGGTCAGGCCTATGAATTTTTTCAAAAGGCTTTGGCGATGCCTGAACAACCTGCTTATTACGCTTCTTTCAGTGGTGTTCGAGGTTTTCGCTGTGCCTATCAATTGGGACAATTAGCCGAGATTTTTTTGGATGAAGAAAAGGCACTCCACTATTACATCACCAGCCTCCAGGACAATCCCGCTTTCACTCCTGCACTGGAAGCGATTACCAGGCTCTTGAAACCACGTGAAGAACCTGAATATGCCAGAAGTTGTCTTGAACAGTTGTTCGAGTTCTGCACTCCCCAGGCCAACCTCCTCATAGGACAAATCCTTTTTATGCAATCTGCCTACAAGCTTGCTCTCGAATATTTGGAGCGAGGAATGACCGGGCAGGAAGTTCCCCCCAGACTCCTTTTGTGGAAGGCGATCTGCTTGATCCAGCAGAAGCGCTACCTGGAGGCCCTGCACATCATTGATACCTTTGACTCTGGCCATCCGCTTTATCTCTTGGCCCGACTGAATAAAGTCCTCTGTTTCTGGTTTCAAGGTCAGCGCCGCAAAGTCCACGCACTTGTAAGGGAACTGCTGGCACTGGGTCTTTCTGCTGATACCGGTGCTGTGATCGGGATGTTGCGGGATTCTCTACTTGGGCACAATCAACCAAAAATCACTCTGGGTGAAGAGGGGATCTCTCTGCTTCTCGATATTGCAATGCGGGCGCTCGACCTTGGGGAAAAAGAAAAGGTGAAACTGCTTCTTAAGGGTCTTTCTGAAGAGTGCTTACTAAGGAGTGCCCGTTTTTTTGGTCAACTGTTTTACCGCTATGGTTACCTTGAGGAAGCAGAGCATTATCTGTCTCTTTCCCTGGAGGTTAGTCCGGAGTGTCCTGAGACTCTCTTTTTGTTGGGGGAAATCAAGCAGCAGCAAGGTGAATACCTCGCAGCAGGTAACTATTACAGGTGTGCCCTCAAGTATGGTTCTGGAGAGCCGCGCTACTACCTCCGCTTGAGTATGCTTTATGAGAAAATGCGCCAGAAAATCCTTGAGGAAGCAAGGGAGAAATATCCAGGAGTCGCCGTATTTCAGGAGCTTTCGAAGGAGGGTTTACTCGGGGAATGAAAAAAATAACTGTGGGGTTGGCAATGATTGTTCGGAATGAAGAAGCGAACCTGGCGAGATGTCTTGATAGTGTCAGAGATGTGGTCGATGAAATTGTGATTGTGGATACAGGTTCTTCTGATATGACCGTAGAGATCGCCAAGCTGTACACTGACAAGGTCTACTATTTTCCCTGGGGTGGTGACTTCAGTGCTGCTCGCAACTATGCTCTCGAAAAGACCAGCAGCACATGGGTTTTATCTCTCGATGCTGACGAAGAGCTCGATTCCACCTCTGGCGATCTGCGGGCTCTTGTGAGCAACGATCGGGGCTATGAGGCCTACTTCTTGCCATTACACAGCCTAACAGACGAGTCTTCCAGGAGCTTCACCAGGTTTTTTGTTCTCAGGCTCTTTTGTAATAAGCCTGAATACCGGTTTCAGGGGAAAATTCACGAGCAGGTAGTGGTCAGCAGTCCGGAGGTTGTGGGAATTGCTGAAGGACCTGTGATTTGGCACAGGGTGGTGTCTGGGAGAGATCGCAACCGGAAGCGTGGCCGCAATCTTGCGTTACTGATCGAGGCGGTATCTTCAGAACCGAAAAATCCCTTTCTCCAGTACTATTTGGGAGTTGAATGGCTGGGGTTGGGGAAGGCTGAGAGGGCAGTGCCTTGCTTTCAGAGGGTCTGTGAAGAATTATCTGATGATCATATTCTCTTTCGGGCACCTGCTCTCCGGTATCTAATAGCTTCTTTGAGAGCACTCCAGAGGTATGATGAGGCAATCTGCGTCTGCCTTCGGGAAAGCCTGCACTACCCCTTCTATACTGACCTCTTCTTTGAGGGTGGTCTGCTTTTCGAGGAAAAGGGAGAATACGAGATTGCCATTAAGTGGTTTCAGGAGGCCATTACCTGTGGTCAACCACCTCTCCTCTTCTGTCACACAAGTGGGACCGAAAGTTTTCTTTCACTTTATCACCTTGGGTATTGTTACGAAAAACTGGGTCGGTTTCAGGAAGCCAGAAACTACTACCAGCAGGCACTGCGTTCTAACCCGGACTATGTTTACCCGGTCTCCAATCTGTTCCTTCTGGAGCTGTCTGAAAAAGGGCCTCGAGGTGCTTTTAAGTATTTCCAGGCTTCAGGTTATCTCCAGTATCTCCAGGTGGTGAGGGTGCTAGCAACCCTTTTCTTTGAAGCAGGTTATGCTGACCTTGCCTGTGCCTGCTATCAGGAAGCTGGTTATGATGGCAGCAAATTGAGTGGTGATGATTTGCGCCTGCTGGTCAAGCTGCAGGTCTATGGTGGTCAATTTGAGGAAGCCCTTTCTCTTTTCCCCAGGATCCGAGAAGCTACTGGCGAAGAAGACACTGGACTCATTGCCGATGAAGTAGTTGCTCTCGTCCTTAAGGGTGACTACAGAACAGCAAAGAGAAAAGCGCTCTCTTTGTGGAGGTTTCCGGATGCTCGGAGCACTGCCTGGGCATTGCTGAACCTGATTTCCTATTCCTGGATCTGTTCTTTCTCTGGAAGACCGGAAGAAAAGCGGGACCCAGAAGTAATTCGAGCAGTTCTGGAGATCATTGAGAATTGCCTGCGTTCTCCCATCAGGCATCTTCGAAGGGAGCGCCTTGAGGATTTTCCAGGATACAGGCGATTGGTTTCAGCAGGAATGAAGTTTTTGATCCAGTTTTCACCCCAGGGTTGTCAGGCACTTGCTGCTTATCTTCAGGGGAAAGCCAGATCGATTCGCTTTGTCCTGACTGCCAGGTGCGCTCCTTTGAGGGGGTTTTTTGGTGACTGAGAAGCCATCTGTAAGCCTGTGCTTGATTACCAGAAATGAGGAAAGGAATCTTCCCAGGTGCCTCCAGAGCGTCACCGGTCTTGTAAGTGAAATTATTGTTGTTGATACCGGGTCTACTGATTCTACCTGCCAGGTAGCCAGAGAATTCGGGGCAGTGGTGGAGCATTTCCCGTGGAACGACAACTTCAGTGATGCTCGCAATGCTTCTCTGGAACTGGCAACCGGTGACTGGATTTTGGTGCTGGATGCTGATGAGGTTCTGGCACCAGTGCCACCGGAGGAGTTTGTGAGGCTGCTGCTAGTTCCAGGAGTAGAGGGCTACTATGTAAAGGTCCGCAACTACCTGGGGAATGGTCAAGAAGTGGCTGAGGACTATGTGGTGCGTTTATTTCGGAATAAACCTTTTTACCGTTTTCAGGGTGCTATCCATGAACAGGTAGCCGGGGTGATTAAGACCCACAACAGGGGAAAAGGTTTGGGTTTTTCGGACCTGGTGATCGAGCACTTCGGCTACCTTGACCAGGAGGTAGAAGGGAGAGACAAACACCAGCGGAATATTGCTGTGATCAAGAAGGCTTTAGCAGCGAAACCCAGTGACCCCTTTCTCTTGTACAGTCTGGGGATCGAATATTTCCAGTGTGGAGAGATCTCCAAGGGAATTAAAAAACTTGAAAAAGCTCTCACCTTGATGCGTGGTGATGAGGGGTATTTCTGTGACCTCTTGTTACTTTTGGGTCTGGGGCTTTTGCAGACCAACCAGAGAGATCAGTTGCTCAGTTTCCTGGAAAAAGGCCTCCAGATGCTACCCCAGGACCCTGCTCTCCATTTGTTGAAAGGAGCTCTGCTGTTTGCGGATGGTTGTTATGACTTGGCAGTTGGGGAGTTGAGGTATGCTCTTGAAAGAGGGAGCCGGATTTTACCACGAGACCAGGTCCTGGCACTCCTGGGAGATGCTTATAACCTTTTAGGATTGACCGATCAGGCTGAAGTTCTTTATTTTCAGGCGGTTTCTCTCAATCCTAATCGGCTTTATCCCTTGACTCAGCTCTTGGGTTTGAAACAGCGAAAAAGAAGTCGGCTCAGTTGGCAGAAACTGAGCAGCTTCACTTCCCTGACAAGAAAGAAGGCCATCTGGAAGGAGTTGGTCAGGTTCGGAGAACTGCCAATGGCGCTGGTAATTGTTCTGCTTGCCTTAATCGATCCTGGAGTTTCCAGCAATGACCAAGAAATGTTCGAAATCTGCCGAGGATTTCGACTTCTTGTAGAGCAGTGTTGTCCTGAAACTGCTGAACAAGAGCTTGTCACCAGGTATCTCTTGATTGCTGCCGGGGAAATGCTTCTTTATATCGAGGCTAACCGCCGGGGCCTCTTTGCCAGCTGGTTTTCTCTGGAGCAGAGGCTTTTCAACCTGGCCTCAATGAGTTTGGAGCTGACAGTTAAGGTGCTCTGTCCACCCTGGGCACCTTCTCCAGTTCTGCAGTTGCCAAAGGAGTTGAAGAGCAAATGAAAAGTGTGTTGATCGCAAGTCCAGTGCGGCAGAAGCCGTCCATTTTAAAAGAATTCCTCTGGTCGCTTGAGCACCTGGAAACTGATGGGTTGACAGTTGCCTACGCTTTCATTGATGACCATGACCAGGAAAGTGAGTTATTACGACGATTTGCAGCCACCAGGGAAAATGTGCAGGTCTTCCGCGGAGAGAAAGCTGGTGATCATTACTGCTGTGATGAAACGACCCATTACTGGCGCGAAGAACTGATCTGGAAGGTGGCGGACTACAAGAATCGCTTTCTCCAAATGGCACTAGAACAGGGCTTTGATTACCTCTTCCTTGTTGACTCTGACCTTGTGTTGCATCCGAAGACCCTTGTCCACTTGGTGGAATTGGATAAGGATATCGTTTCTGAGGTTTACTGGACAAAGTGGAAACCAGAACTTCCACCTCTCCCCCAGGTTTGGCTCGGTGACCAGTATCGCCTGTATTACCTGAGGAGGGGAGAGGTTCTTGAGGAGAAAGAGGTTTCCAGACGCCAGAAGCAGTTCCTGGAGATGCTCAAAAAGCCTGGAACCTACAAAGTTGGTGGGTTGGGAGCATGTACCCTGATCAGCAAAAAGGCGATCTCATTGGGGGTTTCCTTCAGTGAGATCTACAATCTGGGGTTTATTGGAGAGGACAGACACTTCTGCATCCGGGCTGCAGCTCTTGGGTTAGAGCTTTATGCTGATACACATTACCCACCCTACCACATTTACCGGGAATCTGAACTTGAGGGACTTGAGGAGTATAAAAAGAAAAATTTCCCAGTAGTGAAGGAGGCAAAAAATGCTGCTATAAGCGGAAACCAGAAGACCATCCGGATTGCAACAAAGGAACCTGGCAGGATTACCCTTGCGATGCTTGTGAGAAACGAGGCTGAAAGGTATCTAAAACAGGTTCTCAGTCAGGCGCGCCTCTATGTTGACAGTGCTGTGATTTTAGATGATGCCAGTGAGGATGATACTGTAGAGGTGTGTAAAGAAGTGCTTCAAGGGATTCCTCTGACCATCGTTTCCCATGAGGAGCCTGGTTTTCATCATGAAATCACCCTCAGGAAAAAACTTTGGGAACTTGCTGTTGCTGCCAACCCTGAATGGATCCTGATTCTTGATGCTGATGAGGTTTTCGAAGACCGTGCAGTTGAGGAACTCCCAAAGCTTGCTGCCAACGAGGAAGTGGAGGTTTACTATTTTCGTCTTTACGATATGTGGGATGAAGAGCACTACCGTGAGGATCAGTACTGGAAGGCGCACCATTATTATCGGCCTTTCATGGTCAGGTATCTCCCTGATTTTCCTTACCAGTGGAAGGAAACTCCCCAGCATTGTGGTCGTTTCCCTAGAAATGTTACTGAGCTCAAGGGAATGAAAAGTTCACTAAGGGTAAAGCATCTGGGGTGGATGAAACCTGAGGACCGACTCAACAAGTACTACCGGTATAAAAAGCTCGATCCTCAAGGGATCTATGGAATAAAGGCTCAGTATCTCTCTATTCTTGATCCCAAGCCCCGTCTTCTACCCTGGCGCGAGGAACTGTGAAGCAAATTCGTGCCCTGTGGGTTTGTTGTTGCCGATAGTAATTGCTGGCAGGAAGCGCATTTTAAGCAGGCTTTTGCAGGCTTAGTAGCGGATTGGGCGCTGGTTTTCATATTAATGTTGGGAGGGAATTAGATTTAGTGTAATGAAGGGTGTCAGAGATGGTGAGTGAAGATCAGGGCACGTTCAGCCTCTGTATGATTGCAAAAGATAAGGGAAAAAACCTGGAAAGGTGCCTGAAAAGTGCCTGTGATTGGGTTGACGAGACCATTGTTGTTGATACCGGATCCCAGGGTGCTACCGTTGAGGTTGCCAGGAATTTTGGTGCTCTTGTGGTTCCTTTTTGCTGGAAAAACGACTTTTCTGCGGTTCGCAGTGAAAGCCTCAATGAAAGCCTGAAAAAGGAGAAAACCCTGCGCAACATTGCTCTTCTTAAAGAAGCACTGAGAGATGATCCTGCTGACCCTTTTTATAACTTCAACCTTGGTGTCAGTTATTTCCTGCTAGGAGATCTGGAAAACTCCAAAAAGCATTACCAAACTGCTTTCGAAAACCTTACCCCTGATTCTGAATTAGCACCAGCGCTTTACAGGAATTTCTGTATCTGCCTCTACGAGATGGGGGAGTACTCTCGGTCATTAAAGCTTGCTGAGACAGGGCTTGCCTATTTTCCCGATTACCCAGATCTCCACTTCTTAAAAGGGCAAATTTTTGGGGAGCTTGGCCTTTACTCCCGGGCCAGGGCCAGTTTTGAGAAGTGCACTTCATTCAGGAAAACACCTCCAGAGTATCTTACCACCGAAGGAGTTACCGGTTATCTGGCTTTGGAGAATTTGGCTGAGGTCTGCACCCAGCAAGGGAACTTTGAGAGGGCTGTAGAATACATCAGGTTTGCTTTAAAGCAAAATCCTTGTTTCAGGCTGTTTTTCAAACTGGCTGATCTGCTGAAAAAGTCAGGGAAGAGTGGAGAGGAGATTGCTGTCTGTTTGGAGACTGAGTTCCAGCTCGATGATTCTGTTGTTGCCCAACTTCTCTTTACTCTTGGAGATTTTAAGGGGTGCTTTAACTATCTAGGCAGAAAAGGTTTCCGGGCTCCTGAAATGTTATTGCTCAAGGCAAAGTGCCTCCTTTACCTGGGCGATTATACCGAGGCAGTAAAGAGCCTATCAGATTTTCCTGTCGGCTCTCCCTTGGCTGAGGAATTCTTGAGGTATCAGTGCCTGGCAATGTGGCTTCAAAATCCCAGAAAAGATGCCAGCGCATTCATTGCCGCTTTTGGTGATTCTGGAGATCCGGTAGTAGTCTCCTGCAGGATGATCAACTCTTTGGTCTTTAGGGGAGGGGTTGATGAGGAAGGGATTACCCCTGAGGGAGGAGTAAGAGAGCATGTCCTGAATCTGGCTCTTGAGGCTCTTGAGTTGGGGGATCAAGACCTAGCCGTGTTGATTGCCCGAGCTGTAGCCCGAGAAGCAGATGAAGAAGTCTATTTTCTCCTTGGTAGCTACTCTTTGAGCAAGGGCAAGAACCGGCTTGCTCAGGAACTCCTCCGAGAATCTCTGGAGCGGGGGAAAGTAAGTGCAGAAGTTTATTATCTTCTTGGGAAAGCTTGTGCTAACTTGGGATTGCCTGAAAAGGCTTTTCTTTTTTTCCTTCAAGCCTTTAAAAAAGCTCCCGGAAATCAGCTTTATGCTGCTTCTGCCTTTGAACAGCTTGCCAGCCAGTGTTTGCTCTTTTTATTGAAGTTGTTACATCGTGAAAAAGACGATTCCTTTTTGCTCAAGGAGCTTTTTGAGCTGGCATCTTTGAGAAAAAAGGCCCAGGAGATCACAAAACACCTCCAGGTTGTTTCCTTGAGGACATTTTCTTCAGAGGTGGGTTGGGAGAATGGGAAGACCCAGAATAAGCCTTTGTATGATTGCGAGAAACGAAGCTGAAAACCTCGGCAGGTGTCTCCGGAGTGTCGAGGGGTTAGTCGACGAGATCGTGGTCGTTGATACCGGGTCAACAGATGACACAGTAGAAATTGCCCTGTCTTTTGGGGCAAAAGTGATTGCAAGTCAGTGGAGAGATGATTTCAGTCTTGCCCGCAACATTTCCCTGGAAAACGCCAGTGGGGACTGGATCTTCTTCCTGGATTGTGACGAAGAACTTGCCCCTGGTTGTGGTCAGGAACTGCGAAAAGTGGTTGAAAACCCTAACTTCGAGGCTTACTTCGTCCGTGTAGTTAATCTCACAGAAGCGGGTACAGAACTTTGCGTTCCCAGTCTTCGCCTCTTTAGGAACAGGAGGTTTTACCGGTTTGTGGGCAGGATTCACGAACAAATCATCGGCTCAATTGTAGCTCACAACGGACAGCAAAGCATCGGAGAAACAAGGATCACTATTATTCACCACGGCTATGACTCGAGGTCTGTCAACATCAGGGCAAAGGTTCACCGAAACATGAGAATCCTCAACAGTTACCAGGATGATCAGAAAAACGGTTTTTACTTCTACAATCTGGGAACAGAACACCTCCGGCTTGGGGAAAAGGAAAAAGCCCTTTCCTGTTTTTTAAAGGCTGCCGAACTGACACATCCCATGCGAAGCTACGGTCCAATGCTTGTTAAAAAGATGATCACCACCCTTATGGAGTTGCGCAACTACAAGGAAGCAGTCCAAAGGTTGCACTACTACCAGAGTATTTACAAGGACTTCAAAGATTTGGTTTTTCTCGAGGCTGTCTGTCACCTGAAGTGTGGTTTTTATACCGAGGCCAGCACGAGACTGCAGCATTATCTGGAATTGCCCCCTTCCCCTTCCTGCTACCCAACGGAAACGGTAAATTTTGGGGCCTCGTTGGACCAGTTTCTGCAAAAAATAAGAAGCCTTTGTATCGAAAAGAACTATCCAGACCTCAGTGTTTGCATTATCGGCAGAGATGAAGGTGTTCACATCGAGAAATGTATTAAGAGTGTCAACGAGATCGCCAGTGAAGTGGTTTATGTAGATACAGGTTCTCGCGATGAAACCCCGGTTCTTGCTTACCAAATGGGAGCCAGTGTTTACAAAGTTCCCTGGAATAGCGACTTTTCCGAGATCCGCAACTACGCCCTTGAGAAGGCAAGTGGGGAATGGGTTCTTTTCCTCGATGCTGATGAGATTCTTCCAGATGAAAGCAGAAAAGAAATCGCAAACCTGATCAAAGAAGGTAATTGCTCAGGGTATTGTTTAAAAATCAACACCTACCTTGACCACGAAATTTTCTCTACGAACCGCCACCTCAAAGGGAGTTGTCGGCTTTTTCGCAGGGGCAGTTTCCAATATCAAGGGTCAGTAATGGAAAAAATCTGTCCGGATCCCTGGGCATCTGGAGAAATTGCCCCGGCTGATATCGTGATCGACCATTTTCACTATTACTCTGAGCAGCACCGGATTACTCACAAAAGAGAACGGAAAATCCAGGCTATTAAAAAAGGACTTGCCGGAGAACCGTGGAAGAAAAGTTATGCCCTTGGAGTAGAGTTTTTCTATGCCCGTGATTTCGTTTCAGCGGTTGACTGCTTCCAACACTGTTTTGAGATGAGCAGGATGCCTGAAGTGCCCGATTTTTTGAATTTCTATGCACTAACCCTGATCAATCTTGAGAATTATGAAGATAGCAGAAAGATCCTGGAAGAGGCAGTTGCCCTCTTTCCTGATTACACTGACCTCTTCTACTTAGGAGCTGTTTCCTATTTCATGCTGGGGGAGTTCGAAAAGGCGGAAAGCCTTTCTCATAAGTGCCTGGAAATGGGGGAGACACCCTGGGAAAAATACCTAACTTGCCCTGGAGTCGGCAGTTTTAAGGCAATGTCTCTGCTAGGGATGCTCTACGCCAAAAATGGATTGCTTCAAAAGGCACTGGAGTATTTTTCAAAAGCAGCCGATTTTCCTGAGGGGCTGGTTGATGTAATCGACTGCATGGTTTCTGTCCATCATAAGTTACCAGTATCCCTAGAAGATTTTTTGAAGGAAAAAGAGCTTTTTAGTCCTTCCAGTCTTGCCCTTGTCGCCAAGTCATGCTCTAAAAGGGGACACTATGAAGAGGCACTCCGCTTTCTGGGATTGGCTTGCGAACAGTTTGGTGGAGGGTCTTCTCCTGGGAATATCTGTAATGTTGCCCAGGCAATTAAGCTGCTTTTGAGGAACTTCTGGAACCATTCCAGGAGGTTTTTCCCTGAGAATTCGTCTTTCCACGCTTTGTTCCCAGTGAGAGGATAAAAAAGGCCCTGGCTTTGCCTATTGGCGGAGCCAGGGGCTCATGATTGTAGCTGAGTAGTTTATGGAGAACGAACGCTACGTCCAGTGGTGGGGGTGGAGACGTTTACTCCGGACAGGTGACAGATTCCACACAGAAAATAGTGGGCACACAGAGGTTGGTAATGGTAACTGAAACATTAATCTCACCTGTTACCGAGGTCTCAGTAGTAGTAATTAGTGCGGCACTACAGGAGTACTCTACTGATGGAGAAAGCCCGCAGCAAAGGGTCACACCTTCAGGAAGGGTTAGGCAGGCACTGTTGCCAGTAACTTCACAGTAATCCATGAAGGTGGTTCCATGACTGAGGTAAGCGTACTCAAACTCTGTATCAAAGGAAAAGCACAAATTTGGCGGTGTGGTGCTGAGGTCTAACCCGATGTTGTAGATAGAGATTCTGTACTCATCACCGGGTCCCACGATAGGTGTGTGCGCTGGGTCAGTGCAAGTAAGGGTTTCTGAAAAACTCTTGCTGATGGTGGTCACTTCACTGGTGCAGATTTTGACTATGGACATACGAAAAATCCCTCCTTAACCATTGGGTTCTGGTATTTACACTATATGGAATAGAGTTTAGAAAGGTTCCAAGTAAGGGGAACCCAAAAGACCCTATCCTGAATATACTGGACTGAAGTAGTCAGGATAGGGAGGGAAAGATGGTGCGAAAACTTTTTCGGTCCCTCAACATCGCCAGAAGGCGTTACACAGAGTTGCCTAATGTCATCGGTGTAGGAATAGGATACAAGAAAAGAGGCCAGCAGGAAACGGACGAGCTGGCCGTTATTTTTTTCGTGGAGAAAAAGCTCCCTGCTGAGGCCTTGAGATGCGATCAACTGGTGCCCAGGAGGATTGCAGGAGTTCCCACGGATGTCGTCGAGATCGGTGAAGTGCGCTTTTTAGGGAGGATTGGGAAGATGCGTCCAGCTCCTCCAGGTGTGAGTATTGGTCACTACCGAGTAACAGCAGGAACTTTCGGCGCTGTTGTCAGGGATAGAAAAACGGGAGAACTCCTGATCCTCTCCAATAATCACATCCTTGCCAATGCCACAGATGGAAATGATGGTCGTGCTCAAATAGGGGACCCGGTTTACCAACCAGGACGTTATGACGGCGGCTCTGATGATGATGTTATCGGCAGCCTGGCTGGTTTTATTCCAGTCTACAGGTACACTGGGGATGCTGAGTGCAAAGTGGCCACTTTCGGGTTAAAGGCTGCCAACACAGTGATCCAGTCATTTCGCCCGAACTACTACCTGCGCCTGGAGAAGAGGGGAAGGGTCAATTTAGTTGACTGCGCCGTTGCTAGGCCTCTGGAACCTGACCTGATCACCCCGGAAATCCTGGAGATTGGGAGAGTCGCTGGAATCAAGGAGCCAGAACCTGGACTTGTGGTCAAGAAAAGCGGGCGCACAAGTGGGCTTACCGTCGGAAAAATTACTGCAGTTCGGGCTGTTTTGAATGTAACCATGGGGATGGGAAACGATATCGCCCGTTTTCAAGAGCAGGTTGTGGCTGCTCTCAAGTCTGCACCTGGTGACAGCGGTTCCCTTGTGCTCGATGAAGAAAACCGGGCAGTGGGTCTCCTGTTTGCGGGTTCTCCTGATTATTCTGTTTTTAGCCCTATTCAAACAGTTCTCGAGAAATTGGGTGTGGATCTGGTATGAGCGAGGGAGGAAAGAAAGTGGGGCTGGCTCTCGGAGGTGGAGGGATTCTGGGTGCCTCCCATATTGGTGTCCTCGAAGTCCTCGAAGAGAATGGAATTAAACCCTCGGTGGTTACTGGAACCAGTGTCGGAGGCCTGGTGGCTGCTCTTTACGCTGCCGGGGTGCCTCCTTCCCAGATGCGAAACTTGGCACAGAGGATCCGCAAACAGGACCTTTATACTTGGAACTTTTCACCATTTTCCTTTTTCTTTTTATTGCTCCAGACCTTTTTTGACCTTGCCCGCTTTTTCCGGGTTCTGCCGCGTGGTCTTCTGAGCAGTGCCAGGATGGGGCAATATGTGGAAAAGACGACAGGAAAGAAAAGGATCTCTTCAGGAATGCTACCGGTAGGTTTGGTAGCAACTGACCTGATTACCGGGAGGGAAATCGTTTTTACCAACAGTGTTCTGTCAAAACAGTGCCAGGAAAAATCTCTGATCAGGAATGCCCCTCTTGGATTAGCAGTGCGAGCAACCACTGCAATCCCCGGTGTCTTTGAGCCAGTATCCTACAAAGGCTTTCTTCTCGCTGATGGGGGTCTTGTAGAAATGGTCCCTGCACCTTTGGCCCGGCTTCTTGGTGCTGATGTTGTCTTAGCTGTGCGCTTGTTAAGCAAGCCAGGGCCTGCCCAGCCTGGAAGCATTATTCAGGTGATTCTCCGCAGCTTGGGGATCATTACCGAACTGCAAACGGAAAAGGATTTGCAGGATGCAGACCTGGTAATCACACCGATTGCTCCTGGTGCTGGCCTGGGTGATTTTGAGCATATTCCGCAGATCATCGATGCCGGGCGTGCTGCTGCTCTGGAAGCGCTTCCCCGGCTTAAGGAGGTCTGGGGATTAAAGGAACACCTTTTCAGGTCTTGACATATTGTGTAAAAGAAACTTTCTGCTCCAAATGCTGAGCCGAGAAGGGGGGTAATGTTAATGGCTGAAGCGATGGCTGAGGGCAGATACTGCGACCAGAGGGTATTTGCGATCTTCTTGATCTTGATCCTGATGCTGCTTGCAGATCGCTGAGAAGACCGGGATTCAAGAGGAGGTTGCCGGAGGATTTTTGTGAGTCTTTTTGCTCCTTCTCAAAAGTTGAAGTCTGCTACTGGGGCCGCCCGGGAACTCCGGGATGGCCTTTTTTCAATATCGGACACTCAGTCCACGGAAAACCAGTATTGCTTTTGAAAGGGGGGAGTGATATGGAGCAAGCTTTTATAGATGAAAATGTGTTTCAGGTTTTGCAGAGTTTTCGTCCGTTTTTTGGTCCTCGAGGCAGCAACTGTGTCATGGTTTTAGAACACCTGCGCGAATTGCTGGCAAGCGAGCAGGCGGAGAAAGCTTTCCAGGCATTTCAGAGCCTAAGTTCAGGTGATAACTACAAAATGCTTGTAGATCAGCAGAAGCTTGACACTAATCCGTATGCCTTGTTCTTGATTCTGGTCCTTTTGCTTCTTGTTAACTGCCAGAAGGCTATTGAGGTCCATGCTGAAGAAGATGTTTCTCAGGAACCTTTTCCCAGCTCTTAACATATGATAAACTGCGAGTTTAAGTTGCTGGAAAGGGGGTTGCCCTGATGGGATATGGGGGTATTTTCGATAACAGGATGGTTTTTGCGGTATTTTTAATCCTGATTCTGCTGCTGCTTAGTGATGCTTGAGGAGAGTTTTTGGCACGGATCTTCTCTAAATACTTGATTTTTGGAAGGGAGGCAGAAGATTATGGCAGGTTTGGGCTCTTATAGAGAGGTTTTTGCGCTGTTTCTGGTTCTGATTCTTTTGCTTCTTGCTGATGAGTAAGGAGCGTTTCGGCAAAGGCTTGCCACCTGGCCACGCCCCCGCGTGGCCACTCTGCTTAAGGGGGAGTTTGCTTTGAGTGAACAGGTGTTGGGACTTACCGATGCTTTTCTTAAGTCAGTGATTGCGAAAGTGAAAAGAGAGCTGAAAGAACAGAGAATTGAGGGGAGCTCTGGAGATGGAGCAGTGAAAGTGGTAATGAGTGGCTGGTTTGAGGTCATCCAGGTACTCCTCAAAGATGATGCTGTTCTCAGTGATCGGGTTAGGCTTCAGGAAATGGTCAAGGAGGCGACAAATGTGGCTCTGCAGAATACGCGGTTGCTGCTAAAAAAAGAACTGGAAAAGGTCTTGGGGCAAAAATCTTGGCTTGAGGAAATTCTTTAAAAGGGGGATGATTTTTTGGCTCAGCAAGAACAGGGTTCCAAGGATTCTGGCCTTTTTTCTCTGGTTGCTGGGGTCCTTGGTGACCTTGGTGAAAAAAAAGTGGAACTTCCAGAATTGCTGGCTCTGCTTTCTCTTTTCAGCCTTCTCGGCATCTTGAACTTGTTAAGCGATGGTGTCGGTGGGTTTTCCAGAACAAGTGGTAAAGACATTTCCGGGGCTCTTTTGGGTATGCTCCAGAAGCAGGGCAAAAAACTCGACCCCCAAATGCTTGGCTCACTGCTGTCCCTCATCAGCGAAAAAGGAGGGGTGCTTCCGGAAGTGGGAAAGCTGGGGAAAGTCAGCAAGGAGTGAAGAACCTGCTTGGAAAGCAGCGGAGGAGGTAGGTTCAAGTGGGTGACAGGATCAGGGAGTGCTTTTCCGGTGACCTCTACGGAGAAGGTTATGACCAGGGCTATGCTAATGGTCACACAGATGGCTTTGCAAAAGCCTACAAGATGGGTGTTGCCGAAGGCTATGAAATGGGGCTCGAGCAAGGCCGCAGGCTGGGCTACCTGGTGGGGTTTGAAGCCGGGTATCGAGAAGGTAAGAGGGATGCTGAAGAACTCTTCAACCAGGGCTGGGAGCAGGGGTATGCGCGGGGGTATGGTGCAGGTTTAGAGTCAGGAGCGAAACCTGGGAAACCCAAAAATGCGGTTCCAAAAGATGGCTGGGGCGTCCAGAATAACCCATAAGTGCAGAAAAGTGAGACCCAAACCTGGAAGAGGCAGATACCCCATTTATTTTTAAATGAGCAAGGTTTTTGCAAGAAAAGCATTTTTGTTCAGGCATGTCCCCTGCAGTTATAATGGAGGAGCAGTCCACCAAGAAAGGAGTTTTGGAGGGTAATGATGAAAAACATTTGTCGAATTTTCTCACTGCTCCTCTTAGGTGTTTTTTTGGCATTTGCGCTACCTTTTCCAGTAGCAGAAGCTGCCAGGGTGGTCTATCAGATCAGGGTCGAGGATGCTTTGGGATGGAATGTTTTCAGTAAAATGCTGGGGAATATTCAGCAGTCAGGAATCTCTTTCTGGAATTTCAACTTTCCACCAAAGGTCGTGTTCCAGGTTCGGGTAGCGCAGCCTGAGAAAGATGTTAAAGAAGAAACCGCAGCTGGAGCGCAGGTACTGACACCAGAAGAAAAGCAGATGCTTGATCTGGTCAACAGGGAACGCCAGCGTGCCGGACTTCGGCCTTTAGTTGTCGATCCCAAGTTGGTGCAGCTTGCACGGCTCAAAAGCAAGGACATGATTGCAAAAGGCTACTTCAGCCACTACTCCCCTACATATGGTTCACCTTTCGAGATGATGGACAGCTTTGGAGTAAGCTATCGCTATGCCGGGGAAAATCTTGCTGGCGCTCCTACAGTGGAAATTGCCCACAGGTCCCTGATGAACTCTCCAGGACACAGGGCGAACATCCTCAACCCGAACTTCCAAAGGATCGGTATCGGCATTATCAGTGGGGGACCCTACGGCAAGATGTTCACTCAGCTGTTTGCCGGGTAACTACTCCTTTTTGTTTTGGTGTCTTCGAGGGCCGCAAGATATCAGTGCTTCCGAGGCGGCCCTCTTTTTTATTTGCTGCTCTTCAGGGCACCTGCGCCTGGCTGGTTTGCCGTCCCCTCTTGCGGCAGTGGATGCTCCCGGCTTTAATTCATGCGGAGCATATTCAGGGACAGCAGCATATATTATTATAGAATTCGCCCTAACAGGAGGGGAGCTAGATGGATGGCCGCTACGAGAGGCTCAAGGTGGAGCATGTAGTCGGGGAAAGATCTGTTCAGGTTGTTGTCAAAGACGAGTTCACCGTTCCTGAGCCCAAACCTGATCCTGCGAAGATCATTTCCATTGATAAAACAGTGAAAGTCACCAATGTCGAGATTATCAAAAATAAAGTGATTATTGATGGCCAGCTGAACCTGCAGATTGTTTACGTGGCTGCCCTGCCGGACCAGCCCGTTCACCACACCCATGCCCAGTTGACGTTCACCCAATTTGTGGAAATTCCTGGTGCCGAACCGGGGATGACTGCCCGGGCAAGAGTTGAGGTCGAGGACATTAAGGCCACGATTGACCCTGGATGTGTGGGTGGCTATGAAGTAGCCGCGGTCTTGCAGATCACCGTCAAGGTCACCGAAACGAAAGAAGTCAGTGTCCTCGTGGAGCCACCTGCTGGTGTTGAGGCTGAGATAAAGAAGCTGCGGGTGGAGGAAGTAATCGGAGAAGGGAAAATGCAGTCAGTTGTTTCTGGGAAGTCCCAGGTTCCTCCAGAAAAGCCACCTGTCGATAAAGTGCTCGATGTCGATACCAGTGTCACCATTACGGAAAAGAAGATCCTTGACGGCAAGGTGATCATTGAGGGGGAGGTTGACCTCCATTACATCTACGTTGCTCTCAAAGAAACACAGCCTGTTCACCACATGCACGATAAACTCCACTTCACCCAGTTCGTGGAAGTCTCTGGGGTGGAAGAGGGAATGCATGTCCAGGTGGAGGAAACGATCACCTACATCGGCTGGGATGTCATTAACCCAGAAACCATCAGTGTCGAAGTGATCATCGACAAGGTGGCTAAGGTCACCCAAACGCGTGAACTTAATGTAGTAACTGATCTCAAAGGTGTTGCTGTCGAGAAAAAGAGCCTTCGGGTCGAGCATGTTGTGGGTGAAGACCATGTCCAGGTTGTTGTCCGCGACCAGTTGGAGGTTCCTCCAGAAAAACCAGGTGTGACCAAAGTGCTCGATGTCAAGGTGCACAAGGTGGAGGTTCCCGAGGAAGAGATCGTCATCATCAAGGATAAGGTGGTCTTGAGTGGCCGGATTGAGGTCCAGGTCCTTTACGTTAGTGAAGACCCTGACCAGGCGGTCCACCACACTGAAGGGGTACTCAAGTTCCGCCACTTTATTCCCATTCCAGGTGCCGAACCTGACCAGAATGTCCTCGTTCACACCACTGTCGAACATGTGGCAGCAAGAATCACTGACTCTTGTGGTGGGAAGCTGACCATCGAGGTGGTGCTGAAGCTTACGGCACGTGTTGTGGAGACAATGGAGATTGAGGTGGTTGTTGGTCTTGTGCCTCCCGAGGAGCCTTGTGAGCCAGGTGAATATCGTCGGCATGTTGTCCAGCCAGGAGATACTTTCTACAAGTTGGCAAAAAAATACAACACTACAGTGGAGGCGATCATCAGGGCTAATCCTGGTGTTGACCCTTACAACCTCCAGGTAGGCACGACCATCAGAATTCCTTGTGGTGACCCTGCCTGAGTTTGTGATTTAAGAAAAAAGGAGGTTTTTCGAATGTATGAAAATTACAGTTGCAACCAAAATCAAGAAAAGACATGTATTTATGTTAAGTTTCCCGCAGTTGTTGGGGAGACAACTGTCCAGCATATTGTCCAGAGCGTCACTTGCATCCCAGGTGGAGCCCTGAAGATCGACCATATCGAAGCCAGTGTCAAGGAAATTGACTGGGACATTCTTGATGGGAAGGTTGTTTTTCATGGTGTTATTCGCAAGCAGATCTTCTATGTAAGCAGAGACAACTATGTGCGGCACCAGTCTGAGGACGTCCAGTTCAGCGGCCATGCCGAGATTCCTGGGGCTGAACCTGGGATGAAGGCAGAGGTTACGGCAACGATCAGGGGACCGGTGAACTACCAACTTCTGTCCCGTGGCCGTCTGGAGCAGCACGTTCTCATTGACGTTACGGTCAGGGTAACCAAGACTGAAGAGCTTCCTGTTCCTTTTTTGGGTTCAGTTTTGGGAACAGTAGTCTTAAGAGGGACTGCCCAATCACTGGCAGTTGTGGCCATCAGTGATTCTATGTGGCGGCTGATCGGGTACACCTATACCAATGACAGTGGTAATTATCGTTTTGTCTCCCTCCCACCTGGGGAATACTATGTTGTTGCTGCCAGGCCGGACCTCTTTGAAGTGAAGGAAGTCACTGTTGAAGCCTGCAAAGAGGTCAGTGTGAACTTCTTCCAGTCCCCAAGTGCTGACTGCGCTGCCGCAGGAATTCCCAGTTATCTCTGCTCCTTGCTTGCTGGACTCCTGGAGATAGTGGCCCCTTAAGAAGCAGTTAACTTGACCGCTGTCTGCCCGACCCTCTCCGTGAGGGCGGGCTTTTTGTTTAAGAAGCAACCCCTCTGGTAATAATAGGAACTAAAGCCTGGCATCTTCAGGTTTGCTCAGGAGAGAGGTGGTTGTGGTGAAAAAAATCATTGTGGTGTGGTTTGTCTTCTTGGTAGGAATCGGAATTTGGGTTCCCTTTGTTTGGGATGCCACCCGTTCCGGAGTAGCCTTGTTGGCTGAAGGCAATTTGCTCAATTATCAGGATGTGATCAGGTTTCACGTGATCGCCAAGGACAACAGTGAGGAACAGCAAGAACTCAAGCTCCGCGTCCGTGACGCGGTTCTCGGTTACCTGAGACCGGAGTTGCAAAAGGCTGCTGACAGGAGAAAAGCTGCGGAATTTATCGAAAACCATCTTTCTGAGATCAGGGAAGTGGCTGCTGCAACCGTGAAATCGGCGGGCTATGCGGAAGAGGTGAGGGTTGTCTGGGGGCGGCTGCCTTTTCCGGCAAAATCTTATGGGCCTTATGTTTTTCCTGCTGGCAGTTACCAGGCACTAGAAGTCGTTATCGGGGAAGGGGTGGGGAAAAACTGGTGGTGCGTGCTCTTCCCTTCTCTCTGTTATCTTGATGTAGGAACGGCAAAATCCTCTCAAGGGGAGGCCACTTCCCGAGCTGTTGGCAAAGAACGCCGGGTGGGGTGGAAGATCTCCGAGGTTATCCTAAAAAAGGGTCCCCGCTCGCTGTTTACCTGGATCTGGAAGCAGGAGCCGCACAGTTAATTTGCGCCATTTTTATCCCGCATTTTCTTTCACTGGGAAAAAGGAATTTCGCTTTTCTTAATTAATTTAATTATTCTGGGAGCAGTTTATTTTTTGAACAGTTTGTTTTTTCAAAATATATGGGTTACACATTCTGTGCAGCATCGTAACTTGGGCAATCCAGTCAGTTAGTTACGAAAGGAAGAGGGGGCTCTTTGGAGAAACTGGTTTTTCCAGCAGCTGCTAAGGTTAATTTGACACTCGATGTCGGGGGCAAGCGTCCGGACGGCTATCATGAAGTCCTTTCCGTGATCCAGACGATCGACCTCTGGGATATCCTGTATTGCGAAAAGGTGGCTCAGGGGATCACTGTGTCTTGTTCTTCTCCAGAGGTTCCCTCTGGTCCGGAGAACCTTGTCTATCGGGCTCTGGAGCTTCTGGCAGCGAGGTTTTCGGGTGGCCTGAGGGTGGAAGTCAGGAAGCAGATCCCTGTTGCTGCCGGTCTCGGTGGCGGCAGCAGTGATGCTGCTGCTGCCCTTCAGGCAGCCTCTCTTCTCTACAGCCTGGAACTGAAGAAGGAAGATTTGCTTTCTTATGCTGCCAGGATCGGTTCCGATGTCCCTTTCTTTATCCTTGGGGGAACCGCTCTGGCACGTGGACGTGGGGAGATTGTCGAGCCCCTCCCGGAAATTCCCCAGTTGTGGTTAGTGCTGGTGAAGCCGGGATTTGGTGTCTCCACCAGGGAGGTTTATTCAAGGTTCCGCTTGGAGGAAAAGAAGGAAAAGCGGACACCTGCTCTGCTTGCTGCCCTTGAGCAGAGAGACCGCCGGAGTTTTCTTGAGGCTTTAGGCAATGACCTCGAAGGAGTGGTCCTCTCCTGCTACCCCGAAGTGGCGATTTGGAAAAAGCGACTGCTTGACCTGGGGGCGGAAAAAGCTCTCGTCAGTGGCAGCGGACCCACAGTTTTCGGGATTTTCCCGGGTGAGAAAGAGGCTGAGAAAGCTAGAAAAGAGCTCTCCAAGGAAAAAGGAATCACCGTCTTTCTCTGTAAAACAGTTACTAGAGTTGAGATCGAACAGAAAAGAAAGCAACTGATGGCTGGATCTCAAAAGTGTGAGGGAAGGGGTGGTTGTTCTGAAGAATTCTGAGAGGAGACTGGTTCCGGTCAAGCTGGACAGTTACAAACCCCTTAGAGAAGTAGTCTTCGAGGCCCTCAGAGAGGCGATTATCAAAGGGATTTTGAAGCCAGGAGAGCGGCTGATGGAGATCCAGTTGGCCGAGGAGTTAGGGGTGAGCAGGACCCCGGTTCGGGAAGCTTTTCGGAAGCTGGAGCTAGAGGGCTTTGTGGTCATGGTTCCCCGCAAAGGTGCTTATGTTGCCGGGATTTCTCTTAAAGACATCGCTGCTGTTTTTGAAGTTAGAGCTGCCCTGGAAGGGCTTGCTGCAGGTCTGGCTGCGGAGCGGATTACGGAGGGAGAGTTGGAAGAGCTGGAGCGTCTGCTGGTGCAGATGGCGGAACTCATTGAGAAGGGAGAGTTCTCCGAATTTGTGAAGCTAGACACCCAGTTCCATGATGTTCTCTACAAAAGCAGCAGGAACCAGCGTCTGATTCAGATTTTGAGCACTCTCAGGGATGAGATCCAGCGTTTTCGTGCTGTTTCTTTGTCCTACCCCGGCCGAATGAGGGAAGCCCTCGAAGAACACAGGAAGATTGTGGAAGCAATTGCTGCCCGTGACGAGGACCTCGCCAAAAAGTTGGCCGCAGAGCATATCGAAAATGCGGAAGCCAGCATTCTTAACTCGGTGCGTGGCCTTCAGGAATCTGAAGAGGCAGATCCTGGGGAGGGCTGAAGATGATCGATCAGGTAGATGCGGTGGTGCTTGCTGGCAACGGAGGGCTTGCGGGTTTCCCCCATAAAGCTCTTATTCCCCTTGGCGGTAGGGTGATGGTTGACTATGTGGTCACTGCCTTGAGGAACTGTTCTGAAGTTCGCAAGATTGTTCTTGTGGGTTCTAGCGAAGAACTGAAAAAAATTTACTCTGGTGAGGGTGCAGCCCAGCTTCTCTTTGCTGAGGGAGGGGCTTCCCTCCTCGACAGTTTCCGCTCTGGGCTCAGGGTTTTGGAGGAAGTCGGGGAGTTTCAGTGGGTCCTGGCCTGCACAGGTGATATTCCTTTTCTCACCGTCGGGGCCCTCTCTGATTTTTTGGCAAGGTGCCGCGCTGTGGAGGCTGATTTTTACTATCCGGTGATCCCCAGGGAAAAAGCGGAAGAAAAGTTTCCAGGAGTCAAGCGCACTTATGCCCGCTTGCAGGAGGGAACCTTTACTGGAGGCAACATCTTCCTGATCAAGAGGAGCGCCCTCGAGCACTGTTTGCCAATTGCGCAGGAAGTGGTTAGCCTGCGAAAAAAACCAGTTGCCCTGGCCCGCTTTGTGGGTATTGATGTTTTCTGGAAGTACCTCCTGGGTAGACTCAAGATCAGTGATGTGGAAAAGCGGGCCTTGGAGCTTGTAGGTTGTCGGGGAAGGGCAGTTATCACACCTTATCCCGAGATTGGAGTGGACATTGACAAGGAGTCAGACTTAGAGCTAGCAAGGCGCCTTTTCTCGGGAGACTGGAGAAAGGAGGCTTAATCGCTTGAAAGGGGTAAGCGCGGTGATCCTGGCCGCAGGAAAAGGAAAGAGGATGCAGTCAGTTGTTCCCAAAGTCCTCCACAAGGTTGCGGGAGCTCCTCTTGTTGCCCATGTTGTTGATGCTGTCAGGGAGGCCGGGATTACAGAAATCGTTGTTGTTGTTGGCAAGAACACCCAGAACCTTCAGGAAGTCCTGGGGGATTCCTGCAGGTATGTGCTTCAGGAAGAGCCCCTGGGGACCGGAGATGCTGTGCAGAGAGCCCTTCCGGCGCTTGCTGCGGAAACTCAGGAAGTAGTGGTCCTTTGTGGGGATACCCCTTTGCTCACAGGAGCCACGATCAGGAAGCTCATCGAAGAGCGTCGCCGGACTTCTGCAGCCGTGGCTGTGCTCACGAGCATTGTTGCTGACCCTTCAGGCTATGGTCGCATCCTCAGGGATGAAGAGGGTATGGTGGTAGGGATCATTGAAGAGGCTGATGCCACTCCTGAGCAGCAGCTGATCAGCGAAATCAATACTGGAACCTATGTTTTTCTTCGAGAGGCCCTTGAAGCCACCCTCAGCCGCCTGCGCCCGGAGAATCAGCAGGGAGAGTACTACCTGACTGATTGTATCGGTTTGCTCCGCGAAGCCAAAAGGTTGGTCTGCGCTGTTGCCGCACCTGCTGAAGAAACAGCTGGGGTCAACACCAGGAAAGACCTAGTTTTTGCGGAAAAAATCTTAAGAGAGCGCCAGTGTCAGCGCCTTCTCGAGGCAGGAGTTACCATTATCGACCCGGCGACCACTTATGTCGATAAGGGGGTTGAGGTGGGACGGGACACGGTTATCTATCCCTTCACCATCCTCGAAGGAAAAACCAGGGTTGGGGAAGGGTGTGTCCTCGGGCCGGGCACGAGGATTGTCGACTGTGCTGTTGGTGACCGGGTGACCATCCAGTATTCGGTAGTGGTGGGAAGCACTCTTGGCCATGACTGCCAGGTTGGTCCTTTTTCCTACATCCGGCCGGGGACAGTGCTTGCTGCAGGGGTCAAAGTGGGGGACTTCGTCGAACTGAAAAAGGCAGTCATCGGTGCCGGAAGCAAAGTACCTCACCTGAGCTATATCGGGGATGCTGTTGTCGGAGAGGGTGTCAACATCGGAGCGGGGACAATCACCTGCAACTACGATGGTGTTAGGAAGCACGAGACCCGGATTGGCGACCGGGCCTTTATCGGAAGCAACACCAACCTGGTGGCCCCTGTTACCATTGGTGAAGGTGCGGTCACTGGTGCTGGTTCCACAATAACCAAGGATGTTCCACCTGGGGCACTGGCTGTCGAACGAGCGCGCCAGGTCATTGTGCCCAACTGGAGAAAGAAGAAAGAAGAAAAAGATGAATGAGTGGAGAGGGATCGAGAATGCCGCTTTATGCCAAGAAGTTAAAAATTTTCACCGGAAACGCCAACCGCAGCCTTGCTGAAGAGATTTCTGAATACTTGGGAATTCCCCTCGGTGATGCCCAGGTAAGCCGTTTCAGTGACGGGGAGATTTGTGTCAGTATTAACGAAAGCGTCCGGGGAGCAGACATCTTCCTGATCCAGCCCACTTGCCCACCGGTGAACGAAAATGTTATGGAGCTTTTGATCATGATCGATGCCCTCAAGCGTGCTTCCGCAAGAAGGATTTGTGCTGTCCTTCCTTACTACGGTTATGCCCGGCAGGACCGCAAACTGAAAGCCCGGGATCCCATTACTGCCAAGCTTGTGGCCAACCTGATCACTGCTGCGGGAGCTGACCGGGTAGTGACCATGGATCTCCATGCTGGGCAGATCCAGGGCTTTTTCGACATCCCTGTGGACCACCTCACTGGAGTCCCAATTTTGGCGGAGTACCTCTCTGGACTAGGGCTCTCTGATGTGGTTGTTGTTTCCCCCGATGTTGGTGGGGTGACCCGGGCGCGCGACCTTGCCAGCAGGCTGGGAGCGTCGATCGCCATCATCGATAAGCGGCGGCCGCGACCCAATGTTTCCGAGGTTCTCCACATTATCGGAGAAGTCGAGGGCAAAACTGCCGTAATTATTGACGACCTCATTGATACAGCAGGGACAATTACCAAAGGGGCTGTTGCCCTGCTCGAGCACGGGGCTCGCCGGATTTACGCCTGCTGCACCCATCCTGTCCTCTCAGGGCCGGCGCGGGAAAGGCTAGAGAATTCGCCAATTGAGGAGGTTGTGGTCACCAATACCATCCCCATTCCTCCCGAAAAGCAGTTTTCCAAGCTCAAGGTCCTTTCGGTAGCACCACTCCTTGGAGAGGTGATGATCCGCATCCACGAGGACCTTTCGGTGAGCAAGCTCTTTGATTAAACTACCCGGAGACCTTCTTCTTCGCCTGGCGGGGCTAAAGCATCGCCAGGTGAAGTTGTCCTGGCAGCCCTTCGAAGGAAGGGCTGCGCCTGCTTCCAGCTTCAAAAAACACAAGCCCCACCTCTCCCCTTTGCTTTCCCTCAGGAAAGTAAAAAAAATCTCCCTGGAAAACTCAAAAAAGGACACAATAAATTAAAAGATTCGACAGGTTGCTCCTTTGTAACGCCGCTCACCTGCGCGACATGCTCGACCGCACTGCCATGCTCCAGGAAAACATCTCTTTTCTCTGCGGGGTGCTCGATAGGGGCTTTTGCCACGCTCAGGTAGCGGAAGTAGTTGAGGCTAACTACGATCTCGGACGGGTCGTGGAGGTATTCGAGATCTTTGGCGGTTACATCAACCGCAGCTTCGGGATTTTCACGGTGAAAGACGGACAACGATACAAGTACTTCGTCCGCAAATACAAGAAAGGGATTACCGAAAAAGAGTTGGCTTTTGAGCACTCTCTGATCGATTTCGTCAAAAAAAATGGACTGGAGGTTGCCGCCGGGATCATCCGCACCAAAGATGGAGGCACCTATGTGA
>DAINRC010000017.1:0-24113 GCA_036742135.1 Bacillota bacterium
AGGTTAGGCTCGGAATGCTGGCACAGAAATTGCAATCAATCAATCAATAGTAATTTTTCCTTTGCTGACGAAGCGAGAGTTATCTTCGAAAGAACTTTATCTTGCTGTTCGAAGGACATCTTCCCGGAGATGATCTCCGCGGGAGATGTCCTTTTATTTTCCCCATATGTTTTTCTGTGTGGCCCTTAATTGGAGCCACTTTTTCTATAATAAGGGGTTGCTTCCTAAAGTAGAGGAATCAGGTGAATCGTGACAAATGGGGTTATCCGGGAGAATGATGGAACTGGCTAAAATGCTGGCATCTCACGCCAGCCAGTTTGAGTGCCTCAAGAGGAAGAGTGCTGAGGATTTAGAACGGTTGTACTCCACTCGACTGGAAGTTTTGCTAGGTGTGGAAGAGGAAGCAAAAAAACAAGAGCTGCAAAGGGCAGCAGGCGATTTTCTAGCAGTCTTCTCTGGAGACTGTTCTCCGCAGGTCCTCGACCGCCGCATAAGTTTTGGTAGGTGGCTACAAACTACAGAGATTTCAGTCGAACAGGTAGTGGCTGCTTACGGACGCCTTTTTGGCTACCTAGTGAATGACCTAGTCTCTGATGTTTCGATTCCAGGCGAAGGCCTGCAGGTCTTGAAGTGCATCGGCATGTTGCTCTTTTTCGACCTTGGTTTTCTCCTCCACGGATACGAAGGAGAAGTTGCCCGCCGAATGCAGTTGATTTCAGAGAGAGACCCCCTTACTGGGTTATGGAGCCGCCGCAAATTCGAAGAAGAGCTTGAGCAGGGGCTGGAGTTTGCGCGCCGCGGGAAGCACCAACTTTCTCTACTCTGGATAGATATTGATGATTTCAAGTTGATCAACGACATTTACGGTTATTGTGTGGGGGACGCTGTTCTTAAGGCGTTAGCAGCTTATTTCCAGGACTTGCTTTCTGACGCTGTTATTGCCCGTATCGGTGGCAACGAGTTTGGAGTTTTGCTGATGGAAACGGGGCCAAATAAAGCGTTGGAGAAAGCTCATGTATTGCATCGAGGTATTGCCGGTCTGAGGATTTGTCCTTTAGGAGAAGAGGTTTCCGTTACAGCAAGCATTGGGGTGGCCTCATACCCGCACCACGGGGAGTCAGTAGACGACCTAATGTGTGCTGCTGAAGTTGCTCAGATAATGGCCAAAAGGGCAGGGAAGAACCGGGTTTACCTCCTGAACACCTCTGGCAAGGAGAAAGTGCTTACTGCCCTTCGGGAGAAGGTCATCCTTTTGCGGAAGGCGTTGAGTTCGCCGGGTTCAGAAGTAGCTCTTGTTCCTTTTTACCAGCCGGTTGTAGACCTTGAGACGGGTGAGCACATCGGTTATGAGGTTTTAGCCCGTTTGCAGAGGAGAGGAGAAACTATTCCCGCGGGGTTTTTCATAAAAGCTGCTGAGCAATACGGCCTGATGGTAGATGTCAGTCGCAGGGTTTTGGAGCAAGCGATGCAGGAAAAACAGCAGGCCGACTGGGGTGAGGACAAGCTTTTCTTTATTAATTTCTCCATGCGCGAGGTTGAGAACGGAGAAACCGTGCGGTTCATTGCTGATCTCTTGCACCGCTACCACATCAGGCCTGAGGAGATTGTTGCTGAGATTACGGAGCGAGAAGGCATTCAAGACCTTTGTGCTGTTCAGGCTTTTGCCAGGGAAATGGCTGATTTAGGGGTGCGGGTAGCGGTTGACGATTTTGGGAGCGGTTTTTCCTCATTTGTCTACCTCCGTTACTTTGACTGTTATTTCGCTAAGATTGAGGGTTTTCTGGTTCGTGAGATTACCAGAAGCAGTCGCTGCAGGCTGATTGTGGAAAACATGGTGAAGCTTTTGCAAAGCCTTTCCATTGAAGTGATAGCTGAGTGTGTGGAGAATCGGGAGACGGTTGAGGTTTTGCGCCGTGCCGGTGTCCGCTACGGACAGGGCTACTATTTGGGGAGACCATTTCGCGCTCCAGCCGGTAGAAAGTAATTATTTCGGGTGTACGTCAAGCAGAAACGGAGTCTTAGCAGTACTGCTTCGTCAGTACTGATAGCAGACACAAAAAGATTTTTTCTAAGGAGGGGATTTTTAATGGCTGATGAGAAGAGTTTAGCGCTTCCACCTTCTCGTGTGGGAGATAGCAAGGCAGAGGCTAAGAGTCAGGGATCTTCCTTCAAGGAGCGGGTAGACAAGAAAAAGCTGGAAGACCAGCGCAAAAAGGCGAGGACTTATGCGAAGCAGCAACAGATAGCGGAGCGGATCGCTACAGCTACAGAGGAGCTTTCATCTGGGGTTCAGGAGGCCTCGAGCGCGTGTGAAGAGCTAAAGTCGGCGATGGAGCAGATTGCGTCTGGTGCAGAGGAGGCTAGTGGTGCATGTGAAGAGTCTCTGGCTGCGATCACTCAGATATTAGGCAACATTCAGCGCGCCGCAGAAGCTGCGAGGGCTTCGCTTGAGCGCGGAGAGGCCATTCAGAAGCTGGTTAATGCAAATGCGGAAGAGATAGAGGTGTTGATCCAGGGAGTCAACACTGCCGCTGACAAGAATGCGGAGTCGGCGCGTTTGGTAGGTGAGCTGGAGAGGCAGGCGGAGAACATTGGAGAGATCGTGCGCACAGTAGTCAACATAGCGGATCAGACGAATCTACTGGCATTGAATGCTGCGATCGAGGCGGCCCGTGCTGGTGAGCATGGCAAAGGTTTTGCTGTAGTGGCAGATGAAGTAAGGACTTTAGCTGAGACTTCGGAGAAGGCGGCGAACGACATCAGGGAACTGGTGGGTGCGATTCAGGAAGAGGTTCGGGTGATAGCTGAGGAGATCAACAAGGCTGCTGAGGTTGCCCGTCAGGAAGTAGAGAAAGGAAAAGCAATCAGTGGAGATTTAGTAAAGATTGCAGCAGACATGGCTGAGGTGGTGAACGGATCTCGAGAGATTGATGAGCTTTCGCAGGAGTCGGTTAGGGCAGCGGAATCGTTCCGTGATGGTTCTGCACGGATTGCCAAGGCAGCGGAGGAACAAGCTCAGGCCGCGCAGGAAGTTTTAGGTTCAGTGGAGCAGCAGGCAAAGGCATTAGAGGACATATCTACGAGTGCTGCTGAGCTTGCAGAGATGGCCGAACTCTTACGTTCTTCCACGGATGTTCAGAAATCTGCGGAGAGTTTGGCTGCTGCTGCAGAGGAGCTATCTGCGGCGATAGCTGAGATGAACCAGACTGCTCAAGAGATCATGAACGCCCTGCAGCAGGTGTCTGAGGGAGCCCAGCAGCAGGCGCAAGCAGCTGAGGCCTCGGCGACAGCAGCGGGACAGATAGACAAAGGGGTCAACGTGATTCTTGACCGGGCGAAGGCTTCTCTTGAGCGGGTTCAAGCACTTTCTGAGCTTCTCGCGAGGAACAAGGCCAATGTAGAGGAGCTCATAGCGGGGATTAATGCTGCGCTTCGCACAAATATTGAGAATGTTCAGAAGATCCGTGCTTTGGAGAAGAGGGCGCGGGATATTGACAAGATTGTGGACACGATTGTCACTGTGGGGATCCAGACAAACATGCTGGCAGTGAGTGGGGCGATTGAGGCGGCTCGTGCTGGGGAATACGGGAAAGGCTTTGCTGTGGTGGCATCTGACATTCGGAATTTAGCGCAGGATAGTGCCAAGAATGCTGAGCAGATCAAGGACCTGGTCAAAGCTATTCAGGACCAGGTGCAGGCTGTGTTGAAGGATGTGGAATCTGTTGGCGAGTCAACCCGGCAGGAAGTAGAAAAGGCGCAGAAGATCACTGAAACCTTGAACACGATTGAGCAGGATATGAAGGCTGTAGTTGCTGGGGCGGAGGAAATAGTTGAAAATTCCACACAGATTGCTGCTGCTATAGCGCAGGCGCGCAAAGGGGTAGAGCAGATTGCCACAGCTGCTCAAGAAGCTGCTTCGGCTTCAGAAGAAGCTGCTGCTGCGGCGCGTCAGCAGGCTTCGGGTGCCGAGGAACTGGAGCGGGCGATCGAAGAGATAGCAGCGATGGCTGACGAACTGCAGCAGGTATAGGAGGGGTTCTGATGGCAGGTGAAATGAGGCAACTGGTGTCCTTTTATCTTGGAAAAGAAAAATACGGTGTTGACATCGATTTTGTGCAGGAGATCATCAGGATGCCTGTGCTCACGAAGGCTCCCCTCACCCCTCCTCACATTGAAGGTTTGGCCAACCTGAGGGGCACAATCCTGGCTGTAGTCAATGGCAGGGTTCGCTTTGGGATCGAGCGCCGTGAATTTGACGAAGCAAACAGGGTGATCGTCCTCGACTATCAGGGTAGGAAGCTTGGTTTTATTGTTGACCGTGTTTCCGATGTAGTCACTGTTTCAGAAGATAACATCGAAGAGAAGGAAACAGGTCGCGGCGAATTTGTTGAAGGTGTGGCGAAGGTCAACGAAGGTGGCTCACTTGTCCTGATCGTCAACGTAGAGAAGCTTTTTCCGAAGGTAGAGGAGAAAGCTGCTGCCGCGGCAACCCGCTGGTCATTTGCTGCTGAGGAAAGAGAGAAAACGAAGGAGCAAGAAGAAGAGAGTCAGCTTGTGAGCTTTCGGGTTGGTAAAGAAGAATTTGCCCTAGACATAGCGGATGTTCAGGAGATTGTCCACCTCCCGGGAGAGATCAGCCAGGTGCCTGGAGCTCCCTACTACTGTGAAGGGCTTGCCTCGCTACGGGGCAAGCTGCTTCCCATTGTCCGTTTAGGGAGCATTCTCGGGACTGGAGAAGAAGAATTTGATGAGCGAGCTCGAGTAGTGGTAGTCAACATTGCTCGCGGCGGCAAGCGACTCACTGCTGGGCTTGCTGTAGACGGGGTATCAGAAGTGCTGCGTGTGCCTAAGAAAGTCATTGAACCGGTTCCGGCGCTTTTAAGGACGCGTGAAGCAGAGTTTCTTGCTGGAGTTTGCAACCTTGACAGCAGGAGGCTAGTGCATGTTCTCGATGCAGGCAAACTGTTCAGCGATGCAGACTACGAAGCCTTGCTTTACGAGCGAGGGGATGAGGAAGAAGACAAGGGAATTTTGGATCTCAGAGATGAAGAGGAGCAGTATGTCACCTTTCAACTTGATGCTCAGGAATATGGAGCACCGATTTCTCAGGTTCAGGAGATCATCAGGGTTCCGCAGATATTTGCAGTTCCCCGGGCTCCAGAGTTCGTTGACGGTGTAATCAGCATTAGGGGTGAGATTGTCCCTGTAGTTGACCTCAGGAAGCGGTTTGGGCTGGAAGAGCGAAGTTTAGGAGAAACGAACAGGATCATCGTTGTAGACCTTGGGGATACGAGGACAGGGTTAGTCGTTGATGCTGTGCGCGAGGTTCTGGGGCTTTCTCGGCGTGACATTGAGGAAGTGCCTGAAGTTTTTACGGAGTCCGGAGAAGCCGATTTTTTGAAAGGAATTGGCAAGGCGCGTCAGGGTGAGCGGATCCTGATCCTGCTTGACCTTTTGCGGCTGCTCAGCAGAGAAGAACGTGATGAACTAAAGCATTTCAGCAGTGAAGTCGAACAAGAAGTTGCTGAAGAAGTTTGCGAGCCCGGCTCACTTGGTGGCGAAGCCATCGAGGAAACCGGAAAAAGGAGCGGGCAGGAGCAGTTTGCTGATGAAGAAGACCAGGGTTCTGGTTGTTGATGATTCGGCGTTGATGCGCAAGTATATCAAGCGGATCTTGGAGGAGGACCCTCGCCTTGAGGTGGTCGATACTGCTAGAGACGGGGAAGAAGCTGTTGAGAAAAACCTTGCTTTGAGGCCTGAGGTGATCACCCTTGATTTAAACATGCCCAGGATGGATGGCCTAACCGCGCTTCAATACATCATGCACACTAGGCCCTGCCCTGTAGTTGTCGTTTCTTCTCTCACCCAGCGCGGCGCCCTTACCACCTTTGAGGCCTTAGAGCTTGGGGCTGTGGACTGCATAGCCAAGCCTGAAGGCACGGTCTCATTGGGGATTGAGCAGATCGGGGAAGAGATCCGGCGCAAAGTTAGGGCAGCGGCGCGGGCCAATATCAAGAACTGCCTTCCGGAGACAAAAAAGAGGCGAGATTCTGGCGTCCGCGCAGCTGCTCGCTTCCCAACCATTTCAGCTGCTGACACTGCGTTCGAGAAAATTGTAGTGATCGGGGTCTACACTGGTGGTCCGAAGACGCTTGGAGAAATTCTGCCTAGGCTTCCGGGTGACCTCTCGGCACCTGTAGTTGTGGTTCAGCACATGCCTGAGAAGTTCACCTTTCATTTTGCTTCCCGCCTTAATGAAGTCTGTGCCCTCCGGGTGAAAGAGGCAGAAGATGGCGAACTTCTTGCTAAAGGTGTTGTGCTGGTGGCGCGCGGTGGGTGTCACTTGAAGTTCGATAAAAAGCTTGGCCAAAAGAGCCTGCAGGTGCGGCTTTCTGAGGAGCCTCGGGACGCCCTCTACATCCCTTCTGTAGGGGTGACCCTTCAGAGTCTGCGGCAGTTTATGCGCGATGAGCAGATCATTGGAGTCATGCTCACTGGAATGGGTGATGATGGAGTAGAGGAGATGTTGGAGATCAAAAGAGGTGGAGGCTACACGATTGCCGAGTCTGAGGAGACTGCGGTTGTTTGGGGGATGCCGCGTGAGCTTGCAAGGCGCGGTGGTGCAGACGTTTTAGCGCCGGCTTACGAGATCCCGGAACTGATCGTTGACGCTGTGGAGGGGAGAAGCCTTGGAAGAACTCAGCCGTTTGATTGAATTGCTCAGCAGGGGGAATGAGATGGAGAGGCTGCGTGCAGCAGAAGAATTAGGTGACCACACTTCATCAGAAGCTGTTTTATCACTGATATCCTGTCTTCAAAACGATGAGAGCCGTGTAGTCCGGGAAGCCTGTGTTGCTTCTCTTTGTCGGATCGGCACAGAAGAGGTAGCTGAAGAAGTGGCGAAACTTCTGGGGAGCAGTGATCCTTACGTCCGCAACGCTGCTTCGGAGATCCTCCAGCTTCTGGGGGACCGGGCAAGGCATGTGGTTGAGCTTCTGCTTCGGGATCCTGACCCTGATGTGCGTGCACTCGCAGTGAGGTCTGTAGGTGATGGCCAATTTTCTAATGCTTCTGCGCTGCTCCGCTCGGTTGTGCTGTCTGACTCTGACGCAAACGTAGTTGCCAGTGCTGTCGAGTATTTAGGTGAAATTGGTGGTTCTGAGGATGACCGGGATGCGCTTCGTCAAGTGCGGGCACGCTTTTCGGATCCCTTTCTTGAGTATGCTGTAGAAACTGCACTCCGGAAGATGGGGGAGTAGGAATTGGCGAACAGGGCTACTTTTGCGATCTCCGGTGAGGAGTTTGCGCGGCTTGCAGATTATATCTACCGGAAGACGGGCATCTTTTATGATGAGAACAAGCGCTATTATGTAGAAAAGCGCCTCTTTGACAGGATGAAGGCTACGGGCCACGAAAAATTCCGGGACTACTTTCTTTATCTCCGTTGCGATGCTACCGGGCAAGAGTTTCAGAAGCTGGTGAATGCGCTTACAGTAAACGAGACTTACTTTTTCAGGGAGTACGACCAGTTGAAGTGCTTTGCGGAAGAGGCGCTCCCGGAAATGCTCAAAAACGGTTGCGGCAGGCTGCATCCACTGCGAGTTTGGTCTGCCGGCTGCTCTACTGGTGAAGAGGCCTACACCCTGGCGATCATTTTGCTGGAGATGCTGGACTCTGATGGCTTTGGCTTCGAGATCCATGCTACAGACATTAATGATGAGGTGCTGCAGCACGCTGAAAAGGGTGTCTATGATCAGCGGTCTGTCCGTGAGGTTCCCTCGGCTTATCTTGAGAAGTACTTTGTGCCTGTTTACGGGAAGTACTGTTTGAAGCCGCTCGTAAAAGAGAAGGTGCGCTTTTACCAGGTCAATCTTTTAGACAGGACGCAGATGCAGAAGATGCAGGGTTTTGATGCCATATTTTGCCGCAATGTGCTGATTTATTTTGACGACAGGGCGCGTCGGGAAGTAGCTTTAAGCTTTTACGAAGCACTTCGGCCTGGGGGTTTCATTTTCCTAGGGCACTCCGAGTCGATGAGCAGGATTGCTCCCATATTTCGGATCCGCAAGTTTAAGAATGCCATTATTTATCAGAAGTGAGGGGGGCACAGTGGGAAAAAAGATCCTAGTTATCGATGATTCCTCGACAGTGCGCAGTTACTACCGGAAGATTCTCGAAGCTAACGGTTTTGCCGTAACCGAAGCGATCAACGCCTATGAAGGTGTTGAAAAGGCCTTAGAAGAAGAATTTGACCTCTATCTTGTCGACATCAACATGGCCAAGGGCACTGGCATCGACTTTCTTAGGGAAGTCCGGTCGAATCCTGGGTTGGTTGCTGTGCCTGCTGCCGTGATTTCCACTGAAAGAGAGGAAAAAGACGTAGAGCTGAGCCTTTCCGCTGGAGCAAACGTTCATTTCGCTAAGCCTTTGAAGCCGGAGACCTTGCTGGAAATCTGCCGGATTCTGACTGGGGAGGTCGCAGCAAATGGATGAGGCTTGGGGCGAACTTGTAGAGGGATTTCGCGAGGAGGCAGGCGACCTGTTGCAAGGCCTGACCGATCTAATCCTTGCCTTAGAGATGGATCCGGGGAACAGAGAAGCTGCTGAGGAGCTTTTCCGGAAGGCGCATACATTAAAGGGTGCTGCTGGGCTTGTTGGGGCTTCTCGGGTCTCTGAGGTGACCCACATCCTTGAAGAAGTGTTGGAAGACATAGCTGCTGGGAAGAAGGTTTTTAGTGCCGAGGTTGCTGACCTCTTGCTTCAGGGTTTCGACTATGTGAAGGAGCTGGTGGAGACCTTTGCTGCTGGAGGGCCAGTAGACGAAGGGAAACATCAGCAGCTTTTGGAAACGCTTGCTGCCCTGAGAGGCAGAGAAGCTTCTGGTGGCGGGAAAACCGGTTCACTGGACAGTGCTGGCAGTGATCTGCTTTTGAAGCTTACACCTGAGACCTGGGCGAAGATTCTCGATGTTTTGGGAGAAGAAGAGAAGAGCGTTTACCAGGTTGTTTTAAAGTTCGACCCTGAGCTTTTCTTTACTGGTCAGGACCCTTTGCTTATTCTTGAGGATATCCTCGGTGCTGGTGATGTGGTGGAATTTATCTGCCATACGGATGATTTGCCTCCTCTGGATGAGATCGACCCTGAGCGGATCTATGTCTGGTTTGAGATTTACCTGAGTGCTTCGTCTGGAGTGCTCCCTGAGCTTGAAGGTTGTGTTGAGTTCCTCGATCCCGAGTTCAACCTTGTGCTCATCCGGGAGCTGAGTTACGAAAGCCTCTTGTCTTCCCTCAGCATGGAGGTAGCGGTGTGCCGGGAATTCAGGGATGTAGTTGGACCTCATCTTGGCCGCATCAAAAAACTTTTGACTGCGATTCATCGTGTGTTGGTTCTGACACCTGCTACTGAAGAAAGAACGGCTCTTTCCAATCTAGCCACTCTCTTGAAGGAAGAGTGTCTTAAGACTGCGTTGGAGACACATGCTCATGAGCGGCTCCGGTGCTTAGTTTTTGCCTTGTGTGTTTTTGCCTGGATGCTTTCAGGCTGTGTCAGTTCTGGGCTGGACAGGGATTCAGAGCAGAAGCTGGAGGAGACTTTGAGGGACCTGCGTCGGAGTTTGGAGCTTCTTCTTGGGGTTAGTGCTGAGGTTGAACGTGGTTCTTGCAGAGCAGAACTTGAAGGTGAGCTGCCGGAAGAGAGAAAGAAGGTTTTGCGGGAAATCCTGCGCCAGCAGAAGCTTTACCTTGCTTTGAACCGGGGAAAAAGGGAAAACTTCAGCCCTTCGCTGTTTCGGGTGATTTCCTGTGTTGCTTTAGCTCTTGGCTGTAGTGAGGTAGCAGAGCGTGTTCGGCTTTTTTCGGACCTTGATTGGGATTCGTGTTTGGAAGTGGTGAGCCGCCTCGAGGCCTTGGTAGGTGGTGAAGAAGAAGGAGAGGCCCAGACGGCTACTGAGCCCAGGGATTCTCTGAACGCTGTGGTTCAAGCTCCGGTTCAAACTTACCAACCTAAGCAGCAAACCAAGAAGTACCTCCGCATTGAGGAAAGCCGTATTGAAAAGCTTTTTGAGTTGGCAGGGGAGTTAGTTGTTGCCAAGAACAGTCTGCCGTATCTAGTGCGCAAGCTTGAGCTTCACTGGGGGCTTCCCGAAGCTGCCAAGGAGTTGAAAGAAAGGTATCAGGTGTTTGAGCGGATCAGCCGTGAACTGCAGGATTTAGCGATGGAGTTCCGGCTTCTTCCTGTCTCGCAGATATTTCAGCGGTTCCCGCGGTTTGTGCGTGATGTCAGCAGGACCCTGGGCAAGCAGGTGCGCCTGGTTATCGAAGGAGAAGAGACGCAGGTTGACAAAACGGTGCTGGAGAAAATCTACGAGCCTCTGGTTCATCTTGTGCGCAACTCTTTGGATCACGGTCTTGAGCTTCCTGAGGAGAGGGTGCGTCTTGGCAAAGAGGCGGAAGGGCGGCTTGTGCTGCGGGCTGGTCGTGAAGGTCACTTTGTGTTCATCGAGGTATCTGATGATGGCAGGGGTATTGATCCTGGGCGCATTAGGGAAGCTGTGGTAAGGAAGGGGTTGGTGCGCGAGCAGGAGGTTAGTCAGCTTTCTGATGATGAAGTTATCCACTACATTTTTCATCCTGGTTTCTCGACTGCAGAAAAGGCGAGTGAACTTTCCGGCCGTGGGGTTGGGATGGATGTTGTCAAGGACACAGTTGAGCAATTGGGGGGGAGTATGCAACTCAGCAACTCTCCTGGTTCTGGGCTGACAGTGCGTTTGAGTTTTCCTCTCACCTTAGCGACGACCAAGGTGTTGGTTGTTAGGGCTGGTAGTAGTTTTTATGGGCTTCCTCTTGAGGCAGTTGAAGAAGTTCTACGGGTTGAGGCTGAGCAATTTCAGCTTCTTGGTGGGAAAGAGGCGGTGTATCTTCGGGGCAGGACGGTTCCTGTGTTCCGTTTGGGAGAGTTATTAGGGTTGCTGGGTAGCGGTAGTGAGGAATACAACTATGTTGTAGTGTTAAAAGCTGGAGTGGGGCTTGTAGTAGACGATTTTGAGAGTGAGCTTGATGTTCTTTTGAAGCCGCTTCCGGGAGAGCTTGGCAGAGTGAAGCTTTATGCTGGTGGTTCTCTGCTTCCTGACGGCAGCATTTTACTTGTGCTCAACCCTGAAGAATTACTGACAGGGGGAACTAGTTTTCATGCCTGTTGTGAGAAGCGGAAACACATTAGTTTTCACTGGTAGTCTCACCGTAGAGGATGCTGGGGAAGTAAAACAAAAGCTGCAGGATTTGAAGGTGGCAGCGGAGCCGTGTCTTGATCTGAGCAGGCTCGAGCGCTTTGATTTCAGTATTGTCCAGCTTCTTTTAGCTTTTGTTCGAGAGGTCAGGTTGGGTGGTTTTATTCCTCCTTCTGATGTCAGGTTGAGCAACATCTTAAAATTTTTCGGGGTGTGTTAGGTTGTCGGGTTATCTCTATTTGGTGGGCTTCGCTTTAGGATTGGTTCTTGGTGTTGCAGTAGTTTTGCTTGTTTCCCGGAAAAAGAAGCCTTTAGAGGAAGCTATTCTACCAGCTCTGGTTCCTGAGGTTGAAGAGCCAGCAAAGGAACAAATAGACACGAAAGTGCTGGAAGATTTCTTTCTGACGGTGAGGAATGTAGTTGAGATTGTGGAAAAAGTGCTGGAAGAAACGCTTGTAGAAATAAGAGAAAGTAGTGCGAAGTGGACAGAAGCAGTGGAGCAAATGGTGAAAGTGGCCCATGAAGGAATTGCTCAACTGAAGACGGCGATCAGCGAAATTGTTTCTCGTGAGGATAAAAAAACTGATGATCTTTTGGAGAAGAGTCGAGGTTCTGCTTCTCAGATCGTAGATACATGCAAGGCTGCTGTCGGCAGGTTTACGGGGTGCAGTGACCAGTTCCTAGGGATAATCCAGAAGCTTCACGAAAGCCGTTTCCGGGACTTCAAGCTACAGGTAGAGAGGGTTCTTCGGCAGTCGAACATCCTTGCTTTGAATGCCGGTATTGAGGCTGCGCGGTTGGGAGCAGCGGGGCGTGGTGTTGGCGTCATCGCCGAGGAAATTCAAAGGTTGAACAAGATGGTTGGTGAGTCTGTTGATGCTATAGGTGATTTGGTGGAGTCGCTGGAGTCGCAGCTGGAGGAGTTTTCCAGAATCCTTGAGGTAACGGCTCAGGAGTCAGTCAGAGCGATTGAGCAGGGTGAGGGACTGCTTGAGGACAGTCTTGTTGAGCTTGACCAGAGGGTAGACAGTATTGCTTCTGCTCTTTCTGGAGTTAGTGTGAAGCTGGACGAGGTTGCTGGAAACCTAGATGTAGTTGTTGAAGTTTTCCAGTATCAGGACATAGTCTCTCAGAAGCTGAGGAACATGCAGGGAGTTGTTAGGGAGTTGAACGAGGTACTCGATAAAGCGATAACTTCGCTTTCCAGAAGCGAATTTGCAGAGGTGCGAGAAGAGCTCTTGGGCCGGATTCAGCAGCTCTACACAACCCAGAGCGAGCGGAGGCACCACGAAGATGCGACAGGTCAAAAGTGTATCGATGAGAGGCGAGTAGGGCGGGTTGTTTCCGAACTTGGAGAGAATGTTGAGCTTTTTAAGTAGGGGTTAAAGCAAAGAGAGGGAGGTGGCTTCGTGAGCGGGCGAGTGCTGGCGGTTGACGACTCCGTCACAGTGAGGTCAAGTCTCAAGCTCGTCTTGCAGGAAGCAGGTTACGAACCGGTTTTAGCTGCGGATGGTGAAGAAGCTCTGAACCAGATAAAAAACTCAAAAGAGAAGTTCCGCCTGATCATCACTGACCTGAATATGCCGAAGATGGACGGGATTGAGCTGATCAAAGCGGTGCGTTCGCTGCCGGGCTATCGCTTCACTCCAATTCTCATGCTGACGACTGAGTCCCAGGCTGAGAAGAAGCTGGAGGGGAAGAAGGCAGGAGCTACTGGATGGATCGTCAAGCCGTTTACCCCCGGGCAGCTCATCGGGGTGATTCAAAAGGTCCTGCGCTGAAAAAAGAGCTGGGGCTGGCACGGTTTTCCTTTTCGGTGGGGAAACCGTGTTTTTTTGTCTCAGTGTTTGCTGGTGAGCAGATTTTGCTCCACAAACCCATTGATTCTCCTGCTCGTCACAAGGAAAAGTTGCCAGAAGTGACGAAGAAGTATTTAGAAGCAATCGCATTTTAGAGTTAGTATATAACCCGTGTGGAGTTGGAAAGCTTAGAACAACTGAAGAATGAGGGGATGAGCGGAGTGATCGCTGCTTCTACATGTTGGGCTTCTGGAAGTGCTAAAGACGCAAAAACGCTGCTTGAAAAAATGTTTGCTCTGGAGGTCACCGCTGTTGAGCTAGACTACAGGATTAGGTCAGATGTGTTTCGAGACCTTCCGGGGTTGCTCCGCCGTTCAGGTCTCGAGGTTACCAGTGTCCACAACTTCTTTCCCCTCCCTGAAGAGGCAGAAGAACCGAGTTGTGACCTTTTTCTGTTCACTTCTGACGATAAGTGGGAACGCGAGCTTGCGGTGAAATACACTTTGAGGAGCCTCGAGCATGCTGCTGATTTGGGGGCACAGGTAGTGGTTGTGCATCTGGGAAGCATCCCTCTGCGTCCCCAGGTTGACCTCCTCTATGAGATGTCCGAAAAAGGGCTTCTTGGTGAAGACTCTGGGATTAAGGTGTGGCAGGAATTGAAGAAAAGGAGAGAAGAGGAGGCACCCCGTTACCTCGACCGCGTTTTCCTTGCTCTTGATCGGATCTTGGGGGCAGCCGATAAGCTGGGTCTTCGGGTTGGTGTGGAAAACCGCTATCACTACCACGAGATCCCCTCACTGGAAGATGTGGGATTGATCCTAGAGAAGTTTGAAGGGGCTCCGATAGGCTACTGGCATGATACAGGTCATGCCCATAACTGGGAGGTGATGGGTTGGGCTACCCAGGAAGATTTTTTGAGTGCTTACCGGGAAAGTCTCATTGGAATTCATCTCCACGATGCCCGTGGCCGTGAGGATCACCTGGCACCGGGGACCGGTGAGATCAACTTTGAGGCCATCTTTCGCTACCTCCGTGAGGATGTCTTAAGAGTTGCTGAGGTAGCACCGAAAAGTAGCCTCTCTGAGTACCGGAGGGGACTGAACCTTCTCCGAGATTTGGGATTTTAAAGTTCTCGATCAGGTGGTGACGAAGGTGGCGGTTAAGTGTAAGAAGATTATCGAGTGGCTTGAAGAATGGGCACCGAGGTCCCTAGCCATGGAGGGGGATCGCCTTGGCCTTCTGGTTGGGGAGCCTTCTGCAGATGTAGAAAACGTCCTTGTGTCTTTGGAAGTCACTGCTGAGGTGGTTGAAGAGGCAGTTGACCGTGACGTGCAGCTCATTGTTTCCCACCACCCGCTTTTTCGTGACCCTTTGCCTCACCTGCGTAGCGACATCTACCCAGGAAGTATTCTCACAAGGTTGATCCAAAAGGGGATTAATGCTTATGCTGCCCATACCAACCTTGATGCTGCGCCTGGTGGGGTGAATGATGTTCTGGCACGTCGTCTCGGCCTTCAGGATGTCGAGGTTCTCTATCCCACCCATCAGGAAAAGTCCTACAAGGTGGTTGTTTTTGTTCCTCTGGGATACGAGGACCGTGTCCGCCAAGCGATGTCCGAGGCAGGTGCTGGGAGGATTGGCAATTATGTTGAATGCTCTTTCCAGATTGAGGGCACAGGGACTTTTAAGCCACTTCCAGGTGCTCAGCCCTTTTCTGGTGAAGTGGGAAAACTGGAAAAAGCGCAGGAGTTCAGGCTGGAAATGGTCGTCCCAGCTCATAAGCTGCCCCAGGTCCTCGAGGCGATGGTCAACGCTCATCCTTATGAAGAGGTGGCCTATGATGTGTATCCTCTCTGGACGAAGGGTGGTTCCATTGGGTTGGGGAGAGTGGGCAGGCTGAAAGAGCCCAGGCCGCTTGGAGTTTTCGCCGAAGGTGTCAAGGAACTGTTGGGGTTGAAGGCTGTGAGGGTTACCGGTGATCTCCAAAAACCGGTTTCAAGGATCGCCCTCTGTGGCGGTAGTGGCATGAGGCTGCTCAGGAGAGCCCTCGAAGTCGGAGCAGACGTTTACCTCACCGGTGATGTCAAACACCACGAGGCCTTGGAGGCTAAGGCCTTCGGGATTTCCCTCATCGATGCTGGGCACCATGCTACTGAGCGCCTGGTTGTTCCGGTCATTGCCGACTACCTCGAGAAAAGATCTCAGGAGGCGGGGCAAAAACTGGATGTTATTGTTTCCAGTGTTAACACCGATCCCTTCCTTTACATCTAGAGATTAGTTGGGCATTAGTCGCTGATTTTTCACCTTGGGGGATTTCTAAACAACTGCAGACTGAGAAAGGTGCAGAAGATATGGCGGAACCAAGAAAAAAGCTTCTTCTTTACATTGACGGGGCGTCGCGGGGAAATCCGGGCAAGGCAGGCGCGGGTGTAGTCATCTGTGATCCCACAGGTAAGGTGATTGCCGAAAAGAAAGCTTTCCTAGGGGAAACGACGAACAATATTGCTGAGTATAGTGCCTTTCTGCTTGCTCTCGAAGAAGCTCGTGCAATGCAGGCTGGGGAGATTGAAGTTTACACTGACAGCGAACTTCTTGCCAAACAGTGGAATGGAGAATATAAGGTGCGCAACCCGCGCCTCAAGGAATTTTACCAGCGGGCGCGCACCCTTTCTCAGCAATTTACCAAATGCCGAGTGGTTCAAATTCCCAGGTGCCAGAACCGCAGGGCTGATTCTTTAGCCAATCGAGCCATTGATGAGCACGTTTAGCTGGAGGGGTCAGGGAGAGTAGCATAAGCTTCGTCGTCAAAATAGAGTTCTCTTCCCAGTTCCACGTCATTGCTTACCAGAGGTTGCGGTTCCTGAACTGCCTCCAGCCTGATCAGGCTGGATGTGTACCAGTTGAGGTCAGGAACCTCGAGGTGGAAAGAGGAGGATTGGCGAACAAGAGGATAGTTACGCTCGAGGAACGTCGCTCGTTCCAGTTCGTAACTGTGGAAGTCGCGGACGAGGTCGGTGATCACGAGCCCCATTTCCAGGAACATCTTTTGGATGGTATGCCACTTCTGGCGCGAAGCCTCTAGGTGTGTCAGGCCCAGGTAGCCTGAACATTCAGGTCCTTTGAGCCCTTGGACGCACCGGGAGAGGAAGAGTTTGATCCCGGGAACAGTTTCTACAGGGTCAGTGAAAAAAACGTCGTATTTTCGAGCAAATTCTGGTGGCAGGGGCTTGCGCACATCAAAGCTGCATGTTCGCAAATTTTTAATTTGGCGCGCTGCAGCCACTTGATCGATGAATTCGAGTAAGCGTTGATCGATTTCCAGGACAGTGATTTCTTCAGCCATCCCAGTTAGTGCTGCAGCTATGCTTGTAAGGTCGTCATCACCAACGAAAAGGAGTTTTTGACCTTCGAGGTCACCACGGGCGTACATGAAGACGACGCGGGCCACAGTGATTTCTGGTTCGATGAATCCCTGATCGAACTCCGGAATTGCCTCAGGTCTGGAAACGGCAATTTCCTTGAATTCCTCAAGCACTTTTTGAAAAAGACCTTCAAAGGTAATTCCTCGGCCGGAACAGTGGGAGCAGGTGGTGCTGATGAGGGGAATAAGACCAGAGGATTGGGCAATTTCTCTGCCTTTTTCAGTTAGCTCCAGAAGATGACCTGTTTCGGTGATTAAGCCTTCTTCTTTCAATGAAGCAAGGGTTGTGGTAAAACGGGCAAGGTGGCTGTCTTGTTCACGGATCAGCTGCCAGAAGGTCTTGGGACCGACCAGGAGACTGCGCAGGATTTGCCTTTGATCTCGCTTCATTTTTTGGATCCCTCCTCCGCAAACATTTTAAGCTATTGCTTTATTTTGGGCAAGTGTCTTTGGGCTCTATAATAGAAATCGTGGGATAGGGTTACGAGGAGGAGAAAATAAACAGATGGGGCGAGATTTTGGATGTAGGGGAAATATGGAGCAATCCATGAAGGAGCAGATGAATTTGAGAATTCTCACTAGTTAGTTGCCGTTTTATCCTGTCAGATACAGGAAGTCTATCTGAAAAAATTCGAATGGCTAAAGGGAATTGGGAGCAGACGGTGGGGTAAACTCCAATAATCAAAATTTAGGAAAGAGCTATGACGGTCTGGAATCAGGTGGATAAGTGTAATATCCGCGGCGGTAGTTGTGGAAATGCTGCTCTCTGGGAATGGCGAAGTGGCTTGGTGCGGACAGCCTATTATCGAGACTTGCTGGAGCGGGGAGTAGACGGGCGGGATGATCTCCCTTTGCTATAAACCTGACAAAGTTTGGTCCTTGCTCGTTATTTGACGAATTCAACAGGCTGGTGAAGTGTGAGTGGCAAAAGTTCGTCTTAAGCGAAACGAAGAAAAGAGGCTCCAAGCCGGTCACCCCTGGGTTTACCGGACAGAAATAGAAGAAATTTATGGACCTTTTGAACCAGGCGATATAGTGGAAGTAGAAGATAGTCGCGGCAAATTTATAGGACGGGGTTACATAAATCCGGCCTCTATGATTACTGTTCGCCTGCTCACTTATGAACGCGCGGAAGAAATCAATGAAGCCTTCTGGCGCCGACGTCTGAGTGCTGCCTGGAATTATCGCCAGAAGGTGCTTCAAGGTGCGGATACGGACTCCTGCCGCGTTGTATTCGGCGAGGCGGATTTTTTGCCCGGTTTTATTGTGGATAAATTCGGACCTTATCTGGTGGTCCAGAGCCTGGCTTTAGGAATTGATCGTTTCCAAGAGACGCTGGTGAAACTCTTGGACGAATTAATCCAGCCCGAGGGCATTTATGAGCGCAGCGATGCCGCGGTAAGAAAGTTGGAAGGTTTAGAACTGCGCACCGGCTTCCTTAAGGGTAATTTTGACCCCGTGGTGATCATTCGAGAAAATGGGATCAGGTTCTATGTTGATATTGCCCAGGGCCAGAAGACCGGCTATTTTTTGGACCAGCGGGAAAACAGGGCGGCCATAAGGCCCTTGGTCGCAGGGGCCCGGGTGTTAGACTGCTTCTGTCACACGGGAAGTTTTAGCGTTCATGCAGCCCGTTATGGTGCGCGGGAAGTGCTGGGCCTGGATATTTCAGAAAAAGCTATCGAAATGGCCCGGCGCAATGCGGCTCTAAACGGTTATGAAGATATCTGCTCCTTTAAGGTAGCTAATGTGTTTGATGCTTTGAGAGAAATGGAGCGTTCAGGCGAAAGATATGATGTGGTCATTTTAGATCCACCCGCCTTTGTTAAGAGCAGAAAAGCTTTGGAGGGAGCCATAAGGGGCTACAAGGAAATTAACCTAAGGGCTATGAAGCTACTGCCGCCGGGAGGATTCCTGGTAACTTGTTCTTGCTCTTACCATATGCCGGAAGACCTTTTTCTAAAGGTTGTCTTTAGCGCAGCCAGAGATGCCCGCCGTCGTTTACGCTTGCTGGCCCGGCGCGGCCAGGCGGCTGACCACCCCGTTCTTTTCGGCTATGAAGAGTCTTCTTACCTCAAATGCCTTTTTCTCCAGGTAATTTGATTAATTGGGTAGTAACCTTTGCGCAAACTTAAACCTTTTTCTCTTTATAGATTGAGCAACTTTCGTCAAAGTAGTTGGCGCTTGAATCATGGATGGGTTAGAAGGATGTGTTAATGGTGGCTATAGCCATTCCCTTACCTGAGGGCCTTTGCCCGGCCATTTTTCTGGAAAGGCCAAATCGCTTTCTGATACGGGCCAGACACCAAGGACGGATAGTCTGGGCCTTTTTGGCCGACCCTGGCAGGCTGGTGGAGCTGTTGCGGCCGGGAGCTGAACTGTATCTTGCACCCCACAAGGCCCCCACGCGCCGGACCCAGTTCGATGTTGTGTTGGTGCGCCACGGAGGAGTGCTGGTCTGCGTGGACAGCCGGCTGCCCAACAAAATTTTTGCTCAGGCGGTTCGGGCTGGGGAACTACCTGAATTTTGGGGTTATGACTGCCTGAGGCCGGAGGTCAAAGTGGGACATAGCCGGTTAGATTTTTTGTTGACTGGCCGGGAAAAGGTGCCTTGCTATGTGGAAGTGAAATCCGTTACTTTGGTAGTAGATCAAGAGGGGCGGTTTCCCGATGCGCCTACTGCCAGGGGCAGACGTCACTTGCAGGAACTCATGCGACTCAAGACCCAAGGTTATTGCGCGGTAGTAGTCTTCCTTATCCAGCGGGGGGATGCCAGCAGGTTTGCTCCCAATAAAGAGACGGATCCCCTCTTTGCCCGCACTTTGCGTCTAGCTGCCGGTCAGGGGGTTGAGGTTTTGGCCTATCGCTGCCAGGTGAATGAAAAGGAAATCGTACTTGGGGGTCGGGTAGAAGTTGTTCTTGGGTTTGATGATTGAGCTGTAAAAATTTTTGCTGTCACCTTTGGACGGTTGAGCAATCCTTTATGGTAAAAGAAACAAAATCAGGTGTGGTGAGGACAGGTGCTTTTTGATTTTTTGGTTCCTGCAAGGATTATTTTTGGTCCGGGGAGCAGTGGACGCTTAGGAGAAGAGGCTTCCAGGTTTGGTAGAAGAGTGCTGCTAGTTACGGGGCGGCGCTCTCTTCGCCTGAGCGGGATGTTGGACAGGGTTCTGGCACCGTTAGAGGCTGCAAAATTGGATGTTTTGATGTTCGATCAGGTTGATCCTGAACCTACTCTTGAGGTAGTGGAAAAAGGGAGAGAAGTCGCCCGCGAGCAATCTGTGGACCTGGTCGTTGCCGCCGGAGGAGGGAGTGTCCTCGATGTCGGCAAGGCAATTGCCGGACTTTTTTATGAAGAGGGAACTGTGAGGGAGTACTTCGAGGGGAGGCCAATTGAAAGAGTCGGATTGCCCTGGATAGCCGTCCCCACAACAGCAGGAAGTGGGGCTGAGGCTACGAGGAACTCGGTTTTGACTGATCTTGTTTCTGGACGCAAGCAGAGCATTCGCTGCGACTGGTGGATGGCCAGGGTGGCTGTCGTTGACCCGGTCTTAACGATGAGCATGCCACCCCGTCTTACAGCGATTACGGGAATGGATGCTTTGACTCACGCCATCGAGGCCTATACTTCGAGGTGGTCTCATCCCCTGACGAGTTCCCTTGCTCTCGAGGCAGCAGTCCTAATTTCCAGGAACCTTTACTCTGCTTACCAGAAGGGCAGCAACCGGGAAGCAAGGGAAAAAATGTCTCTGGCCAGCTTAATGGCAGGAATTGCTCTGAACAATGCCCGCCTGGGCGCTGTTCACGGTCTTGCCCATCCGGTTGGTCTCCGCTATCACTTACCCCACGGGCTTGTTTGCGGGATTTTACTACCCTATGTGATGGAATACAACCTGACAATTGTGGAAGAGAAATATGCCCGGATTGCTTTTGAACTTGGACTGGTGCAACCTGGAAGCTCTTCAGGTGAGGCTGCAAGGCGGCTGATCCATTTTGTCAAAAGTCTGAGAAAGCGCCTGGGGATCCCGGAGAAGTTGAGCGAAGTCGGTCTGCGTGCCGAAGACCTTTCCCTTCTTGCCGAGGCTGCTCTCCCTTCAGGTTCCCTGGCCGCGAACCCTCGGGCTGCTCGAAAGGATGATCTTTTGGAGATTCTCAAGGCTAACATGTAGTGCCCCTCTGCTGCCAGGTTGGGATGCCAAACCAGGACACCTTGTTGAGAGTGGTGCGGGAAAATGCTATAATCTTCTGAAAAGTTCAAAAGTAGGAAAAGGCGAGGAACAGGAGGAGTACCGGTCTCCAACCGGTTACAGAGAGCTGGGGTTGGTGGGAACCAGTCCGGAGGGCCGGGAAATACGCCTGGGAGCCGCTCTTCCGAAAGGCAGTCACCATCATAATGGGACTGTTTCAGTAGGGAGAGACAGGTTGTCCTGTTAAAGACACGAAAGTGGCCTCACTTCTTCAGTGAGGCCAGTAGGGTGGTACCGCGGGAATCGCTCTCGCCCCTAGATTGGGGGCGATTTTTTATATTTTTGAGATTTTTGGAGATGAGGAGGGAGTATCGATGGCAGGACTTGTTAGAGATTTTCAGAAGCAGTGGGAGACAATCACAAGAGGGGTTGTGGAGATCACTCCTGAAGAGGAGTTGGCTCGCAAGTTAAAGCGAGCGCTTGAGCTCAACAAGCCTCTCAGAGTGAAACTTGGACTTGATCCTACGGCTCCTGACATTCACCTTGGCCACACAGTTGTTCTCCATAAGCTGCGTCAGTTTCAGGAGTTGGGGCACCATGTGGTGCTGATCCTCGGAGACTTCACTGCGAGAATCGGTGACCCTTCAGGGCGGTCGGAGACGAGGCGGCAGTTGAGCGAAGAAGAGGTTCTGGCTAATGTGGCTACCTATAAAGAGCAGATTGGTAAGATTATCGACCTCGAGAAAGCTGAGGTTGTTTTCAACAGCACCTGGTTGGCCCCTCTCACTTTTGTCGAGGTTATTGAACTGGCGGCTAAGTATACTGTTGCCAGAATGCTGGAGAGAGATGACTTTGGACGTCGCTACCGCGAAGGATTACCGATCGGAATTCATGAGTTCCTCTACCCGCTCATTCAAGCCTATGATTCTGTGGTTGTCCGAGCGGATGTGGAGATCGGGGGGACTGACCAGAAGTTTAATCTGATGGTGGGCAGAGATATTCAGCGGGAATACGGGCTGGAACCTCAAGTTGCTGTGCTCATGCCGATCCTCGAAGGGCTTGACGGAGTCCAGAAGATGAGCAAAAGCTTGGGTAACTACATCGGGATCACGGAACCTCCGAGAGAGATTTATGGCAAGACGATGTCGCTGCCAGATGAGATGATTCTCCGTTACTTCGAACTGGTGACACCTGTTGACCTTGATGAGATCAGGACAATAAAAGAGGGCCTTACAAGTGGCTCTCTCCACCCCCGGGATGCTAAAATGAGGCTAGCCCGCGAGCTTGTGGCGATGTTTTACGGAGAAGAGGCTGCCCAGCAGGCGGAGGCGGAGTTTGTTGCCGTTTTCCAGAAGGGGGAACTGCCTGCAGAGATTCCAGAAGTTTTCTTGCGTCCGGGAGATGTTAATCCCGACGGCAGTATTTGGCTGCCTAAGCTTTTGCTGAAAGCAGGGCTGGTAAGCAGTACTTCTGAAGGGAGGCGCCTCCTCAACCAGGGTGCAGTGAAGATAGATGGAGAGAAGGTGGAGGGTCCCGAAGAAAACGTCCGGGTGAGAAACGGAATGGTAGTCAGGGCAGGAAAAAGGAAGTTTGCCCGGATTTACCTCCAGGAGTGAGTTTTCAAGCTTTGCCTTGATCCACGAAAGTCTGCTAGACACAGTTTCTCACCCCTGGGCGTCCAGCTAGGCAAGCGATAACATTTTCCTTCTCTTGTTCATACTATGGAATGTGATTCATAGGGAAGCCCTCAGTGGTTTGCGGTGCTGGTGGCTTGGGGGTGAGTAGGTGAACCGCAGAAGGCCCTGGTTGGTTTTGGCCTTTGCGGCCTCTTTACTTTTTCTTATTTTAATTTTTTTCTTCTTTGAATCCAGTTTGAAACCCACAATTCAGGAAATCGCTGAAGCGAAAGCACGCTGGGCAGCAACAGAAGCTATTCATCAGGCCATCAAACGGGAGTTTCTTCGCTCATCTGTGTCTCGTGACTTGATCATTGTCCAAAAGGATTCGCAGGGAAGGATCGTTTTGGTCCAACCTGATATTGTCCGGGTAAACCTCCTGGCTTCTGAAGCCACTCTGGCCATCCAGGAATCCCTAAAAGAGCTCACTCATGATGACTTTTCGATACCGCTCGGCCAGGTTCTAGGAAGTAACCTGCTGGCCAACTACGGCCCCGGGATTAAGGTTTCCATCTCCCCGATTGGAACGGTAAAAACAAAGATTTTTGGTCGCTTCGAGGAGGTTGGCATCAACCAGACGAGGCACCGCTTGTATCTCGATGTAAAGAGTAGAGTCAAAGTTGTCGTTCCCATGCTTGCTTCTGAGGTTGAAGTGGCGACTGAGATCCCTGTCACCGATACAGTGATCGTTGGTGAGGTTCCGGAGATGTATCTCAATTTTTCTGAAGGGACACTTCTGAAATAGCCGGAATTTCTCGCAAAAATCAGAAATGTGTGTATCTCATTCAAAAATATGTTCTTCTGATGCTAGTATGCACATGTTTATGATGAAATTTTGGGATTTCATCAGGCTTGTGTCGAGGCCACTGTGGTGGTATATTAATAGTGCGTCAAGCAACTGGGACTCCAAACAACAAAAAGCGACAAAAGCCTTGACAAAAAATTTTGACCGTGATAAGATAGGCATCGGCGCTGCCCGAGAGGAAGAGCAGCAGAGGTCCTTGAAAACTGAACAGTCGTGCGGGCTGAGGATGGACTTTTTTTGAGGAGAGTTGCATGGAGGGTTTGATCCTGGCTCAGGACGAACGCTGGCGGCGTGCCTAACACATGCAAGTCGAGCGGGGTAGTGGGTGCAGGTTAGCTGTGCTTGCTACCTAGCGGCGGACGGGTGAGTAACACGTGAGCAACCTACCCGGAAGACCGGGATAACACTGGGAAACTGGTGCTAATACCGGATACACTTCTGCTGGGGCATCCTGGTGGAAGGAAAGGGGGCCTCTGGGGTTTAGGCTCTAAGCTCCCGCTTCCGGATGGGCTCGCGGCCCATTAGCTAGTTGGTGGGGTAACGGCCTACCAAGGCGACGATGGGTAGCTGGCCTGAGAGGGTGGTCGGCCACACTGGGACTGAGACACGGCCCAGACTCCTACGGGAGGCAGCAGTGGGGGATCTTGCGCAATGGGCGAAAGCCTGACGCAGCGACGCCGCGTGGGTGAAGAAGGCCTTCGGGTCGTAAAGCCCTGTTGTAGGGGACGAAGTCCTAGCTCTGAATAGGGGTTAGGGTGACGGTACCCTACCAGAAAGCCCCGGCTAACTACGTGCCAGCAGCCGCGGTAAAACGTAGGGGGCGAGCGTTGTCCGGAATCACTGGGCGTAAAGCGCGCGTAGGCGGTGGTTCAAGTCAGGTGTGAAAGCCGACGGCTCAACCGGAGGATTGCACCTGATACTGGGCCACTTGAGGGGGGGAGAGGAAGGTGGAATTCCCGGTGTAGCGGTGAAATGCGTAGATATCGGGAGGAACACCAGTG
>DAINRC010000018.1:0-22048 GCA_036742135.1 Bacillota bacterium
TCACCCCTGCTTCCTGCATCAACTCAAGGACATCAGCAAGACCACCAGGCCTATCAGGAATTTTCACAGCGATTACCTCGGTAACACTCACAGTAAAACCTGCTTCTCGGAGGACCTTATAAGCCGCTTCTGGGTTGTTAACGATCAGGCGCAAGATTCCGAAATCAGTAGTGTCGGCAATCGAAAAAGCCCTGATGTTGATATTATGTTCCCCCAAAACCCTAGTAACACTAGCAAGACGGCCGCACTTGTTTTCCAGGAACACAGATATCTGTTTTACGAGCATCACCTAACCCCCTCAATTTCCCAAACTAAAAGTCACTACACACATTTCTCCAACTGCAAAAAAGCAAATCTCTTCTATAGTTGACGCCGGTCGATAACTCTCTTAGCTTTTCCTTCACTCCGCTCAATAGTCTTCGGTTCGACGAGTTTCACCCGGACTGAAATTCCCAAGACATCCTCAATTTCACGCCTAATTCGTCTTTCTAAGTCTTCCAGCCTTCTCACCTCGTCAGAAAAGACCTGCTCGGAAACCTCAACCCATACTTCCAGTTCATCAAGCTGCTCCCTACGCTCCACAATGATCAAGTAGTGGGGTTCGGTCCCGCTAATCCGGAAAAGCACTTCTTCAATTTGAGACGGGAAAACATTAACACCTCTAATTACCAGCATATCATCTGTGCGTCCTTTTATCCTATCGATCCTCACATGAGTTCGCCCACACGGACAAGAGCCAGGGAGAATTGCAGTAATGTCTCTTGTGCGGTAGCGAATGAGAGGTAGTGCTTCTTTGGTGAGCGTAGTAATGACCAACTCACCATAACTCCCTGGTGGCAACTGTTCTCCTGTCTCAGGGTCGATGATCTCCACCAAGAAATGGTCTTCGGCAACATGAAGCCCCCGCTTTTCTGGACACTCAACAGCCACCCCAGGACCAATGACCTCGCTGAGCCCGTAAATATCGAGGGCAAGAATACCTAATCTAGATTCAATCTGCTTCCTCATGTTCTCCGACCAAGGTTCAGCACCAAAAAGGCCCCCTTTAAGCTTCAGGTCTTTTTTCGAGATCCCCATCTCCTCCATAACCTCTGCCAGATAGAGGGCATAAGAAGGTGTACAGGTGAGAATCGTGCTTCCGAAATCTTTCATGATCATGATCTGGCGCTTAGTATGACCCCCGGAAACAGGGATGACTGAAGCCCCGATCCGCTCAGCACCATAATGAACCCCAAGTCCCCCAGTGAAGAGCCCATAGCCGTAGGCATTATGAATCATTGACTCCTTTGTTGCTCCGCAAGCGGTAAGAGCCCGAGCCATCACCTCGGCCCAGATATCCAAGTCACGCCTGGTATAGCCAACAACTGTCGGTTTTCCAGTCGTCCCTGAGGAAGCATGAAGCCGCACAACCTCACTCAAGGGAACGGCAAAAAGCCCATAAGGATAGTTATCCCGCAGGTCTTCCTTTGTGGTGAAAGGAAGCTTCGGAAGATCCTCAAGAGAATTGATGTCATTAGGTCCTAATCCCCGTGCCTGTAGTGCTCTTCGGTAAAAAGGAACCTCATAGTAGACCCTGGCAACAGTTTCTTTCAAGCGCTCCTCCTGAAGGGCACGCAGTTCGGATCTGGGCATACACTCGTATTTTTCATTCCAGTACATGGTGATCCTCCTTTGCTCTCCTATTTCTCCCCATTATGATCCCGGTTCTCGTAAGGTGAAGGAATAAACTGAACCGAGGGACGGCGCTGTGGTGATTGTGGATACAAATCCATGAGAAGATAAACTTCTTTAGGCAAATCAGTGGAAACATTGAGTCCAAGTTCTCTGAGAAAATCGCAGGTTATGGGATAATCATGAGTCCATCTTCCTTCAGTGAGAATTTTAGCAATTCTTTCCGCCTCTTCTTCACTCATCTTATCCCTGAGAATTGTGCGCAATGTATCCTCAACCTGGCGGACCGCCTTTTTAGCAACATCTGCCAGAATAAGAGTTTCATCGTCAATATCGCTAGGATTTTTTTGCTCAAGCACCCGTAGAATGGAAACCGCCGGGTATTTTCCCAACTGCGGATCTACCGGACCCAAAACAGCGTTCTCGTCCATAACAATTTCGTCAGCAGCAAGAGCAATCAGTGTTCCCCCAGACATTGCATAATGAGGAATAAACACAGTCACCTTTGCCGGGTGCCTGCGGAGGGCATGAGCAATCTGTTCTGCAGCTAACACTAGCCCTCCAGGTGTATGCAAGATCAGGTCAATAGGCATATGGTCAGGAGTGAGCCGTATCGCCCGCAAAACCTGTTCCGAGTCTTCAATATCGATAAACCTGCTCAGGGGAATTCCCAATAAACTGAGAGACTCCTGACGATGAATAAGGCTGATTACTCTTGACTTTCTTTTTTTCTTCAATCTTCCGCAAAAGGCGAAGCCTGGTAGCCTGAAGGTGCTGCTGCTTGAGCATCGGCAAAAAACTCATGAAAATTATAAAAATCCAGAAAAAATCAAAAGCAGTCATGTTTTCCGTCGAGGACCCCCTCATTTGTTTTAAATAAAAGAACCCCGCGGTTGCCGTGGCTACTGGGTGTTTCCGAACCTCGGCTCAGCACAGTGGTGCCCTCCTGGTTGCTTTTTGTGTCCCTCGCTCCACTCCGTGAAGGAGTGTGCTCTAACACAAGAGCAACTCCCAGCATCCTCCTCACGGAGGATGCTGTCAGGGCATACAAGCCACAACCAGAGCCCAGGCTCCTCTTGTATTGGTGTTGGCTCGAAACTCCCGAGTCCCACGCACACCGCAGGGCTATTCTAAAAACATCATAACACACCAATCCCCTCTTTTCAAGGAAAAAAGCGTTCTTCCAAATTTCCATTCTTGCTCAACGCGGTAATTTCTGCTCTGTTTTTTCAAGAATGCTGATATGAAGCTCCTCAAGCTGTCTGGAAGTTACTGGGGCTGGAGCCTGGGTCAACAAGCAAGTTGCACTCTGCGTCTTCGGAAAAGCAATCACATCACGAATCGTTTCCCTTCCCAGCATTAACATCAAAAGACGGTCGAATCCAAAAGCAATCCCTCCATGTGGAGGTGCACCACAGTCAAGAGCTTCGAGCAAGAAACCAAACTTCTCCCAGATGTCTTCCTCGGAAAGCCCAATGATTTTAAAAATTTTTTCCTGCAAGTCGCGGCGATAGTTTCTGAGGCTTCCTCCCCCGATCTCCGTCCCATTAAGGATCAGATCATAAGCACGAGCACGCACCTTTTCTGGCGCTGTTTCTAAAAAACCAATGTCCTCCTCATAGGGGGCTGTAAACGGGTGATGGACAGCTTCCCATCTTTTCTCGTCCTCGTTATATTCGAGTAAAGGAAATTCAGTTATCCAGACAAAAGAAAAATCTTCTGACTCGGTCAACTGAAGGCGCCTGGCAAGCTCGAAGCGGAGGTTCCCCAGAACTGTGCTGGTAACTTCTTCCTGATCTGCCACAAAGAGGAGGAGATCACCAGGCTTTCCTCCCATTGCGGTGATCAAAGCCTCGAGCTCTTGAGCAGTAAACAGCTTCGCCAGGGGAGATTTCACCTCCCCTCCATCCAACACAAACCAGGCAAGCCCGCGAGCACCCCACCCAACGGCAAGCTTAGAAAGTTCATCGAGAACGCGGCGAGAAAAAAGCGAACCCTCTGGAACTCGAATCCCTTTAACAACTCCACCCTGTTGCACTGCCTGGACAAAGATGTTACAGCTGCTCTCCGCCACCAGGGAGGAAACGTTTTTAATCTCCATTCCAAATCTGGTATCAGGTTTGTCGGTTCCGTATTTTTCCAGGGCTTCGCGATATTTGAGCCGGGGAAAAGGTGTTTTTACCCTCTTTCCCAGCACTTGAGAAAAGAGAACTGCAAGCATTTCCTCAACTAAGGCAAACAATTCCTCTTCACTGATAAATGACATCTCCATATCTAGTTGGGTGAACTCCGGCTGCCTGTCAGCCCTTAAATCTTCGTCACGGAAGCAGCGGGCAAACTGGAAGTAGCGCTCGAACCCGGCAATCATCAGGATCTGCTTGAAAAGCTGGGGTGACTGAGGAAGGGCGTAAAATCGCCCTGGGTAGATCCTGCTGGGAACAAGGTAATCACGCGCCCCTTCAGGGGTGCTCCTGGTGAGGATTGGGGTTTCGACTTCAAGAAACCCTTTCTCTGTAAGGAAGTTGCGGATTTCCTGGGCAGCGCGATGACGCAAAGTAAAAATTTCCCAACATTCTGGTCGGCGGAGGTCCAGGTAGCGATAGCGCAACCTCAGTGCTTCATCCACGCTTTCCGCTTCATCAGGATAAAAGGGGAGAGAACGAACGGTATTGAGAATTCTCAGGTCCTTGGCAACAACCTCGACCTCTCCAGTGGCCATCTTGGGGTTCTCGGTACCGGGTGGCCTCCTTCTCACCTCTCCCTGAACAGCAACAACGTACTCAGCTCTGGCAGTCTGCCCTTTGGCAAACACGTCACCGCTTTCGTCAGAACTAAGAACCACCTGGACGACCCCAGTCCGGTCGCGCAGATCGAGGAAGATCACTCCACCATGATCCCGTTGCCTCTTCACCCACCCCATCAGAACCACATTTTCACCAATGTGGTCAACACGGAGTTCTCCGCATCCGTGAGTCCGTCGCAGATCACCAACAGCTTCCAACTAACCTTCCTCCTTGTCTCTCATTTCCACAATGGTTTTTAATAGATGTTCCTTGGGAACAGAAAATTGCTCACCTGTTCTCATGTCCCGAATCACAACTTCTCCCGCGCTCATCTCCTCCTCACCCAGGATCAAAACATACCTGGCTCCGATCTTTCCAGCAGACTTCATCTGGGCTTTTAAGCTCCGCCCTAGGTAATCCTTTTCTGCTCGGAAACCAGCACGACGCAACTTCATGAGGAGGAGCATCGCCTCCTGATCCAGCCAGGCCCGGGAATCGCCAGCAGCAGTAGCCACGAAAATAAGAGGTTCTCGTGGAGGCAAAAGCTGGACACCACTCTTCTCCAGAGCAAGCAGCAACCTCTCAATGCCTACAGCAACTCCCACCGCGGGTACACGGGGTCCCCCGTAAGTCTCTACAAGATTGTTGTAACGACCGCCGCCAGCTATCGAAGCCTGAGCACCAAGTTCTGAAAAGATTACTTCGAAGGCAGTGTGAGTGTAGTAATCAAGCCCTCTTACCAACCTTGGATTAATCACAAAGGGAATTTTCAAAATCTGAAGATACTTCTGGACTTCGGAAAAGTGCCTCTTACAGTCTTCACACAAATGGTCCAGGATCACAGGTGCGTTTTTTCCCAACTCCTGGCACTGAGTAACTTTGCAATCCAGCACACGCAGAGGATTACGGTCCAAGCGTTCACGGCAAAAAGAGCAAAGCGACTCCTTCAACGGTTCGAAAAATGCCTTCAGGGCCTCGGTGTAACGGGGTCTGCAGAGAGGACAGCCAATGCTGTTCACCTCAATCGTAAACTTGTTTAAACCCAGCCTCTGAAAATAATCCCAAGTAAAACAAATCACCTCAGCATCGACAGCAGGATCATGGCTTCCCAAACATTCCAAACCAAATTGGTGAAACTGGCGGTATCGTCCTGCCTGAGGACGGTCATAGCGAAACATTGGGCCAATGTAGAAGAGCTTCACGGGTTGTGGCTGGTTATAAAAATGGTGCTCGAGGTAGGCCCGGACAACCGAGGCCGTTCCCTCAGGTCTAAGGGTAATACTTCGGCCACCCCGATCCTCAAAAGTGTACATCTCCTTTTGCACAATGTCAGTGGTTTCGCCAATCCCTCGCGTGAAAAGCTCTGTGTGTTCGAAAATCGGGGTCCTAATCTCCTGATAGCCATATAATTTGCATAGCTGACGGACAACATCTTCTAGATACTGCCATTTCTCCACTTCTCCGGGAAGTAAATCTTTTGTTCCCCGGGGTACAGTAATCAACAGCAATTCACTCCTATCTTCTTTAAGTTATCGGAAACAGTTCGAAGCTGATGGCCGCTCACAAGAGAAAGGGATTACTTTTCCGTTCTTCCCCAACAGTAGATGTCGGTCCATGGCCGGGATAAATCACGTAATCATCCCCAAGGGTGAGGATCTTTTCTTTGATCGACTTGAGGAGTTCTGTATACGAACCCCCGGGAAAATCGGTTCTTCCGACAGAGCCAGCAAAAAGAGTATCTCCTGTGAAAATCACCTTATCTCCCAGTAAACAAATTCCCCCCCGCGTGTGCCCAGGGGTGTGGAGGACCTCGAACTTGAGACTGTTGCCGATTTTAATTTCTTCTCCTTCGCAAAGCAACTCATCTGGGGGAGGACCTGCTACTGGAACCCCAAGATATGAAGAAAGGTTAAGCTGGGGATTGGTAAGTAAAGGAGCATCATCTGCATGGACGAGAATTCTGGCACCTGTTCTGTTTTTGACCTCACGGTTGGCACTAATGTGATCAACGTGACCGTGAGTATTGATGATGTATTTCACCCGCAGATGCTCCTTTTCGATCTCAAAAACGATCTTCTCTCCTTCAGCACCTGGATCAATCACAACAGCCTCTTTTGTCTCTTCACACCAGACAAGATAACAGTTGGTAAGCATTGGGCCAACCGTAAGGCACTTTACTTGCATCATCAGATACCCCCATCTCAGAATTTCTTTTTCGAATCAAGCAAAATTGTCACCGGTCCGTCGTTCACTATGCCTACCTCCATCATCGACTGGAACTTCCCGGTAACAATCCTCAAACCACTTCTAGCAAGCAATCTCAGAAATTCTTCATAAATCGGAAAAGCCACCTCAGGTGGTGCAGCCTGGGTAAAGCTCGGACGCCTTCCTTTGCGACAGTCACCGAAAAGGGTAAACTGCGATACCACAAGGAGTTCCCCCTGGATGTCCCGAACCGAATAATTAAGCTTGCCTTCCTCATCAGGAAAGATACGGAGGTTGATGATCTTTTCAGCAACATAAGAGGCATCCTCAATCTGATCACCAACCCCCACACCAACCAAAACCACCAACCCCCTACCGATTGAGCCTTGCCTCTCCCCTTCAACATCAACCCAGGCTCTGCTTACCCTTTGGACAACAGCTCTCATTAATTCACCCCGGTCACAGCAGATCTTTCGCAGATCTTTCTTTTTTAGGAAGGAACTACGCGGTGAACTCACGCAGGATAAGGCTTAAGGATATCCCCTTCCGGCTTTCTTAGGAAGGAACTACGCGGTGAACCTCGAGGACATCACTAACACGGCTCACTTTCTGCATAATGTAGTAGAGGTGCTCCAGATCACGGATTTCCAGTTTCAAATTAACCAAAGCCAGCTTGTCCTTTTTAGCCCGAGCATTAACCGCGTTAATGATCGTTTTGGTATCTGCAATTGTATTCATAATATCTGATGCCAGACGGGGTCTGTCAAGAGCTTTTACCTCAATTTCCACCTGGTAAGTGGCATCAGTGGTGTCGTCCCAACTGACTTCGATAAGTCTTTCTGGCTCATATTGGTAGTAGTGAGCAACGTTGGGGCAATCTGCTCTATGAACCGAAACACCTCTTCCTCTAGTGACATAACCGATGATCTGGTCACCTGGCAAGGGATTGCAGCAATGGGCAAGCCGCACAGCAACGTTTTTTTCCCCTTTGACCTTAACCCCAGGAGCCGTTCTCTTCTTTTCCCCAACGGATTTGAGCAACTGCTTGACTTCAAGTTGTTCACTTCGAGGAAACTCTTTCTCCTCTTCTTTCAGCAGTTGATCCTTGACCTTTCCTACAACCTGACCAGCACTGACAACTCCTCCTCCGACCCCTGCATACAGGTCATCCCCGCTCTGGAAACCAAAACTCTGAGCAAGTTCGTCGATCGCCTCCAATTTAAAGAAGTCTTCAGGATCGGCACCAATCCGCCGAATCTCCTTTTCTAAAAGTTCCCGCCCGCGTAAGATATTTTCTTCTCGTTTTTCTTTCTTGAACCACTGCCTGATGCGGTTCTTGGCGTGCGAAGTTTTGACAATAGATAGCCAGTCCCGGCTCGGACCATTGGTCTGCTTCGATGTAAGAATTTCTACAATATCACCATTCTTTAGCTTGTAATCAAGAGGAACAATTTTCCCATTTACCTTGGCACCAATACAGCGGTGACCTACCTCAGTGTGGATCCTATAAGCGAAGTCAATCGGGACTGAACCTGCAGGAAGCTCGATCACGTCTCCTTTTGGGGTAAAGACAAAGACAACATCAGAAAAGAGATCAATTTTCAAAGATTCCATAAACTCCCTGGCATCTTTGAGGTCATGCTGCCACTCCAGGATTTGCCGCAACCAGGAAAGTTTCTCCTCAAATTTGGGGTCTGAAGGCCGACCCCCTTCTTTGTAGCGCCAGTGAGCAGCAATTCCGTATTCGGCAGTTCTGTGCATTTCCCAGGTGCGGATCTGGAGCTCAAATGGCTCGCCAAATGGCCCGACTAGGGTAGTATGTAGTGACTGGTACATGTTCTGTTTGGGCATGGCGATATAGTCCTTAAACCTGCCTGGAATTGGCTTCCACATAGTATGCACGATCCCCAGAACAGCGTAGCAATCCCTGACTGTATCCACAATTACCCGGACAGCAATCAAGTCGTAGATCTCTGCCAGGTCTTTCCCTTGGTCAACCATTTTTCGGTAGATACTGTAGAAGTTCTTCGGCCTTCCTGAGATATCAGCCTTAATTCCGGCAGCATCAAGCTGTTCTCGGATCTTCGAAATCACTAAATTGATATAGTCCTCGCGTTCACGCCTCTTTTTGGCAATTCTAGCAACAAGCTCATAATACTTTTCTGGCTCTAAAAATCGAAAAGCCAGGTCCTCAATTTCCCACTTGATCTTGTAAATCCCCAGTCTGTGAGCAAGGGGAGCAAAAATTTCTAAGGTTTCTTGAGCTACTTCTCTCTGCTTTTCTACAGGATGATGGCCTAATGTGCGCAGGTTATGGAGGCGATCGGCAAGCTTGATCAAAATGACGCGCACATCGCGCGCCATTGCCAAGAACATGCGCCTCAAGTTTTCGGCTTGGCGGTCTTCTTTAGATTTAAACTCGATCTTTCCTAGTTTGGTAACTCCGGACACCAGAAAACTTACTTCAGAGCCAAAAGCTGCCTCAATCTCCTCAAGAGTAACAGGTGTATCTTCCACGACATCATGAAGCAGACCAGCAACAATAGTTGTCAAATCAAGCTCTAAATCAGCCAAAATATAGGCAACTTCAAGGGGGTGATTAATAAAAGCTTCTCCAGAATTTCTAACCTGTCCAGCATGAGCCTTGTTGGCAAAAAAATAAGCTTTCTCTACTAATTCTCGGTCAAAGTTGGGATAGTAGCTTTCGATTTTCGCCAGTAACCTTTGAAGGCTCATCAGCCCACCCCCTTTTCTATCGTATGCTCACGCTGACAACCTTGTCAAGAGAAGGCAAATTTTAAGGCTTTTTCTGATTTTTCAGGGCGTCGAAGGGGTAGTTAGTAGTATCTGGAAGCCTCTTTTTTTGTCGGGGATGACTAAACGAACCGAGGATAAGCCCAATGAAGAAACCACAAAGAACAGTAATCAAGATTACCAGAACCAGCGGAGCTTCAGGAATAGTCCAAAAGAAAAGCTTAATACTCACAGGGCCAGCATTCTGCACCGCAAAAACAGCAATCAGAAGGGCAAAAACAAGGACACAAAGAACATAATACTGCACTGGGGTCACCTCCAAAAATCGATAAAAACTACCAAGGTATTTCGCTTCTCCTTTCGCAAAATCCTCTCTTTGGTGCTCCTCATTCGTGAGCTTCTTTCTCCCCTTCACCAGGCTCCAGATGAATCAACACGGATGCTCCAGGGAAGCTCTCTTGAATCGACCTCTCGATTTGTTGACAAAGCTCATGAATCTCACTGACCGTACAATTCCCAGGAACCACCAAGTGAAAATCGATGTGTCGCTCAGAACCAGCTTTCCTGGTGCGGAGGTTTTTAAACTCAACATAGTCATTACAATGTCTCTCCAAAATCTTCTTGATCGCCATTATTTCATCTTCGGGCAAGCAAGTATCAAGTAAAGGGAAAAAGGCTTTCTTCATTAACTCAAAAGAGGCTTTAATGATCAGCAAAGCCACTCCAATTGCCAGAAGTGGGTCAAAGATCTGGAAACCCGTAATCAAGAGGAGAAATAACCCTAGACCCACCCCAAACGAAGTATAAACATCGGTTCTCAGGTGCCAGGCATCTGCCTCCAGCGCCACAGAATCAGTTGATCTCGCGGTTTTCATCAGGACTGATGAAACTACAATATTGACTGTTCCTGAAATCATCATCACTGCCAGACCCCAGAGGGGTTCCGCTACCGGCTCCTTAGTGATTATTTTCTGAGCAGCCTCCCAAACAATCCAGAGAGCTGCACCAAAAATCAGGATGGCCTCCACAAACCCAGCAACATTTTCAAACTTTCCATGACCAAATTGGTGTTCTTCATCAGGGGGCTTCTCACTCTGAGAGACAGCAAAAAAAGCGATTAGAGCAGCTAAAAGATCCATCCCAGAGTGGATAGCCTCAGAGAGCACACTTACAGAATTAATTAACCCTCCGACAATGATTTTCATGATCAGGAGAAAAGTATTCGAATATACCGAGATCTTGGCAGCATTCTGTTTTGCAGTCACCTTTCTCCCCCCAGCAATCCGAAACAACCCATGCAGCCGACTTCAATAAGCAGCCACTTTCCTTAGATAAGCACCTTTATTCCTCATGAATTATTCATATTTTATGCACACAAAAAGGGCCTCATCAAGTCCTACCATGATGAAGCCCCAAAAAGCTCATCCTAAACCGCGAAAATACCCACCCACACCTTTTCAATCATATCAATCTTCAGACTTTTTCGAAACCTGAGCCTCACTGAAGGTAGCCATCTCCCGCAAAACCCGCAACCCTGCCTCGATCAAATGAAAGGCCAGCACCGCTCCGGTCCCCTCTCCGAGGCGCATCCGCATTTGGATCATTGGCTCGAGGCCCAACCAGTTAAGCATGATTCTGTGCCCCGGCTCTTCAGAAAGGTGAGAAGCAATCATATAATCAACAGCACGGGGAGCAAGGGCGCGGGCGATCATGGCAGCAGCACCGGAAATAAAGCCATCAATAACTACGGGAACCCGAGAAGCCGCAGCTCCTAAAATCACACCTGCAAGACCACCAATCTCGAAGCCTCCAACCTTGGATAGAACGTCCAGGCCATCGCGGGGGTCCGGGTTGTTAACCTTTAAAGCGCATTCAATTACTTCGACCTTATGCCGAAAACGGCGATCATCAAGCCCTGTTCCCTTACCAGCAATACGAGAAACAGGGAAACCTGTAAAGGCAGCAAGGACTGCTGTACTGGGAGTAGTGTTCCCGATCCCCATATCCCCTGTAGCTAAAAGTTGAACACCTGCAGCAATCTCCTGAGTGGCTACCTCGATTCCCACTTCCACCGCTCTTCTGGCTTCCTCAAGCGTCATTGCTGGCCCCTTAGCAATATTTCGCGTTCCTAAAGCTATCTTTCTGGAAAGCAGACCTGGTTCTTCTAAAGGTGCAGCTACCCCGATATCAACACAGACAACCTTAGCACCAGCATGACGGGATAACACATTGATTGCTGCACCACCACGAAGAAAGTTGCGAACCATCTGGGGGGTAACCTCTTGAGGAAAAGCACTAACCCCTTCTGCAACAACACCGTGATCTCCAGCCATGACGATCACCGCTTTTTTCTCCAGGGAAGGCATCCAGTTGCCGGTAATCCCAGCAATTTTAACAACAACCTCCTCCAACATCCCAAGGCTTCCGGGAGGTTTAGTCAAATCATCGAGCCGCAGGCGCGCTTTCTCCTGGGCCTGCTGATCAAGTTCACCAATCTTTTTAATGGTTTCCTCCAGCAACAAAACAGATCCCTCCTTAAAAAATTTTTATTTTTTATAAACAAAAGCCCCCAACCACACGGCTGGGGACTTTACCATCATCCTCCAGTAATCAGGCTGACAGGCAGGTCTCCTGGCTCGCATTCATCCTCCCCCGAACCTTCCCAGACTGGTGGACCAGCCCAGTGGTTATTTCGGGTTCGTCTCTGCTCACAGTGGCGGGACCGCTCAGGATTTTCACCTGATTCCCTATTCTCCCCATCTGTGGGGCACCTGTCGCCACTTCCCCTATCGAATTTTTACTACTTCATCAATCCCAACTACACTAGACTACATTCTCTTTCGATGTCCCGATAATTTGCATTAAACTCTATTTTCAGCTTCAAATTTAATTTCGACAAATCAAATATGCTGTACTCTAAAAGTTTCCACAGCCTATATCCTGAATACCGCTCAGAAGAACCTAAATCTTCCGCCTTACATAAAATAAGCAAATGAGGAGCATCAGCCTGAATTTTTCTTGATGTGTTACCACGATAAATATCAAACTTGTAAACAATCTCCTGAGACGAAATCGTGGATCTACCCTTTATTACAGTTCCTGGGCTTATATAGAAATCTCTGGCGGAACTTTCACTTCTTCGGGTTGTCGATTTTACCTTAACTTCCAAATAAGCAACTACAGCCCCATCTTGAAAAGTAACCAAATTGGGGTATCCTTTTTCTTTCAACCGCTTTGCTGTTATCCTAGCTTTAGCACTATCTTTGATTTCATTAAAATACTTTTCTATCCTGTCTTCCAAACATTCGTCCTTTGTGTTATCACTTATATCATTTGGTCTTCTAGCGTGAAAGATATTATCTTTAGAGGCAATGTGGGCAAGAGCTTTTTTTAAGATAACAATCATTTGTTGTTGTAAAGAATCGTTAATGTCGAACTCTAAAACCTTATGACCACATATATCCATGATTACATCTGAAATGTTGAATCTTTTTGCTCTAATTTGAGGCATATTTCTACTTTCTCCCTATGCTCATTGTTTTTGGAAGATCAGGATATTTTCTTTTTGCATCACGTTATATAAACCGAAAATAATCTTATCGATATTCTTTATAAGTTTAAACCCAACCCTTGTAGCATAATCCACGAGGAATTCTACCGTTTTTATTTCTCTACCTTGATATGTTGCATTTCCTATCACAATTGCAGCGTATTTCTTGGGTTTGAGTACCCTGTACATTTCTCTCAAACTCTCCCTCATATCTTCATTGTATAGTTCAATCCTTCTCTGTCCTGTACCCCTAACCCCTATGAACTTTTCTCTCAAATCTTGCAGATCGTACCCCAGTACTTTTAACGCATGGGCGTCGTTAGAAACATAATCTAAGGCAATAGAATACGGTGGAGAAGTTACAATTCCATCAATGCTGTTATCTTCTAATGGTAAAGCTCTTGAGTCGCCAACTTCTATGTCGACTTTACCTAGTTTTAAATCCAATTCTTTTACCACATCAACATAATCTTTAACTGAGAGAATCATTATCTCTAAATTTTTTCTGAATGCACTTGAAAATTCCCTCTTTCTCCTCGCATTATCACTTACCGCCACTAGCTTCGCCATCTGGAAGAAATTTCTGACTTTTTCATTAGGTATCTCATTGATTGCATCATCCAAGGACTTTCCTCCAAGGTTAAACAAATTCACATTAACCCTCTTCAGCATCTCCTCTTTCCACTCTAAAATCTCCGGCAATACATCTATTGACTCTGTTTTTACCCTGCTCTGGAGAACGCAGAGGGGAGAAATATCAATACCAACACAGTTTATTCCTAACAGTTGGGCTTCAACTGCTGTAGTTCCACTCCCTATGAATGGATCTAATACTGTATCTCCTCTACTTAGTCCTATAATGTTCAGCAATGCCCTAATCATCTGCGGGTGGAATTTTCCCTTGTACGGATAAATCCAGTGAGTTAGATACTGATTTACAGACCTTGTTCTGTTTTTTCTCACAATGTAGAAGTAATCTGTATATTTGCCCTTTATTGACTTAAAATATGCCAATTTCCTCCTTAAACCTTCTACATTTTCTAGTTCCTCCAATAATCTGAATTCTCGTAATCCATTAGTTATCTCAAAATTTACCCCAAAAGACTTCAGCTCCAGTTGAGCTAAAGCTAACTCATAGATAAATTGCACATTGTCAAAAAGAAGAATACGTTTATCTCCTAATAAAGGCTCTTCTTTAAAAGCCCAAAACTCGCCGATTCTCTCCAGCAACCCCTGCTCACCTTGGCAAACACCTGGCTTTTTCATACTCATCTTCCTTCATCTTCCCTATCAAAATCTTCCAGGCGGCTAATCAGGTAGGTTTTGCCAGCAGGCGACGGAAGTCATACCACAAAGGACTGGCGTTGAAAATTGACGAATAGGCTCCACTGAGAATTCCGATCAACATCGTAATCATAAACGCCCTAATAGTAACACCCCCGAAGAAAATCAACGCTAGCAGGGTAAAAACCACAGTCAATACTGTGTTGATGGAACGAGCAAGTGTCTGGATGATGCTTTTGTGAACAATTTCTTCAAGAGGTTCTTTGCTCAAAATTCGCAAATTCTCTCTGATGCGATCAAAGATCACAATTGTGTCATTAATCGAATACCCCACAATCGTCAGCAAGGCAGCAATAAACGCTCCATCAACCTCCAGACCAATAATCGAAACAAGGCCCACAGTAACCAGGATATCGTGAATGAGAGCCAATATGGCAGCAAGGGCAAAGCTGAACTCAAACCTGATGGTGATGTAAATGATCATCAAGGCAAAGGCAATCACCAGCGACAAAATTGCTTTATTCCGCAACTCTTTTCCAATCGTTGGCCCCACCTTTTCGTTGCGCATAAGCTTCAGAGAACCAAATTTTTTTTCAAGACTTGCGAGTAGCTGATCACTTTTCTCCTGGCTGAGGTCACGCGTTCTGATGATGACTGCGTTCCCCGCAGCACTCTGAATCTTGCTTGCTTCGCCCAAACCGAGTTCATCCAGCACCTTTCTGATCTCTACAATCTTCACAGGTTTCTCGAATTTCACTTCAATGAGACTACCACCCGTAAAATCAATTCCATAGTTTAAACCCTTAATAAATAAACTAAGTAACCCTGGAATGATAATCAATAAAGATAACATATACCAATACTTCCTAAGCCTGACCAGGTTCATTGTCAGCTACCCCCTTGAATTTAGGCACCATATGCCTTCGGATTTAAAACCAGCCGCGAACTGGCAAGCAAGTGGAGAAGATAGCGAGTAAAGGTAACCGCAGTGAACATGCTGGTTAATATACCGATACTGAGAGTCACAGCAAACCCCCGAATTGGACCACTGCCAAAGTAATAGAGAACTGCGGCAGCAATTAAGGTGGTCACATTGGCATCAAGAATCGTCCTGAAGGCATGCTTAAAACCAGCATCAATTGCTGCCCGCAACGTCTTTCCAGCCCTTAACTCCTCTTTCAGACGCTCGTAAACGATGATATTGGCGTCAACAGCCATGCCGACGGAAAGGATAAAACCAGCAATACCAGGCAAAGTCAGAGTGGCTTTGATTAAGAGGAAGATCCCCGCAACCAGCAAACCATAAACCACCAAAGAAAGGTCAGCAATAACACCGGGAACCCGGTAATAGGCAACCATAAAAACAAAGATGAGAAGAATTCCAAAAATTCCAGCCTTAAGACTGCGGTCAAGAGAATCCTTGCCGAGTAGGGGACCGACAGTCCTTTTTTCGAGAAGTTTTACCTTTACTGGAAGAGCGCCAGAGCGGAGCAGAATTGCTTCATGCTGAGCTTCTTCCAAACTCTGGTAACCTCCACTGATCACTGCATCACCGGTGGTAATTGGTTCTTTGACCACAGGTGCTGTCAGCAACTTATCGTCAAGGTAAATGGCAATTCTCTTTCCGACATTGGCAGTAGTAACTTCCCCGAACTTTTTGGCACCCTCTTTATCAAATTTCAGAAGAACCTCAGGCTCATTTGTCTGTGGGTTCAATTGAGCGCGCGCATCCTTGAGGTCCTTCCCAGTAAGAACCGTTTTCCCATCCTCTGTTTTGAACTCAAGATGAGCAGTTTTTCCGATGAGCCGAACAGCCTCTTCAGGATCCTTAACTCCAGGAAGCTCAACAACCACTCTTCTCGTGCCCTCTTTTTGAATTACTGGTTCAGTTACCCCAAGAGCATCAACCCTGTTCCTGATCACTGCAATCAGACGGGCAATGGCATCCGAGGTTACCGGAGAACCAGGGGAAGGAACCGCTTCGTAAACAACATGCACCCCACCTTTCAGGTCTAACCCTAGGCGTTCTTGCAGTTTTTCCGCGAGGGGTTGAGCAAGCCCAAGAGCAAGCCCAACGATGATCATGATGATCAAAAATAGCTTGCTTGTCTCCATCCAGTTAACACCAATTTTCTTTTCTTGATTCCTTTTCGAAGTCGGCACTTTCATTACTCCCCTTCCCGCTCGTGGATTTTCATCTCTTGTAGATCTGGCCTCAGGTGAGGGATCAATTCAGATGAGCTTGTTACCATTTATCTGGAGTCCAAACTGACATCCCAGAAAATTAGCTGCTCTCCGGCACATCAGCATCCGGGTCAGAAATATCTCGAAATAATCCATCACAGGGCTGATTTTAGAATCAATCTCCAGCTCGAGAGTTATTAGTTTTTTGTCTTCTTCCACTCGTAAAAAGGAACGCTTGACGGCGTAATTCACCCGGTCGTGGATATCAAAAGTGGACTGTTCCGGGTTTCTCACTCGAGTCCTGTGAACATCCGACTTGTCTGCCAGAATTAAGGCTGCTGCCACATGACTGACGGGCTGGCCAGTCTCTTCATCATGGTTCCCGATGGCAGCTACAATTGTGCTGATCTCCTCTGGGTCCATCCCCAGCCGATCGAGAATAAAATAAGCAAGCATAGCTCCAGTCCAGTGGTGTCCTTCCCTGTTAACCACATTCCCAATATCATGAAGATACCCGGCAATTGCGGCAAGTTCTGCTTCACGCTGCGGATACCCAAGTCTCCGCATTACATTATAAGCAATATTGGCGACTAAATTCAGGTGCCGATAGCCGTGCTCAGTAAACCCCATCACTCCCAGGTTTTCATTGCCTACACGGATCAAAGTATCAACATAAGGATCCCTCTTTACGTCCTCAAGAGTAATAACCTTCTTTCCCACTCCTTGTTTCGACCCCTTGCGCGAAAATCAACAAGATATATTATTCTTCCTAACCTCCAAGATTCCTCTTTTTCCTAGCGCGATCAGAAGACTTCCTCCTGGTCTGCAGGCGTTGCAGAGTGCTCAATCCCAAACTCAACTTAATTGCTTCATCGACACGAGCCATCATTTCCGGCTGCAGTTGGCCCAAAAAGGCTTCTTCCCGAAAACCTTCTTTGGGAACTGTGCATATCTGGGTAAATAAAGCTACATGATCAGTAGTAAGACCAGTTTCAGGAGTAGCTTTGATTAAAACCCCAAGCAAAGTTCGTTCCAAACGAAAACCAGGAAACAGAGGAACAACGATCACCGTGTCGCAAAAGCGATTCCCGATATCATTTTGGATCACCAAAAATGGCTGCCTAATTGCCTCTCCACTCTGGTCACTAGGAAACTCGATCTCAAAAATATCCCCTCTCTCGATCAATATCTCGCTCTTGTTAACAATCACCAGCAACCTCTCCTCTTTTCTCCCTAAGTATGCGGAGAAGCAAAAAGCTTCCTTGCCCTCCCCAAAAGTCCCCACATTCCGCAAGATGGCTAGAGATTTCCAGATAATCTCGCTTCATTCTTTTTTTCTGCTTCCACCATCTCAGCCATAATAAGATATCCTGGAAATTCCTCAGCAATTTCCACCACTCCCTCAACCAAAACTTTAACCAAAACATAAACTTTCTTACCATATATTGGACAAACGAAGAGACGTTCCTGCTGCGGCGTTTGTCTTATTTTCTTCTATTTTGTTAACTGGAAACCATTCAGAAACTCATTCTTAAACTCCAGAAAACGCTCTTCTAAAATTGCTTGACGGATTTCTTCCATCAGGTTGAGGGTGAAGTGGAGGTTGTGAATGGTAAGAAGGCGGTGCCCCAAGATTTCTCCCGCCTTAAAAAGATGCCTCAAGTACGCCCTGGTGAAGTTCCGGCAAGTGTAGCAAGAACATCCTTCTTCTAAAGGAGAAAAATCAGAAGCATATTCGGCATTGCGAACAACAAGTTTGCCCCACCTGGTCAGGGCTGTCCCGTTACGGGCAATCCGGGTGGGAAGAACACAATCAAAAAGATCAATACCTCGGGCAACAGCCTCCAGGATGCAATCCGCAGTGCCCACCCCCATCAGATAACGGGGCTTTTGCTCAGGAAGAAAGGGGACAGTGCAATCAAGAATCCCATACATCATTTGCTTGGGCTCGCCAACACTGAGGCCTCCAATAGCATATCCCGCAAAATCGAGTTTTACTAGATCAAGAGCACTTTTGGCCCGCAGCTCCGGGTAAACACTACCTTGAACGATTCCAAAAACAACTTGGTCAGTCCGCGAATGGGCGCGAAGACACCTCTCGGCCCAACGCGTTGTTCTCTCAACAGCAATAAAAGCATCTCCATAGGAACAAGGGAAGGGTACACACTGATCAAACACCATTGCAATATCAGAACCCAAAACTTGCTGGATTTCAATAGCTTTTTCTGGAGTGATGAAGTGGAGAGAACCGTCCAAATGTGACCTAAACTCAACACCCTGATCATTAACCTTGCACAGTGAAGCAAGACTGAAGACCTGAAAACCACCACTATCGGTCAGAATAGGGCCCTTCCAGTTCATGAAACGATGAAGTCCTCCGGCAGCTTCGATAATCTCAGTACCCGGCCGTAAATAAAGGTGATAAGTGTTACACAAAATAATATCTGCCCCGAGGGCAGCCACTTCATGAGGAGTCAGGGTTTTTACAGTAGCTTGAGTCCCTACAGGCATGAAGGCTGGAGTGTCAATGACTCCTCGCTGAGTGTAAATCCTACCCAACCGTGCTTTGGTTTCTCTACACTCTTTAATAACTTCAAAATGAAATAACCCCACTTTAGGGGTCCCCTCCTTGCCAGGTCTTAGAGTAAACTAACTACTTCTCAGTTTTCGCTTTTGACAGTTCTGACCGGGCATAGCTGAGCAGTTCTTGAGCATCTGCTCCGTTCTCTGGGTAAACAGAGATCGAAAATTGCCACTCTTCTTTTTCACCGATCTGGGAAAACCATGTTCCAATCTTCCCGACCACAACTTCAGCACCTTTCCTGTCAGTAAGAGGGAGAACAGCCACTAGAGAGTGTTCACTAAGGGGTAATACTGTATCTATTTCGCGAACGCGTTTTTGGATCTCTTCTGCTAGTTTCGCAATCTTGATGCTGGGAGTCTTAGAAAACTGAATCAACAAAAGAACAAGGGAAGTCTTTCCTCGGTTCGCTCGGTTGATTTCACACCTAACAACACGATAGAACTTTTGAAGCGGCTCATCTTCATCCCTTGCAGGCCCAATGAGTTTTTCTACCCTGGCTACGAGTTGTTCCGGAGTAAATGGTTTACAAAGATAGTCAACAGCTCCCAATTCAATTGCCTGTTTTACTACTGAAACAGCAGAAGCTACGGTTAGCATCATCACAGGAACGTAAGTATACTCGGGTTCTTGTTTGAGCAACTCGAGAGTCCGGAGGCCATCCATTCCCGAAAGGTAAACATCCATAATCACCAGATCAAAAGGTTTTGAACGCAGTTTTACCTTCGACAGAGCCTCTTCTCCTGTAGCCGATTGTGTAACAACGTAGCCTCGCTCTTCAAGTACTCTCTTCACCATCAGCCTAGTGAGGTGAGAATCTTCAACAATCAACACCTCTTTTTTCATCCCAATCTCACCTTCGATTCTGAACAACATTATCCTATATCAGAGAGCTGGAGCTCCGCCGCAAGCTTGCGAAGCCTCTCCAGTTGCCTTTTGGCGAAAGCCTTTTCCCTTGACATCGAAACCAGTGACCGAATGATTTTCTTCCGTATTTTCTCATTCTGTTGGAGCTTATTCTGGTACATCATGTAATCCGCTTCTTTATATGCTTCATATACCGATGTTTCTGGCTCGAGAACACTAGCAAGTCCAACAGAAACACTTAAAAGTAGTTTCGGATTCTGGCTGTTGTACCTCTCTATTTGCTCACGAATTCGCTCACAGGCACCCTGAGCAGCGTGATGATCAACTCCAGGCAAGATTACCGCAAACTCATCTCCCCCAACCCTGGCAACAACATCGCCTGAACGAAACGAGCTTTTAAGGATACGAGATACTTGGCGGAGAAGCTCATCCCCTTCGCTGTGACCCACAATATCGTTGACAAGCTTGAGTTCATCCACATCACACACAACAATGCTCACAGGCCGTAGCTTAACCTCATCAAGCTTCCGCATTTCTTGTTCGAAATAGTTGCGGTTGAAAAGTCCAGTTACACTATCCTGACAACTAAATCGGTAGAGTTCCTGCTCCACCTTCTTACGTGTGCTGATATCGACACACATACAAAAAACTACTTTCCCACGAGGTAAAGTTTCGGGAAGAGGAACGAGGGTATAAAAAATCCACTTTTCTTCCCCACAACGAGAGACAAAACGAAGCTCCCGAGGAGAAGTGGCCTGCCCAGTTTTCCATGTTAGCGCCACTTGTTCCCGAAACTCTTCAGAAGGAGTTAACCTCGGAAGAAGATCTTCTAGTTTCCAAGTCCTCTCAAGATCATCAGTAAAGCCAAAAATTCTCTGAGCCTCATTGTTCCAACTTAGTACCTTTCCATTTCTGTCAAACGAAAAAACCGCAACCATTGGGGTCTTCTCAAGAAGCAAACGGAAACACTCGTTCGCTCTCCGATACTCCTGTTCCCAATAGTAGGCATTGAGGACATCCTCTAATCGGCTGCAAAATATTTCTAAAAGCCGACTCTCACTTCTTGTAATTTCCTCTTCTTTTTCTAGGTATAAAAACCCTATAGTTTTTCCTTCCCTGGTAATTTCTTTCACAAAGACATTCGGCAAAGAAGCATTTCCAGTGATAAATTCCTTACAGTTCACCTGTTTCCTGTAGTCAAAACCCCATCTGTAGCATACTTCCCGATCACCGAAATTTAGCAAAAAAACTACGCGCCTGATACCAAAGATCCGGCTGCATTTCTCCACCAGTTCCCAGTAGAGATCCTGTTCAGATTCAGGAAAACTAAGAGGAAAACTAAGTGCAGAGATTTCGTAGAGAACCGCCAACTCCAAAGCTTCTGATACCAACTGTACTTTATTCACCTCCTACTGCTACTAGAAACGATTTATTGTGCAACAAAGGAACACCAGAATAGGCCCCGATCTCACCAAAAGAAAGGAAACCAAGAAAAGGAAACCGATCACCAAACAGGCTCGTGATTATCTCCAGTTCGTCACGATAGCGGTCACCCATCAACAAAAAGCGAGAAACACAGTTAAACACAAGAGCAAACACAGGCTTGGCAACCTTATTCAAGGCCGCGGTAACAGTTTCACGAGCAATTTTTAACTGTTCGTCCAGTTTAGTGGACATCAGGTAGGCAACAGCACTCGTCGGAACCTCTGTAACAAGTTCAATAGAACCGTCATCCCTCACATTCAAGGGATCGCGGATCAGCAAATAGCCACAGGTTTCAGGAATTCCAAGTGGATTCTCTGCTCCGTATATCGGGAAATTTTCTTTCTCGATGCTCCCCAAGCGCTCCGAATAAACCTCGAAAGCAGGCCGACTATCGAACTCATAGAGAAACTTCCCTTCAGCCCTAGTAATCACCAGTGGAGGACCTTTGCGGTTCCAACCATGCCTGATGGCGACTCCGAAAGAACAGCCAGATATCAATGCAGCGGCTATAGAACCACTGGCAACGCCAAGTTCATTCATTTGGAATGTCCGGACAAACTGCATATTATCTCCAGTGCTCGCCCCCAAAAACTGGTAACTAGGACCCATAAATCCATACAGGCTACACACAATCTTGCTGATATTGGCCCCAAAACCATCGGGAAAAAGGACAACTGTTCCTTG
>DAINRC010000019.1:0-20008 GCA_036742135.1 Bacillota bacterium
ATGTGCCCCCGCTATTCCTTTCTAAAAACCCTTCCTTAGCCACACGTCATCTTATCCTTCTTCACATATACATATCATTTCCCACACTTTTTATCATAGAGCCGACTGTGCCATGGCCGTGTCCGGGGGTTAGACTTCCATGATTATAGGCAAAACCATGGGCCTTCGCCTAGTCTTTTCGAACAAGAACTTCCCTAGAGACTCCCTAACGAACGACTTGATCGCGCCCCATTCGGTGGTCTGCCTCTCTTCACACTCCCTAAGAACCTGGCGCACCCTTTCCTTTGCCTCTTCTAAAAGCTCTTCAGACTCGCGGACGTAAACGAAGCCCCGGGAAACAACATCAGGACCTGCAACAACTGCTCCGGTATCCTTATCTATGGTAACCACGACAATAAAGATTCCGTCCTGCGAAAGTTGTCTGCGGTCACGCAAGACGATGTTGCCAACATCACCTACTCCCAAACCATCAACAAGAACTCTCCCTGCAGTCACTCTTCCGGTAATTACTCCTTTTTCTTGGCTGAACTCCAGCACCTGTCCGTTTTCGGCTACAAAAATGTTTTCTGGCGGAATCCCTACCTCCCGGGCCAGCTGGGCATGTTTGATTAGGTGGCGGTACTCTCCATGTACCGGAATAAAGAATCTGGGGCGCACCAGATTCAACATCAACTTTAATTCCTCCTGGCTAGCGTGCCCGGAAACATGAACTCCAGAAAAAGGCTCGTAAACTACTTCCGCTCCCTGTCGGAAAAGGTGGTCAATCGTCCGGTGAACAAGTTTTTCGTTACCAGGTATTGGTGTTGCCGAGATGATGACCAGGTCTCCGGGACGGATCTCAATTCTACGATGGTCACACATCGCTATCCTGGTAAGTGCCGACATCGGCTCTCCCTGGCTCCCCGTGGTTAAAAGGACGATTTTTTCCTCAGGGAAATGGTGAACCTCGTCAAGGTCAATCATCGTGCCCGGAGGAACGCGGAGATACCCCAACTCTTTAGCAATCGCCACCACATTGACCATGTTCCTTCCAACAACTGCCACCTTACGGCCATATTTGCGTGCTGTGGTTATCGCCTGCTGAATTCGGTGAACATTAGATGCAAAAGTGGCAACGATAATCCTCTTCCTGGCATACCGGAAGATTTCATCAAAGGTTTCACCAACCACACTTTCCGAAAGTGTGTACCCAGGTCGATCAGCATTAGTGCTGTCAGAAAGCATTACCAAAACCCCTTTTTTGCCGAGCTCGGCAAACCGGTAGTAGTCAATAATCTGCCCATCCACAGGGGTCTGGTCAAGTTTAAAGTCACCAGTATGCACAATCGTCCCTACAGGAGTAGTAATTCCCAAACCAACAGCATCAGGAATGCTGTGACTGACCCGGATAAACTCAACTGTAAAGGCACCTATCTTCACCATATCACCAGAACGGACGAGGCGACTCTTTAATGAATCGAGGTAATTGTTTTCCTCAAGCTTGGCTTTAACAAGGCCTAGGGTGAGCTTTGTTCCATATACAGGAACATTGAGTTCCTTCAAGATATAAGGAAGAGCACCAATATGGTCCTCATGACCATGGGTAAGGATAATCGCTCTAACGTAATTTCTGTTTTCCAGAAGAAAACTAATGTCTGGAATTACAAGGTCGATGCCCAGCATCTCATCATCGGGAAACATAAGCCCAGCATCGATCACAATAATATCATTGCGATAGCGGATGGCTGTAATGTTCTTTCCAATTTCTCCGAGTCCACCAAGGGGAATAATTGCCACAGAATCTTGGGCCACCATTTTCACCTCCATTCTTTCAGCTACTTTTCACCAACAGGTAGTCCGGCCAACGCCCAGTAGGTCACCTCAAGCAAAGATGAAAAGAAAAAGCAAACAGGTAGAATCTGGGGACAGACAATCAAGTATTACCTATTGAAGTAAATCACTCCACAAATGAAAAAAACCTACCCCACCACCCCCGGGAGAAGGTAGGTTAGGTTTTTCTTGCTTGCTTCATTATACTGCAAAATTTTTGCAATTACAAGCTAAACAAAATCAGTGAAGGAGATGGAGTTGCTCCATCACCCGACGCACTGCTTCAACTTCATGACTGGAGGCAGGAACCAAGGGAAGACGCGGAGGACCTACATCGATACCTAAAAGCTTAACTGCAGCCTTCACGGGCACTGGATTGGTTGTTATGAAGAGAACCTTGAAAAGGGGATAAAGCCTCAGGTGGATTTCTCTCGCCTTCTCTATCTCCCCAGCAAGGTAAGACTCGACCATCTCCTTGATAAGTTTTCCAGCCACATGTGAAGCCACACTGATGACCCCGTCACCACCAACAGCAAGCATCGGGAGAGTCAAGGAGTCGTCCCCGCTATAAATTAGGAAATCTGACGGAGTGCTCTTTCTAATTTCGGCAACTTGGTCAAGGTCTTTGCTTGCTTCTTTAACAGCCACAATATTCTTTAATTCTGCCAACCTGGCGACAGTTTCAGGAAGCATATTGACCGAGGTCCGGCCCGGGACATTGTAAAGGATAATCGGGAGAGACGTCTCCTGAGCAACGGCTTTAAAATGCTGGTACAAACCTTCCTGGCTGGGTTTGTTGTAGTAAGGTGTCACCAGCATTACCCCATCAACACCAATTCTCTCAGCAATCTTGGTCAATTCAATGGTGGCCGCAGTATTATTAGAGCCTGTCCCCGCAATTACTGATCCCTTACCTTCAATCGCTTCCTTAACCACAGCAAAAAGACGTTCTTTTTCTTCTTTCGTCAGTACCGGAGACTCCCCCGTTGTCCCGGCGACTACTACACCATCGGAGCCGTTCTCCACGAGGAAGCGAGCCAGAGAAGCAGCCCTTTCATAAGCCACTTCTCCCCCTTCAGTGAACGGAGTAACCATAGCTGTTAAAACCCTGCCAATACCCTTCAATCCACCCACCCCTTTGCTTAAACTAGACCTCGCCGCACCAGGACTTCGGCAATCTGGACAGCATTGGTTGCTGCCCCTTTCCGCAACTGGTCGGCGACTATCCAGAAATTGAGGGCACGCTCATGGGTGTAGTCTTCCCTAATCCTCCCAACAAAAACCTCGTCTCGGTGAGAAGCAAACAAAGGCATCGGATACTGGAGGTTCTTCGGATCATCCTGAACAATGACACCAGGTGCCTTGCTCAGAATCCGACGAACCTCATCAGGTGTTAGCTTTTTCTCGGTCTCAATATTAACTGACTCCGAGTGCGAGCGGATTACAGGAACTCGAACTGTTGTGGCACTGATTTTGATCTCCGGGTCATGAAGGATCTTCCTGCTTTCTAGGAGGAGTTTCATCTCCTCCCGAGAATAACCATTGTCCCAGAACGTATCGATGTGGGGAATCAAATTAAAAGCAATCTGGTAAGGAAACACACGGGGCTGGACCTCTTCTCCAGCCAGCACCTGTTTCGTTTGCTGCAGTAGTTCCTCAATAGCATCCCTTCCAGCACCGGAAACAGCCTGGTAAGTAGAAACGATTACTCGTCTGATCCTGGCAACATCATGGAGGGGTTTCAGAGGAACAACCAAGATAATCGTCGAGCAGTTTGGATTAGCGATAATCCCTTTGTGACCTTCGAGATCATCAGGATTAACCTCAGGAACAACAAGGGGCACATCAGGTTCCAACCGAAAAGCACTACTGTTATCGATAGCCACAGCCCCTCGCTTCACTGCCTCTGGAACCAATTCCTTGCTTATGGCACCACCTGCAAAAAAGGCAATATCTACTCCCTCGAAAACTTCTGGCTTGGCCTCCCTGACGGTAACTTCCTGATCCTGAAATTTAATCCTCTTTCCCTCAGACCTGGCACTTGCCAGCACCCTGAGTTCATCTATAGGAAACTTGCGTTCTTCGAGCACTTTCAGAATTTCCTGACCTACTGCACCCGTAGCACCGACCACAGCTACTTTATAGTTACCTGCCATCTAGTCCCCTCCTACAGCTTTCCTCACTCTGATCTTCAAATTTGACACTGAAAGGAAGAGTTCCTTCTTTTTTGTTTTATATTTTATATTCAACAAGAAGAGGCTGGATCTGTTTGCCTTGCAAAGCAAAACAGACAGTGTCCAGGATTTTGTCTACATGAGCAACAAGGGAATTCGGCTTTTCGAAGGGATTATCCTGCCCAAAAGGAACCAAAAAAATGTTTTTGGTATTGAGGAGTGTAGCAATATTCCGAGCATTTAACCCAAGGCCATCATTGGTAGAAATGGCAATGACTACAGGACGCTGATTGCGCAAATGAGCCTTAACAGCCATCAAAGCAGGGGTATCAGTGATCCCATTGGCTAGCTTAGCGATAGTATTGCCAGTACAAGGGGCTACTACCAGAAGATCGAACAACTTTTGGGGACCTATTGGTTCAGCATCAACGATTGTTTTAATGATTGGCCTGCGTGTAATTTCCTGAAGCTTTTGGGACCAATAAGAAGCAGTTCCAAACCTTGTGTCAGTTGACACCACAGAATACGAAGCAATAGGATAAACTTCTGCTCCCGCGGCAACAAGTCTCTCTATTTCACCAAAAATCTTATTAAGCGTGCAGTACGAACCTGTGAGGACAAACCCAATCCGCACACCTTGAAGACACACCACCAAAGCCCCTCCTTAACCCGCAGACAACTCACGGAGAATCAGGCGGGGCACAATCTGGGCTAGGATCTTTCCACTGGTCGCAGGGGCCACTTTACCCGGAAGGCCAGGTGCCAAGATTGCCTTTATTCCTAACTCTTCGGCGGCCTGGAAATCTGTTCCCCCAGGAGCTGAAGCAAGGTCGATAATCAAGACATCTTTGGGCACGAGAGAAAGGATGTTCCGAGTAAGAACAAGAGCCGGAACTGTATTGAAGACGATCTCCGCTTCGGAAATCACTGCTGCAAGTTCTGAAAAGGGAACAGCCCGACAACCCATCTCGAAAACGCGAGCCAGATGAGCATCACTTCTAGCAACAACAGTGGTCTGAGCACCTAATGCCTGAAGCATCCTGGCAAGAGTTTTCCCTAATCTTCCAAAGCCAAGAACAAAAGACCTGCTATGGTGAATAGTAATGGGGAGTTCTTCAATCGCAATTTTGAGAGCACCCTCAGCTGTGGGAATAGAATTCAAGATGGCATATTCATCCATTTGGGCTACTTCGATAAGCTTCCATTTCATCTGCAACGCCCATCTGTGAAGGAATTCCTGGGCAATACCCACAAGCACCAGCGTCCCCGGAGAGATTTTCTTGGCTGCTTCAATGGTAAAAGTTATCTCTCCAGGCTCTTTAAGTGTTTTCACCCTTCCCTGCTGATCTGGACCAGGTATTGGGAGGATAACTACTTGGGCACCTTCCACAGCAGCCTCAACTTCTTCCAAAAAGCGGACACCTTCGAACCCGGAACATAGAGGAAAACCAACAGCAGTAACAATAGCACCCAAACGGGCAAGTTCGGGAATCAAAAATAGATGCCTCTGATCCCCCCCTAAAACAGCGATCCTGACTCCCTGCAGATCCAAGCCCATTGACCCCCTTCTCCTACTTCTGCTGACCTGTTGCTACCAGTATATGTAGGAGGGGTGGTAATGGTGCAGTTATAAAATGTTTTCGAGACCGACAACAACACCTTTAAGTTCCTGGACCTTCCGAATCGCTAGAATTACTCCAGGCATAAAAGACTCTCTAGTGATGGAATCATGCCTGATCGTTAGAACCTGTCCTAATCCCCCAAAAACCACCTCCTGATGAGCAACAAGCCCTGGAAGCCTGACACTGTGAATCTTGATCCCTTCCCAGTCACCTCCCCGCACACCCTTAATCTTTTCGTATTCTTGAGGGTGTCCTTGACGAAAAGACCCTCTCTCTTCAGCGATCATCCTGGCGGTTCTAATTGCAGTACCTGAAGGAGCGTCAATTTTCTGGTCATGATGCATTTCGATAATTTCCACATGCTTAAAATAGCGAGCTGCCTGGCGCGCAAAGTTCATCATCAAGACAGCGCCAAGAGCAAAATTAGGAGCTATGAAGACACCTCTATCGGCTCTCTCCGAAAGCCGACGCAACTCCTCGATATCCACATCATCAAGCCCTGTGGTCCCAATTACGACACAAACACCGTGATTGAGAGCGATTCGAGCATTTCGGAGCACAGCTTCCGGGTTGGTGAAATCGACCAAAACATCTGCTTTGTTTTCAGTAATTACTTGCTGCAAATCTGAACAGATAGTAACTCCTGTCGGCGGAAAACCCACAAGTTCGCCTGCATCAACACCGAGTTCTCGAAGATCAACAGCCCCTACGAGAGACAAGTCCTCTTCCTGAAGGACAGCCTTGAGGACCTCTTTCCCCATCTTCCCTGCTGCTCCTGTAACAACAACACCAATTTTCTTACCTGACATCCCCGATCCCTCACCCCGGAACTGAACATCACTGCTTTGCGTATATTCTCATACAAATGCAACTCAGTGTCAATAAAAAAGAAAGCAGCCGTCTGCTGGCTGCTGTTCAAATTGTTCAGGAGAGGCTTTTAAAATGGGAGTAGCTCTGGTCAAGCTCTACGATAATGACTTCACAGCCAATTTTCTTCACCGTTCTCCAGGGAACAACAAGCTTTTTGGGTTCGAGCCAAAAGCTCAAAAAATTAACCCGCTTGGGGAGAACTATTGACTCAATCTTTCCAGTTTCCGGATCAATGACCAGGTCAGAATCTCCAACTGCACCGAGGCGAACCCCATCCGAGATGTTGATTATCTCCTTACCAGCAAGTTCACTGAGGCGCATCTCCAACACCCCCCTCCTTATCAGGACATTTGCCCAAGACTGTGATAGTTAGTTTCGATTGATCAAAGCAACTGCGAGCAAGGTCAAGAACATCTTCTCTGGTCACTCTAAGGATTTTACCAATGATTTCCTCAGGGGAGAGATAGCGCTTGTACATAAGCTCAAACTTACCGAGTCTCTGCATCCTGGTGCTGACACTCTCAAGAGCCAGAAAAAGGCTTCCTTTGATTTGTTCCTTAGTTTTCTCCAGCTCTTCTTGAGTAATCCCTTCTTTCGCAATGCTCTCCAACTCTTTCTGAATCAGTTCCAGAACTTCCTCAAGCTTTGAGGGACTCGTTCCAGCATAGACAGTAATCAAACCAGCATCCTGAAAAACGCTGTAATAGCTATAAACCGAGTAGACAAGCCCCCTCTCCTCCCGAATTTTCTGGAACAGCCTTGACCCTGCATCCCCACCAAGCACATTGTTTAAAATCTGCAGAGCATAAATCCGTTCATCGTACTGATCAGGACCAGGCACCCCGATGCATACCTGCACTTGTTCGAGATCTTTGTAAAAAATCTTAAAACCTGGATGGGGTTTAGGGGGGGTAACATGATGCTCCTTTGGTTTCTGGGACACATTGGAAAAGCTCGGCCCCAAGAGATCAACAATCTGCTCGTGGTCTGCGTTTCCAGCAGCAGCAACAACAATATGAGGAGGGGAGTAGTAATTCCTATAGTAATCAAGGACCTTTTCTCTGGTGAGGTTGCGCACAGATTCCAAAGTCCCAATCACTGGTCGACCGAGAGGATGCCCATCCCAGATTGTTTGCGTGAAAAGGTCATGGATGATCTCGTCTGGGGTGTCCTCGAACATCCGGATCTCTTCTTCGACTACCTGCTTCTCTTTTTCAATATCTTCCGGAGCAAAAAGAGAAGAGAAGAACATATCTGAGAGGACGTCAATCGCCAGGGGAAGATGTTCATCGAGAACCCTTGCGTAATAGCAGGTATATTCCTTACTTGTGAAGGCATTTAGTTGACCACCAACAGATTCTATAGCCTCCGTGATTTCCCGCCCTGTTCGCCTCTCAGTGCCTTTAAAAAGCAAGTGTTCAATGAGGTGCGACACCCCGGCATCCTCATTAGCCTCATAGCGGGATCCCGCACAGACCCATATCCCAATAGCAACTGACCTCACTCCAGGCACCTTTTCACTAACGATCCGCACTCCATTATCAAGAACCGTTTTTCTGATCATCTTAATTCTCTCCCCAGAATCAGACTTAAGCTCATTTCTTCAAATCGTGGGCAAGCAAAGGTCTAAAACTACCAGATTTTCAGAGGTGATCAGACGATCTTTTAAGTAGACTTCGATACAACCAACCCTGCTGCCAGGTTTTAACGGGGCTTCGAGAAAGTGCCTGAAGAGAAACCTTTTTTCGAGGAAAGGCAACTGCTCGGGAGAAACGGCAAACACCAGATCACGCTCACTCCCGATAGTAGCCCAACTAAAACTTTTTCCCCATACTGGCACCACCAGCAAAGGCTCGCCTCTTCGGGCAACTTCGAACCAGATACACTCGTTAAAGCCATAATCAAGGAGTCGCCGAGTGTCTCGATACCTGTCCGCACTGTGAAGAACAACGCTGATTAACAGGTTGTCCTTCCTCTTTGCGGCAGCTACCAGACACTGGCCAGCAGAAGAGGTTGTCCCTGTCTTCACTCCACAGATTTTAATGTCTTTGTTCTTCTCCCAAAGCAAACGGTTGGTGTTCTTCAGGTAAATATAACGGTCTCCGCGGACATCACTAATAATTTCCGATTTGGTGGTTACAGTTTGCGCGAAAACTTGATTTTTCAAAGCATAACGGGCAATAATGGCAAGGTCATAAGCAGTTGCGAGGTGGTTACGCTCAGGAAGACCATGGGGATTACAGAAGCGACTCTGCTGAGCTCCAAGTATTTTTGCCTTAGCATTCATCAGTTGGGAAAAACTTTCCAAGGAACCTCCAAAATGCTTAGCAATTGCCGCTGCTGCATCATTGCCAGAGCTAATCAGGGCAGCTTTAATGAGGTCCTTCAGGTAAAACAGGTCACCAGACTGGAGGTCCACCTTGGCTCCTGCAACAGAGGAAGCCTCCTTGCTCACTGTGACGATCTCTTCTCCAGCTTCTAACTCAAGAGCAAGCAGAGATGTAAGGATTTTTGTGGTGCTTGCTGGTGGGCGTTGCTGTGTGGCATTATGAGCAAACAGAGTAACACCGGTGCCGGCATCAATAAGAATTGCTGCCTCAGCAGTTATCTTTGGAAAAGCAAGAGCTGATTTCGGGAAAACGGTTAATTCCAAGATAACAAAAAAAGCGAACAGCCCCAATTTCGTTAATTCCCAGATGAAGATCATCTCCCCGCTGGTAAGTTCAATTCTGAAACTAGTATCTCCAGTGGTTGTACCTGATACCCTTGGGCCTTAATCCCAGCAATAACCTCTGGGAGTGCCTCCAGAGTAGAAGCAGTTGGGTGCATCAAAATGATTGCTCCGTTGTGGAGACGACCCAAAACCCGGGAAACAATCCACTCAGGAGGTGGATTCTTCCAGTCAAGGGTATCTACAGTCCATAGAATGGTTTGGTGACCTGTTTTCTCCGCTGCTTTTAAAACTATCTCATTACACTCTCCATAAGGAGGCGCGAAAAATCTGGTTTTCTTTCCTGTAATCTGGTAAATCACCGCCGATGTTTTCTTGATTTCCTCAATATTCTTTTCCAGACTTAAATTGTTTACATGAGGGTGGGAATATCCATGATTTCCTATTTCATGCCCAGATCCGGCAATTCTCTTGGCAAGCTCGGGGTTCTCACCCACCCAGCGGCCAGTGAGAAAGAAGGTTCCTTTGATCTTGTGCTCCTCAAAGAGGGAAAGTATCTGGGGTAGGTATTCTTCTCCCCAGTCCACATTAATAGTGAAAGCGACAACCTTCCTTGCAGGATCTCCCTGATATATCGGGGAAAGAACTTTGGACGCTTCTTTGTTTGCTCCTACCAGGTGATAAATCAGAAACCCGGAAACCAAGAAAAAGACGAGCATAAAAATTTTCTTGAGCAACTTCCTGCCCTCCTTACGAGATAATATATTCAGAGGGGCAGGAAGATATTAAAAATGGCCAAAAAAATAAACCGAAGTTTCGGTTTATTTTTTGGTTATGTTTCCGATTTGCGGCGCAGGCTCCGGAGGGCTTCTTTTCTGGAGAGATTAATTCGGCCCTGTTTGTCAATCTCGATTACTTTAACCAGGATCTCGTCTCCTTCTTTGAGCACATCGCGGACTCTGTTTACCCTCCGCTCATCAAGTTGAGAAATATGGACAAGCCCCTCCTTGCCCGGCAAACCGAGAACACCAGGAATAATTTCCACAAAAGCCCCGAAATCTGTGAGGCGCACTACTTTACCCATGTAGATCTTTCCTACTTCCACATCCTGAGTTAGGCACTCGATAATATGGACAGCTTTCTTACCTGCTTCTTCATCTGTAGCAGCAATAAAGATTCTCCCGTCGTCTTCAATATCGATCTGAACCCCGGTTTCGTTGATGATCTTCCTGATCGTCTTCCCTGCAGGCCCGATAATATCCCTGATCTTCTCCGGATCTACAGTCAAGGTGATGATACGGGGAGCATATGGAGAAAGTTGCGGTCGTGGTTCTGAAATTACTTCCAACATCTTCTCGAGGATAAAGAGCCTTCCTCGGCGGGCTTGGGCAAGAGCATCGGCGAGAATTTCGCGAGAGATTCCCTTCACCTTAATATCCATTTGCAGAGCAGTGATCCCTTTTGCCGTTCCCGCGACTTTGAAGTCCATATCTCCAAGAGCGTCTTCAATACCTTGAATGTCGGTAAGAATAGCGTATTTTTCTCCTTCTGTAACCAGCCCCATGGCCACACCTGCTACCGGTGCTGAGATCGGAACTCCGGCATCCATAAGAGCAAGGGTGCTTCCGCAAACACTGGCCATTGATGTGGAGCCATTGGACTCTAGCACCTCAGAAACAAGGCGGATCGTGTAGGGGAAAGTATCCTCATCCGGAATTACCGGCTCCAATGCCCTTTCGGCAAGAGCGCCATGACCGATTTCTCTTCTTCCCGGACCTCGTATCGGTCTAGTTTCCCCAACACTGTATGGTGGAAAGTTGTAGTGATGCATAAACCTCTTTGATTCTTCAGCTTCAAGCCCATCAAGAATTTGTTCTTCACTTATAGCACCAAGTGTAGCCGCTGTGAGCACCTGAGTTTGACCCCTCGTAAACAGGCCACTCCCATGAGCCCGAGGGAGAATTCCTACCTCACAGGAAATAGGCCTGATTTCATCAAGTGCCCGGCCATCAGGCCGTGTTCTCTCCTCCAGAATCATCTTGCGAACAGTTTCTTTCAATACCTTTGTGAAAACCTCTTTAACTGCCTTTTCTTCTTCAGGATAAATTTCAGCAAAATAAGCTATGGTTTCTTTTTCTACTTGGTCAATAGCTTCTTCTCTTGCCAGTTTATCAGGATTTCTCACCGCCGCTGCAAGCTTATCAGTGACATAAGCACGGACCGCCTGTTCAATCTCGGGGTTGATCTCAAAAACAGGAATCTCTAGTTTTTCTTTCCCAACTTCACTCACAATCTCCTCTTGGAACCTGACGATATCCTTAATCACCTGATGGCCAAAATCGATGGCTTCGAGAATGATCTCCTCAGGCACTTCCTTGGCTCCTGCTTCCACCATCAGCACTGCATCCTTGGTACCAGCAACTACAAGGTGCATTTCACTTTTTTCTGCCTGTTCCAGGGTGGGGTTGATCACGAACTCACCGTCAACTCTGCCTACAATCACCCCACCAATTGGTCCTGCAAAAGGAATATCAGAAATTGAAAGAGCTGTTGAAGCACCAACCATTGCTGTGATGTCAGGTGAACAATCCTGGTCAACAGACATGACTGTAGCTACGATCTGAACATCATTGCGGAACCCCTCAGGAAAAAGCGGACGAATGGGACGGTCAATCAGCCTCGCCGACAGGATCGCTTTTTCGCTTGGTCGGCCTTCCCTCTTGATAAAACCACCGGGAATTTTCCCTACTGCATAAAGGCGCTCTTCGTAGTCCACAAGCAGTGGGAAAAAGTCGATTCCTTCTCGAGGTTCCTTGGAAACTGTAGCTGTTACCAGGACAACAGTATCTCCATAACGTGCCAGAACTGCTCCATTGGCCTGTTTGGCGTATTTTCCTACTTCCATGCTTAAAATGCGGCCACCAACGATCATCTGGTAGGTTTTGTGCATGGTTGGCCTCCTAACCTCCTTTTCGCCAACTTTCTCTTACAATGTTTCTTTATCGGCGCAGCCCTAGTTTTTCGATGATTGCCCGGTATCTCTCTGGGTACTTCCTCTTCAAATAATTCAACAGAGCGCGGCGTTGACCTACCATCTTCAAAAGCCCTCTCCTTGAATGGTAATCCTTGCGGTGAATCTTGAGGTGTTCTGTAAGATGTTTGATTCTCTCAGTAAGCAGTGCAATCTGAACTTCAGGAGAACCAGTATCATTTTCGTGAATCTGGTACTTTTGAATTATCTCCTTCTTAGTTGTTGAGCTAAAAACCACAAATGATACCTCCTTCAAGCCTCTTCAAAATCTTGCTGAAAATCTCTTCATTAATTTTAATACAGTTTGTGTTTCGTGTAAATTCTAGGTTGGCAAATCGCCAAGGTTTCGTTTATATCTTTTCGAATCTGCTCGACAAGCTCGCTAGAATCAGCAAACTTCTTTTCCCCACGCAAACGCTGATACAATTCCACTTCAATCGCTTTTCCATAGGCACAACCTTCGTATTCCAATAAATGAGCCTCTACAGTAATCTCCCCGCTCTCTTTGAAAGTCGGGCACTTACCAATATTCAAAACAGCAGGATAGCTCTTTCCCTCAAGGTAGGCACAACCGGCATAAACCCCTGAAAGAGGAAGTAGGAGATCAGGAGCAACACAGATGTTTGCTGTAGGAAATCCGAGTAACCTACCTCGACCATCACCCCTGACCACACGACCCTTAAGAACAGGCCAGTAACCCAAAAGCTTCTTAGCCTGGAGGATGTCCCCCCTCTCAAGAGCTACCCTGATGTTGCTACTGCTGACAACAATACCATCCACCATAACTGGTGGCACTACTTTCACAAAAAAACCATATTTTTGTCCATAATTAGTCAGGTCCTCCGGGGTTCCTGATGCACCTCTGCCGAACCTATAGTTGAAGCCAACATAAACTCCTAAGACCTTCAGCCTGTCCACAAGTATTTCCTCAACAAACTGTTGAGGGCTCAGTGAAGCTACTGTTTTCGTAAAAGGAACAACAAAAACCACTTGGACACCAATCAATTCCAGCAAATCAAGCTTCTTTTCAAGGTCAAGCAGCATTCGCGGTGCTCTCTTAGGGCTCAATACCTTCTGAGGGTGGGGGTTAAACAAAAAAACCGAAGGAATATTACCTTCCTTGCGGCAAAATACCACCATTTCCTTCAAAAGCTGTCTGTGACCCAGGTGAACACCATCAAAGTTTCCCAAAGCCACAATAAGCTTCTCAGGCAGAAGTTCGCCCTCCAGAGTCCTGAAAACCTTCATCACTGATTCCCCCACTGACTGGCATATTTCTTCCAGAAGTGAAACACCTTTTTTGGTTTGTAAAACCATCTCCCTCCTCCAAGGACTTTATACTCACCGATCGCCAGGAGAACACCTTCAGGAGAATAAAGCCGAACAAGTTGTGGTGGGTTGTTATTACCCAAAACACCCTTAATCCCCGAAGGAGCAAGGGGAGTGCCATTAATGACATTTTTCACTGCCCTTTCTTTTACTGTGAGGGCTGGAATTTCTTCAAGACCATAATCAACTGGGAGGATAAAAGAGCGATCGCCTTTTACCCAAAGTCCTTCAATTTCTTCAAGAGTTAGGGCGTCCTTAATCTCAAAAGGGCCACTTGCAGTCCGGACGAGAAAAGAAAGATAAGCACCGCAACCTAGCTTCTCACCAATTTCGGCACAGATGCTCCGGACGTAAGTTCCTTTAGAGCAAAAAATCTCAAACAAAATCCGGGGATGAACAAGATCTTCCTCAACCTTAAGGATGTCCAGGGAATAGACAGTTACCCGACGCGCCTCTCTCTTTACTGATTTCCCTTCACGAGCAAGTTGATACAATCTTTTGCCTTGGTAATGCAATGCCGAAACCATCGGAGGAATCTGCCTAATCTCACCTACAAAGCCTCGGAAGACCTTCTCCAATTGTCTTAGGTCAACATTTATCGGTGCTTGTTTCTGAAGGACTTTTCCCCCAGCATCATAAGTATCTGTGCGAATACCTAAGACCATTTCCCCCCGGTACCTCTTTCGGTGATCCATGAGAAATTCAGCAACTTTTGTGCCTTGCCCAACACAGACAGGAAGGACACCAGCAGCACCAGGATCCAAAGTCCCTGCATGTCCTATCCTCTGAATCCCAAAAATCTTCCGCAGATGCAAAATGACATCATGAGAAGTCATCCCTGGAGGTTTCAAAACATTAATTAAACCATCCATACCTATTGATTTCTCCCTTCAAGCTGGGCAAGAAATTCCTCGGCAGTAGCAATCACAAGTTCAACAACCCTATCGAGCTCACCCGAGACAACACACCCAGCAGCACGTTCATGACCCCCTCCGCCAAAAAGCTCCGCAAGCTTACTGACATCAAGCAGAGTTTTTGAGCGAAATCCTACTTTGACTTCTCCATATTCAATTTCTTTAAAAAGAACTCCCAGTTCAACCCCTGCCAGAGATTTGGGATACTCAATAAAACCCTCACAATCCTCGGGCACGGCTCCTGTCTCCAGGAAAAACTCTTTTCTGACCTTCATCCAAGCAATTCTGCCATTAGAGTTCAAACTAAGTGTCCCCAAAGCCTTTTCTAGCAAACGGAGACTTGGGAGAGAGCGCTGTTCATAAAGAAACTCCCTGATTTGCTGACGCTTTGCCCCATACTCCAAAAGCCGAGCTGCAGTATAATGGCACCTGGGAGTAGTGTTGGCAAACTGAAAAGAACCAGTATCTGTTACCAATGCTGTGTAAAGATTGGTAGCTACCTCAGGTGAAATCTTAACCCCCATTTTCTCGGCAAGTTCGCAAATAATTTCGCCTGTGGCTGCAGCCTCAGAATCTACAAGATTAAGATCTCCAAATCTTTTGTTGCTCAAATGATGATCGATATTAACCAGGAATCGGCAGTTTTTTAAGATCTTTTGAAGGGCTTCACCCACTCTTTCCAATTCCGAACAATCTAGAGCTACCCCGACTTCATAAGTTTCTCGAGAAAGGTCCTGAGGAAGAAAGACTCGATCACTTCCAGGCAGAAAACGATAGGTAGAGGGAACAGGTTGGGCCAAGACCAAAACCACTTCTTTCCCCATACTCTTCAACAACAAACCCAACCCTAGCAACGAACCGACAGCATCGCCGTCGGGATTCACATGAGCAGTAACCAAGAACTCGTTTTTCTTGGAAAATAGTTCGATCACAGGAGCAAAATCGCTCACTATTCCCCAACTCCTTCATCACTCTGAACTTTTTTGAGGAGTTGGGTGATCTCAATCCCTCTCTGAATGGAAAGGTCGAGATGGAAAGTAATTTCCGGAGTGTAGCGAAGTTTAATCCTTTTCCCGATCTCCGATCTGATGAAACCTGTCGCCCTTTTTAGTCCTTCGAGGGTGCTCTTGCGTTCCTCTTCACTCCCCATCACACTCACATAGATCTTGGCATAGCGCAGATCCCCTGACAGCTCAACATCAACAACGCTGGTCAGTTTGCTAATCCGAGGATCCTTGATCTCCATCTGCAGAATATCGGTTATTTCCCTCTTGAGTTCCTCTTCGAGGCGACTTTTTCGAAAACTCATTTTACTTCCCCACCTTTATGTCGGCAGTTCCTTTCTGACTTCCTCAAAAGTATAGACTTCCAATACATCTTCCCTTTTGATGTCATTGAACTTATCAAGTCCCACACCACACTCATGACCCTGGGCTACTTCCCGGACATCATCCTTAAAACGCTTGAGGGAAGCAATTGTCCCTTCGTAGATGACAACACCATCCCTGATTACCCGAACCTTGCCGTTACGAACAAGCTTTCCTTCAGTGACATAGCAACCTGCCACAACCCCAACCTTGGGAATCCGGAAAGTTTCCCGAACCTCAGCCCTTCCCAAGACGACTTCCCTATACTCTGGCTCGAGAAGCCCTTCAAGGGCAGCCCTGATTTCCTTAACTACATCATAGATAACCCGATAGAGCCGGATCTCCACCTTCTGAGCCTCAGCAGCCTTTCGAGCATTAGCATCAGGGCGCACGTTAAATCCAATGATAAGCCCTTTAGAGGCACTGGCAAGCATGACATCAGTTTCCGTAATAGCACCAACCCCTGAATGGATGATATTGACCCGGACCTCCGGAGTACTTAACTTATTCAGAGCTTGGATTAAGGCCTCAACAGTTCCCTGAACATCAGCTTTCACAATCAAGTTCAGCTCTTTTACTTCACCTTCCTGAATCTTCTTGAAGAGGTCCTCGAGAGTAGTGCTCGGAGCAGCAATTTTACGCTGACGCTCTTCCTCAATTCTCTTTTCAACGATTTCTCTGGCGAGTTTTTCGTCCTCGACAACGCAAAAAGCATCACCAGCATTAGGAACATCAGAAAGACCTAAAATCTCTACCGGGGTTGACGGAGTAGCCTCCTTAACTCTTTGACCCCGAAAGTCCATCATCGCCCTGACGCGTCCGTGAGTTGTTCCTGCAATCACGTAATCCCCAACACGAAGTGTTCCCTTTTGAACAAGAACTGTAGCCACAGGGCCCCTTCCTTTATCCAGTTTGGCCTCAATGACCGTCCCTCGTGCCGGACGATGGGGGTTTGCCTTCAACTCCTCCATCTCGGCCACCAAAAGCAGCATTTCCAGAAGCTGGTCTAATCCTTCTCTGGTAACAGCAGAAACAGGGACACAAATTGTGTCTCCTCCCCACTCCTCAGGAACAAGTCCGTGTTCGGTCAGTTGCTGCATCACCCTGGTAGGATTCGCTTGAGGTTTGTCAATCTTGTTGATGGCCACAACAATGGGAACCCCAGCTGCACGAGCGTGGTTAATTGCCTCTACAGTCTGAGGCATCACCCCATCATCTGCAGCTACCACCAGAACAGCTATATCAGTCACCTGGGCACCCCGAGCACGCATCGCCGTAAAGGCTTCATGTCCAGGTGTATCTAAAAAAGTAATCTTCTTCCCTTTAACATCAACCTGGTAGGCGCCGATGTGCTGCGTGATGCCCCCAGCCTCAGTAGCAGCAACATTGGTCTTCCTGATAGCATCAAGAAGCGAGGTTTTCCCGTGGTCAACGTGACCCATCACCGTAATTACCGGAGGTCTAGGCTCAAGGTCTTCAGGAGCGTCTGGGGTATCGGCGATCAAGGCCTCCAGTTCCTTTGTTTCCGACCTAATCTCCGCCTCAGCACCAAATTCTGCAGCAACAAGGGCCGCGGTCTCGCCATCAATTTCCTGATTGAGAGAAGCCATAACCCCGATCTCGATCAACTTCTTGATGACCTCACTTGGCTCGACATTTAACAGCTCTGCTAACTCTTGGACAACAACTTTTTCGCCGATGGTGATTTTCTCAGGAACAGCAGTTTCCCTGGCAGCGCGACTGGAATGCTTGCGCTTTTTACGTCGGCCTTTCGTGGAGATTTCCACAACTTTAGAGAAAAGCTTTCTCTGGGCTTCCTCTTGTGAGCGGCGGAGTTCTTCTCTTTGGGCATGAAGACGCTGGATATAATCCTCATCTTCGGTGTGCTCCTCATCATGAGAGATAGGTGGCTTTTTCGCTCTCTCTTTCTTCTCTTTTTTACTCACTTTCCTGAGTTCTTCATCTTCCTTATATCGAAACTTTGGCTTTTCCTTTTTACGCTTGCTAGTAAAAACCTCCTTGACTTTCCTAACTTCCTCATCATCCAGAGTGCTCATATGATTTTTGGCACTCAAGCCCATTTGGTGAAGTGTGACCAAGAGTTCCTTACTGTTTATTTCTAGCTCTCGTGCCAACTCATAAACGCGAATTTTGGCCATCTGCTCACCCCCATTTCAGAAATCTTTTAGATTCTTGAGTAATTATTCTACGCAGTTCCTCAATAAGGTCCTCAGGAATCTCTACCTTCAAGGCACGTTGAAGCTGACCCTGCTTCAGAGCAGTTTCAAAACACTTGGGATCTTTGCAGATATAGGCGCCCCTCCCAGATCGTTTTCCCGTGGGGTCAATAACCACCTGGTAATCAGGAGTGCGGACAATCCGGAGCATTTCCCTCTTTTCTCGTGTTTGCCTGCACCCTACACAAATCCGTTGCGGAATCTTTTTGACCTTAACCATCGGAAATTTCCACCCCATTTAGGATTTCAAACCTTAAGAACCAATAGTCTCTTGATCAGCAACTTGGGATTCGCTCTTGATGTCGATCTTCCAGCCAGTGAGTTTCGCCGCCAAACGAGCGTTCTGCCCTTCTTTGCCGATTGCCAGAGACAATTGGTAATCAGGAACAATAACCCTTGCTGCTTTTTCGTTTTCGTCAACCTCCACAGCAATTACCTTTGCTGGACTAAGGGCATTGGAAATAAAAACCCGTGGGTCACTATCCCACTTGATCACATCTATCTTTTCCCCATTAAGTTCATTGACCACAGCTTGAATACGCATACCCTTGGGGCCAACACAGGCACCAACAGGATCAACATTTTCGTCCCGTGAGTGCACAGCAATCTTGGAACGCACACCTGGCTCGCGGGCAATAGCTTTTAATTCGACAACACCCTCGTAAATCTCAGGAACCTCGAGTTCCAACAAGCGCTTAAGCAGCCCCGGGTGAGTTCGAGAAACAAGGATTAAAGGACCTTTCGTTGTTTTTCTGACCTCAACAACATATGCCTTGATCCTTTCACCACGAACATATTTTTCTGTAGGAATTTGTTCCGAAGGAGCAAGAATGGCTTCTGTCCGTCCGAGATCGATGAAAACAATTTTTCCTTCCTGGCGCCGGACGATACCAGTAACAATATCTCCTTCTTTGTTGACAAACTCTTCGTAGATAACCCCTCTTTCTGCTTCCCTGATCCTTTGGACAACAACTTGTTTGGCAGTTTGAGCCGCAATCCTTCCAAAATCTTGAGGTGTAACCTCAACGTCGATCTTATCCCCAAGTTCCACCCGGGAATCAAGAGCACGGGCATCATCCAGAGAAATTTCGCTCCTTGGATCTTTTACTTCCTCGACAACCGTTTTCCTAGCAAATACCCTGATCTCACCAGTCTCGCGGTTGATTTCTACGTGAGCATTCTGAGCACTTCCAAAGTTCTTTCTGTAGGCAGAAAGGAGTGCTGCTTCAATTGCCTCTATAAGAGTATCCATTCCAATTCCTTTTTCTTTCTCAATTTCCCTTAACGCACTGATAAACTCTGAATTCAAGCTCTTTTCACCCCTTTCCTGTTTCCTCCTCAAGAAAACACTTTCAGCCGCGCTTGGGCAATGAGTTCATACGGAAGACTTATTCTTCCCGTCTCTGTTTCCAAAACCACCTGGTTATCGAGAAAATCAACCAAGGTGCCTTCAAAATGTTTCCGACCCTCAACAGATGTAAATGTCTTCACAAAAACCCGAGACCCCTTAAACCTTACAAAATCCTGCGGTTTTTTCAGCGGTCTCTCGACACCAGGTGAGGAAACCTCAAGAATATAGTGATGAGGGATGAGGTCAAGAGCATCTAGCCTCAGGCTCAAGAATTCACTCACAACCTCACAGTCACTAATCTGGACACCGCCTGGTTTATCAATGAATACCCGCAGAAACCACTTCCGACCTTCCTTTTTATACTCGACGTCAACAAGCTCCAGTTGCTGATCCTGCAGAAAAGGTTGTAGAACCTCGGTAACAGTTTCACAAATATGACTTGCTTTCAATAAAGTAACCCCCCAAAAAATGAACTCACAAATTTGAAAGAGTGGGTTCCAACCCACTCTTTCACTCCTTCACGAAACCGTCCGATTCTCCCAACACTATTAGAATTATAACAAACTGCTCCTCTCTCTGCAACAATTTTTAGGCTCTATTGTGATCCGTCTGTGATATTGTCAGGGTAAAATC
>DAINRC010000020.1:0-19739 GCA_036742135.1 Bacillota bacterium
TGTTGGAAGAGGTGTCTGCCTTCACACATAATGCAGTCCAACTGAATATAAAAAAACTCGCCGGTCCTTGGTACTGATCACCAGCAAAGGTGTGCCACAAGTACAGGTCAACCTGACTGTTTTCTGGGCGGAAAAGGCAAACAGGGAAAGCCCGTGAAGCTTGATTCTGCCGCAGTTGGGGCAACGAAGAGCAACTGCAACATCTGTTGCCACAAGCATAGCTTGAACTACCTCCTTAATTTCTTTGGATTTTTAGCTTTTGTTATTCTTCACCATAGAAAACAAATCCTTTTATAAAAATTTTTTGATCTTTTTCAGGAAGAATTCCTCCTTACAGCCTCTAATCCTTCGTAAACACGAGGGATTTTTTCACTGAGAACAGCTCTCCGAGCGGGAAGCAACACTGGTGTCCCCACACTTACCCCAGGTATGAGGCTCACATCAACACAAGTGAGCTCCATTCCTACCCTTCCGACAACTGGCGCAGACTTACCATTAATCTGCACGTGAGCATAACCCCAGGGAAGTCCAAAATAAGACCCGGCAATTTTTACGAGCAATTTCGCCAGGTCAAGCAAACCTGCAGGGCGAGGAAACACATCCACACCAAAACCATCATGGTAACCAACGGGAAGAACTGCTAAAACAGTGTCCCGAGAAACCCGATATGTTCTGCCATACCCCACTGTGCTCCCCCGAGGCACCTGCTGGAGGTGAATCACCCGTGTCCAGAACGACCAGGTGTCTTCAAGTTCTATAGGAGCCTTCTTGATCCCTGCGGGAAACTGCCCGTAAAGCAAGGTCCCTACCCTCACCATGTCCAGGTGCATCTCTGGATAAAGCAGTGTTGCCGCACTATTGCATACATGGCGCAGTGGAAATTTAATCCCCTTGCTTTCGAGGGACTGCAGGAGATCAGCAAACTGTCGAAACTGGTGATAGGTGAATTCCCGGTCACCGGCAGCAGCAGCAAAATGGGTGTAAATTCCTTCCCAAATAAGACCTGGAAGAGCAAGAAGACGATCAAGACAATTTCGAAACGATGCTGGCGTAAACCCCGTCCGCCCCATCCCCGTCTCGATCTTCCAGTGCACAGCCACCTGGGAATCTCGGCGCTGCGCTGCTGCGGCAAGAAGCTTTGCTTGCTCGAAGCTAGACAAAGAAGGAGTTAACCGGTATTCAAGAACAACTTCTTCCTCTCCGGGTAGCAAAGGGCGAAAAACCAAGATCGGGGCAGTGATTCCTGACTCCCGAAGGATGATCCCTTCTTCGGGATGAGTTACCCCTAACATGGAGGCACCATGGGCAAGGGCAACTCTGGCCACCTGGACTGCTCCGTGACCATAGCCATCTGCCTTGACTACTGCCAAAAGCTTGACTCTAGGCTCCAGCAATCGGCTTACTTGGGTCACGTTATGTGCAATGGCACCTAAGTCAACCCTGACCCAGCGGGTTTTGCTGCTCTGGGAATCACACATCTTAATCACCTGAAAACGAGTGTTCCTGAAGGCGACCGTGGACAACCCTCCGATAGAGCGGCAGAACCTTCTTCCAAAGGAAATACCAAAAAGGAGAAAAAACCAGATCGTATTCCCCGATAAACTCCGTGAACTCAGCTCCAAAACCTTTTTTGAATCTGTAGAGCCCGTGAAGAGGATTTTCGGGATTATCGTCACCGGGAACTCCGCGAAAATCGTATACCTTACAACCAAGGGAACGCGCCCAGCGAATCATCTCCCACTGAAGGAGGTGGTTGGGCATGACATTGCGGTGCTTGTTTCCCGAAGCACCATAAAGGTACCAGGCCCGGTCTCCGCAGTGGAAGGCCAGTGCCCCAGCAATGATCTCTCCTTGATACTCGGCCAGAAAGACTCGAGCCTTTCCGGGAACCACAAAGAGATTCCAAATATCCTCGAAATACTCATAAGACCGGATTAAAAAGCGATCCCGCCTGGCAGTTTCCTGCAGAAGTTGGTAAAAAACTTTAAGTTCGTCCTTGCTCTCGGCAAAGCGCACCCGCACACCCCGACGCATCGCCAGACGAATATTGTATCTGGTTTTGCTGTGCATGGCTGCCAGGAGTTCGTCTTCTGAGGGACTCAAGTCCAACCTGAAGACAAACCGCGGCTGCACTCCACCAAAGCCTTCTCTTGTTCCCTGAGGAAGAAAACCACGCCTCTCCAGGTTCAAACGGTATTCCTGATTAGTAACTGGAATGTCGGGATCGATCTTCAAAAAGATCGCTTTGTGACGCCTGGCAAGTTTTTTCACCTCATTCCAGAAGAAATCTTCCCCTTCGGGATCACAATTTTCTCCAAACACAGGGCCACGGGGAGCATAAAAAATCGTGCGCTGGAAAGCAGGAAGCGAGCGCTTCAGGAGAGAAACCGCAGCAATCGGCTCCCCACTTCTGGTAACCAAGACCCTAAGGGGCTTCCACCCAGTCCTTTTTTTCAGTTCACCCCATTCGTAAGTCTGGAGAAAGTGCGGTTTGGGAGAAGAACTGATAAAGTTGTTAAATAAATCCTTGTCCTTTTCTTCAATCAAGTGAAGTTGATACAAAAAACTTTACCTCCTCACCTGGGTCAACATCTTTTCCTGATAGGTGAGAGCAGCGCCAACAAAAGCACGGAACAGCGGATGGGGCCGCGTCGGGCGTGACTTAAACTCAGGATGAAACTGGCACGCTAAAAACCACGGATGGTCGGGAATTTCCACAACCTCTACCAGCACCCCGTCAGGAGAAGTCCCCGTAATTTTGAGGCCTTTTTCCTCGAGAAGGTCCCGGAATTTGTTGTTAAACTCGTAGCGGTGGCGGTGGCGTTCGCTGACCTCTTCAACCCCATAGGCCTGGGCGGCCCGGGAGCCTGGAAGCAGCTTGCAAGGATATGATCCCAACCGCATTGTTCCTCCTAAATTTTCAATATCTCGCTGTTCGGGAAGGAGATCAATTACCGGGTAAGGGGTCTCGGGTTCAAACTCGGTGCTGTTGGCAGCTTGCAGCCCACAGACGTTTCTGGCAAACTCGATTACCGCACACTGCATTCCCATACAGATGCCAAAAAAGGGAACCCCCCTGGTTCGGGCATAATTAATTGCTCTGATTTTTCCAGCAACACCCCGACTCCCAAAACCACCAGGGACAAGGACCCCAGAAACTCCACTAAAGATCTCCTCCAGGTCTCCGTGCTCAACCTGCTCCGCATCTACCCATTTGATCTCGACCGCGGCATTATGGGCAATTCCCCCATGGCAGAGGGCTTCACTGAGGCTCAAGTAGGCATCCTTAAGGTCAACGTACTTTCCCACAACAGCAATTTTCACCCGTTTCTCGGGGTTGAGGCAAATCTCCACAAGCTCCTGCCATTCCCGGAGATCAGGATCCCTCTTAGGCAGCCCCAACTTCTCGATGACGATCTCCGCGAGGCCTTCCTGCTCCAGCTTCAAGGGAACTTCGTAAATTGAGGCAGCATCAACAGCCTCGATTACCGCCTCCCTCCCAATATCACAGAAAAGCGCAATTTTATCCTTAACTTCCCGCGTCAAAGGACGCTCTGAGCGGCAGACGATGATGTCAGGCTGAATCCCGATACTTCTCAACTCCTTGACACTGTGCTGGGTGGGTTTAGTCTTCAGTTCTCTTGCCGCATTAAGGTAGGGGACAAGAGTTACATGGATATAAAGAACACGGTCACGGCCCACATCTGTTTTTAACTGGCGAATCGCTTCCAAAAACGGGAGTGACTCAATATCTCCCACTGTTCCTCCGATCTCCGTGATCACAATATCGGGTTTCTCCTCAACAGCAACTCGCTGGATCATTTCCTTAATCTCATTGGTAACGTGAGGAATGACTTGAACCGTCCCCCCCAAAAAATCACCACGCCTCTCCTTGCGGACCACTGTCCAGTAGACCAGGCCCGCGGTAATGTTACTGTGCCTGGTCAGATTGGTATCGATAAAGCGCTCATAGTGCCCTAAGTCGAGGTCTGTCTCTGCCCCATCATCAGTGACAAAAACCTCCCCGTGCTGGTAGGGACTCATTGTCCCCGCATCCACATTAATGTAGGGATCACACTTTTGAATAGAAACCTTAAACCCGCGGCTTTTAAGAAGCCGACCCAGGGAGGCTGCAGTAATTCCTTTTCCAAGTGAAGAAACAACTCCACCAGTTACAAAAATAAACTTCGACAAATCCTCTCCCCTCTTTTCACCGGTTCTTCTAAAATACCAAATTTAGCAGGCAACAAACAGCAAAAAATCAGGGCTGGTAATCGAGAACAACAATTTCTTGGTCCTCTGGTAGGCTTTCCTTATCGCAGATAAGAACTTTTTCTCGACGAACCTTTTCGTAATAGCGCAAAAACTCGTCAACTGGCGCCAGTTCAAAGGTCAATGCCGGAGTCTTGTAATGCATAGGCACTACCAGCCGGGGCTGCAACTGCTCCACGACCTTTGTGGCTGTTTTAGCGTCAATGGTATAAACACCACCTACAGGGATAAAGAGGAGGTCAACTTTGCCGATTTCCGCAACTGTGAGTGGCTCCAAGATGTGACCCAAGTCACCCAGGTGGCAGAGGCGAAGCCCTTCCATTTCCCACACAAAGATGATGTTTCTTCCTCTTTTTGCTCCCCTGACTTCATCATGAAAAACCGAAACCCCTTTAATAGGAATCCCCTTTACTTCACGCTCCCCAGGTTCCCTGACAACCACCGGTCTACCAGGAACCAAGTTAACAGCATTGTGATCGTAGTGGTCGTGACTCACGGTAACTATGTCCACCGTTTCCTGGGGTATTGAGTAGCCCACCTCTTTACCGACGGGATCTGTAAGCAAGCGCACTTCCTCACCTTCACAGCAAAAGCAGGCATGCCCATACCCGCGGACCCTCATGGTCAACCCCCCAACTCAATCTTCATCAAAGTCTAAGAAGAACTCCTCACGCTCATCTGCATCACTTTCCTGCCCCAGGAGGCTATCATCAGCAGCAAAAGCATCTTCCCGCAACCGCTCGCGATCGGTGATGCGTGGCTGAAAGCCGTTGTTATAGTCCAGTGTCCTATGCATCAAGGTTAGCAAAGGCACTCTGCGAGAGCCTTTCTGTGGTGTCCAGACCCGTAACCCCCACTGCCCCTGACCCATGTAGGCAAAACGAGAATCGAGATTGATCCAGGTATAAAACATTGTCTTCGCTTCAACCAGGTCCTTCCCTTCGGGAAGAGGAAAGCGAGACCACACTTCCTCCATTAAAACGGAATAGTGAAGAGGATGACCGTTGTCTTTCAGCAATTGATACACATAATCAAGGATTTCTTCTTTTTCTCTCCATCCCTCTCCACTAACCATACCTTGTCCTCCTTTACAACTGGTATCATCTACATCTTCTCAGGTGCAGAAACCCCTAACAGGCTGAGAACATTCCGCAAGGTAATCCTAGTGGCATTGACGAGAACAAGACGTGCTCTCCGGAGATCAGGGTCCTCAGTTAGGACGCGGCAGGTTGTATAAAACCCGTGAAAAAGGGTCGCTAGTTCATACGCATAGTGAGCAAGGCGATGGGGCTCGAGGTGAGTTGCTGCAAAAATAACCTCCCCTGGATAATCAGCGATCTTTCTGATGAGCTCAAGCTCTGGAGGCTCCTGAAGAACTTCCAGAGAAACCTCACCAGCACGAGGAAGCTCACCTTTTACCTGGCGCAAGATACTGCAGATCCTGGCATGAGCGTACTGGACGTAGTAAACAGGATTTTCTTCGGAATGTTTTTTGGCCAGATCCATGTCGAAATCCAAGTGGCTGTCAGCACTCCGCATCACGAAGAAGAAGCGGGCAGCATCTCTGCCTACTTCTTCAAGAAGATCCCGCAGGGTGATATACTCTCCGGAGCGCTTGGACATCCTGACGAGCTCCCCACCGCGAAACAGGCGCACCAGCTGCATAATGATAACCTGAAGCCGGTTGGGATCATAACCAAGAGCCTTGAGAGCACCTTTTAGTCGGGAGACATGACCTTGGTGGTCAGCTCCCCAAATGTTGATCACCTGGTCAAAACCACGCTCAAACTTGTTCTTGTGGTAGGCGATATCGGCAGCAAAATAGGTGGGCACACCGTTGCTGCGGACGAGAACTTCGTCTTTTTCCTCCCCAAATAGGCTTGCCCGAAACCACAAAGCACCATCTTTTTCGTAAAGACAACCTTTTTCTTCCAGCTCTTTCAATACTTCTTCAATTGCTCCGGAATCATGAAGAGACTGCTCCGAAAACCAGACATCATAAATCACCCCGAAGTCAGCGAGATCCTTCTCCATCTGCTGCAGTTTTTCCTTCAGGGCATACCTGATGAGGTGTTCCCGGCGCAGTTGAGGCTCAACCTTCAAATACTTATCCCCAACCTCATTGATCAAATTTCTCATACACTCAACAAGGTCCTCGCCAGGGTACCCGTCCTCAGGAAAAGGAACATCCTGACCTAAAAGCTGCAGATAGCGCGCTTCTAGAGAGCGTCCGAACGCTTCGATCTGGTTTCCGGCATCATTAATATAAAACTCCCTCGTGACGTCATAACCTACAGCAGCAAGGATATTCGCCAAAGTGTCTCCAAGGGCTGCACCCCGAGCGTTCCCCATGTGAAGAAGGCCTGTGGGGTTCGCACTGACAAACTCCACCTGCACCTTTTTGCCTTTACCCATCTGGGAACAGCCGTATTTGTCCCCTTTCTCTTCAACCTCGGGTAAAACCTGATAAAGCCAGGAAGGGTCGAGGAAAAAGTTGATGAAACCGGGACCGGCCACTTCCACTTTGTGCACCCAGTTTCTCCCTACAGGAAAAAACTGGACAATGGCCTCAGCGATTTTGCGGGGAGGTTGTCCAGCGTCCTTCGCCAGGAGCATTGCTAAATTGGTGGCAAAATCCCCATGCACCTTCTCCCGGGGAACCTCAAGAACAAAAGAAGGTAACTCATCATATTCAATTTTTCCCTGCAATTTCGCCTCTTGCGCTGCTGCGCGAAGATCCTGACAGATCCCGTTTTTGATCCTCTCCAAAACTCCCATCACGAACACCTTTTTAGTCGCAAATTTTGTGCTCACTACCCTATTATCCGGCACAAAAGGGCTTTTATGCAACAGCTTTTTGGAGAAGTTTATTGCTGGTGCTTCACTGGAGCTCACCTTAACCTGCCTCAAGCACCACTATCCTGACGACACCATCTCCTATCGCTCCCCAAAATACGTTCTGATTAACCGTTCGACTACTATGACCGGCTTGGTTTTCGCCAGCCAAGTCGAGAGCTTGTGCAGGAAGCCCCTCCTCTGGCTCCTGATCCTGCGGTGGCCGCTTTTCTGCGGTTGCCGGAGCTCTTCTGTTTTCTGGAAAGCTGTCTGGAGAGACTACGCCACTCCTTCTTCCACCTCTTCAGGAAAGGCGTGGAATTCGCAAAACTCTCCATCAAGGGCCTCACACTTCATCTCTTCACAGAGAATGGGTTTCTCCAGAATAATGCTCAAAGAGGCAGAAAGCATTCCCCGCAGTAAGTCACAAACAACGCGAGGAGTTCGGTAAAGTTGCCCGTATCTTTTCACAGTAGCCGCTTCGAAAGAATTATAACACCTGACTACTGCATGGCCAATTCCCAGGTCAAGGGTGACAAGTTCTACCCGCCCCCAACCATCATTGCGGAGCTCCTCGAACACAGCTTCAAGTGCTTCCTTGGGATCACTGTAATACTCTTTTGCTTGCTGGGCGAGAGTTAAGGCTGAGCGGTAACCGGAGTCGTAAAGAACAGTTTTCAGGATGTGAGGTGCGTGCTCCCTGATCGCTACCAGGATTGAGGAATAAGTTTCTTTCGGCAGAAGGATGGCCCTTTCCCCAGCGATCTTCAAAAGATCACCCTCCCTGGTGACGACCTCTGTTTTCAGGCGCTTCGCGGGAAAGACGCGGCAGTGGCAGGTATCAGTTTCCGGATCAATCTCGACAGCACTAGAGTATTCGACACCCAGAACCCGTTGCAGGGCTGCCTGAAGTGCCCCCACCCGAGGACAATAGAAAAACAGGCCTTCCTTTTCAGCACCGCGGCAAAAATCTTGGTAAACACAGCGGCTCCTGTTCAAGGTTACCAGAATATTGTCTCCTTCTTCTTCCAATTGGTAGGCACTCGCCCTGAGGAAACCCTCCTTATCCAGCATTTTTAAGTAGGCGCGGCAAATGTCGACAGGACGCCTGCTGGTAATTTTCAACTTCGCCCCGTAGTCATCCAGAACCCGTTCACCAACACCACGTGTGACCTCTTCCAGCCAGTACTTGCCACTAAAAGGTATCGCCGCGACTGTTTTGCTTAGGGTCAAATAAAGATAGTTGAGAACCTTCCTGTAGATTTCGATGCCTTCATCCAATTTCCTCACCCCCAGACTCCGTCACCACAAGGATGCCAAAGATGGGACTAATCCAGAACATATAAGGCATAGAGGTAAACTTGCCACTGCGCAGCTTTCCGATCTGCAGCAAACGCACCGGATAAACTCCTGAGCCCCCGAACTTCATTTTCAAGATCACATGGTAAAAGTGGCTGACAACAGTCATCACCCGGTCACTAAGCACCCCATCGACAAAAATATCGAGTGCAAGCACCCCAATCTTCCTTAAGAACTTCAGCCTACTCCGGTGGAACTCAAGAACATCTGCCTCGTCAAAGAGAGTAAACATTGTGCTCAAGCTATCAACGACAAGGCGAATCTGCTTGTTCTTGCTCTGAAGCTTTTCGATAAGCTCTTTCTCAAGGTCAAAATACTTTTCCAAACTATTCCGTTCGGAAAAATGGTACTTCTCCCTGGTTGTCTCCTCTTCATAAGCATCGACAAAAACTAAGCGGCCAGCCTCGTCATAAGCCCGGGTCCCCACTTTAAACCTCCGCAAATAACTGCGCATTACCTCAGGTGGTTCATCACAGGAAACGTAGATGCAGGTATCCCCACACCGCAAACCCTCTTTAATGAATTCAGCTGCAAGGACTGTTTTCCCTACTCCAGTATCCCCGTGAACCATGACCTGAGAGCCATAACTCATCCCTTGAGGGATTAACCGGTCTAACCCTTCAACACCAAAATAAGCCTTCTTCTGCACCTTCTTCAAACCTCCCAAGAGAGGAAAGCTTAAGCCAAACAACACCAGCCCTGGTCAATAAGAAGCCTTCTTAGTAGTGATAAGGTTCATTCCGCAGGATCTTAAAAGCGCGGTACAACTGTTCCAACAAAATCACTCTTGCCAGTTGGTGGGGGAAAGTCAGACGGGACAATGACCAAACAAGGTCGGCTTTTTCGAGAACACAAGTAGGCAGCCCAACGGTTCCACCAATAAGGAAGGAAAGCAGATTGACTCCGATACTGATCTGCTCACCAAGCCAGCCAGCAAACTCTTCGGAACTAAACATCTTGCCACACGGGTCTAGAGCAATACACTTGGCGTGAGGTTTAAGCCTTTTTAAAAGACGCTCCCCTTCGCGCTGGCGCACCTTTTGGAGCACCTGAACCCCGCTATCAGGGGGAAGCTTCTCCTCTGCGACTTCTTCTACGAAGAGGTTGGTGTAGACTTTCAGCCTTTTGCAGTACTCCTCTTGGGCAGCTTGATAGAACGGCTCTTTCAGCTTCCCAACAGCAATCACCTGGATCAACATGCCACCAACTCCTGCCCCCAACTGGAGAGATTATCAAGTTGGAGAAATCAGATGATGGATTTCGATCTCGTAACAGGGAAGTACTGGATGGTCAACTGTAACCGGAATATAATCTTTCTTCTCCACCATCCCTTTCCTTTCCACCAATTCCCGCAAAAACTCCTGAGTAACCTTTCGCCCTGGATGGGAAAAAATCAATTGCCCGCCAGGCTGCAAGTTGTTTTCCAGAATGGTCGCTACATAGGGGTTTAATGAAGGATTATAAAGCACATCTGATCCGATAATCCAGTCGAATTTTTCCTCAACTTGGAAATCCCGCCAGTCAGCGAGGAGGCACCTAACGTTTTCGATATTGTTCCTAGCAGCATTTCTTGCAGCAATTTCTAAGGCGCTTTCCTTATAATCGCTGAGAGTCACTTGACCGCCCTTGAGGGCGGCAACCAGACCTGGTAAGCCAAGACCTGCCCCCAACTCCAGGACAGTTTGCCCCTGGAAATCCACCGATTCCCAGATGTATTGCGCTAAACCCCTCGCAGCAGGCCACAATTCCGCCCAATAAGGGATTTGGTCATCATCAGTGGGATCGGTAATCAATTCTTCGGTATTACTCACAATTTCTAGGGAGAGTTCCAGACCGGGAAGGCAAAACTTAATTACTTTTGTGCAAATCACCTTTCTCCCCCCTAAAAATCTCACACCCCTCAGATGACTCTGATACAGGCCCCCAGTTCTTGAAGCTTTTTCTCGATCTTTTCATAGCCCCGAGCAATTAACTCCCCATGACAGATCTCTGTTTCTCCCTCGGCAGCAAGACCAGCAACAATTAAGGCCGCACCGGCACGGAGATCGGTAGCCTTGACCTGGGCGCCGTAAAGCCTTTCCACTCCCTCAACAATCGCTGTCTGGCCTTTAACCTTAATTTGGGCTCCCATTCTCTTTAATTCATCAGCAACCTGGAATCGGTTCTCGAAAACGTTTTCCACAATCGTGCTGGTTCCCTTGGCCACAGAAAGGAGGGCCATCATTGGGGATTGCAAATCTGTTGGAAAGCCTGGATAGGGAAGTGTCTTGATGTCTGTTGCCTTAAGCTCACCACTTGAGGCTACGGTGAGATTATCTTCACCAGGAACAATCCTCAATCCCGCCTCTTCGAGTTTGGCGATCACAGGGTGGAGGTGAGTAATGATCACATTCTCGAGAGTCACCTCTCCCCCGGTGATCCCGGCAGCAATCATGTAGGTTCCTGCTTCAATACGGTCAGGAATTACACTACACCGCGCTCCCCCCCTCTCTTTAACACCCTCTATCCTGATGATATCGGTTCCTACCCCCCGCACTTTCACCCCCAAAGCGGTCAAGAAACCGGCAAGGTTAACAATTTCCGGTTCCTTGGCAGCATTCTCAATCACGGTAACATCAGGAATCCCAGCAGCGGCCATCATAATGTTTTCAGTTGCCCCCACACTAGGAAAGTCCAGGTAAATCCTGTTTCCGGTAGGTTTTTTGCTCCACGCCTTGATGAAACCATGTTCCAGTTTCACCTCAAAGCCAAGTGCCTGCAGTCCTTTTAGATGAAGGTCCATCGGCCTGGAGCCAATATTACATCCACCAGGAAGGGGAATCTCTGCCCTTCCTGCCCTGGCTAAAAGCGACCCCAAAAACAGGTTAGATGCCCGGAGCTTTTTTGCCAGGTGAAAAGGGGTTCTCGTCTCTATCTCTTCAGGCCAGGAGATCCTTACGATGTTTTCTCCTTCCCAAAGAAAGCGACCACCAAGTGCTTGAACAATTTGCAACTGGGTTTCCACATCAGCGATCCGGGGAACATTATCCAGAACAACATCATCACCTGCCATTACACTAGCAGCGATCAAAACAAGGGCAGCGTTTTTGGCCCCGCTGATGCGAACTTTTCCTTGAAGCCTTCGCCCACCATTCACCAGAAACTTCATCGTTAATTAGTCCTCCCCAAAACCAACAAAATAAAGCAGGCTGTTGATCGAAAAAATAAATTCCAGGGTTAGTTTTTGCAAACAGGAATTTCCTGATCTCAGTCATGAAAAATAATACCACCTTTTCTTCATCATTATACAAAAAAATAAAAAAACCTGCAGTCAGCCCCCAACAAATCCCTAAAATCAGACTGCAGGTCAACAAAACCCTCAAGAAGATTCTATTTTATCCTTGATGTATTGTTTTCTGGCCTCAGCGAAACTGCGGACCTCTGGTTCCCCCTCGACTTTTTCAAGTTCCGACCAAATCTTTAAGGCAGCTTCCCAATCTTCTTCTGCCTCTTTCAAAAATCCTTTCCTAATCTTTGCCTCCAGGTTTTCGGGCTGTTTTGCTAAAACAGCATCGATCTCTCTTTCTGCTTTCTCATACTCCTCTAGCAACTGGAAGACCTCGGCCAACTCCAGGCGCAAATCGTCACTTTCTTGCTTAAGAAGCACCTTTTGATAATTTTTTGCAGCTTTCTCCAGATAAACCTTCCCCTTTTCCTGTTCACCACTAGCTAGGTAATAAGCGCCCAATTCCTTTGTTACTCGGGCATAGCCGGTGAGGACTGCCAAGTCATCAGGTCGTTCTGCGAGCATTTTTTCATACTCCTGAACAAGCCCCAGGAGGTGATCTAGCTCATCAGAAAAACCTTCTTCCTGAGGACGTGCAGAGGGTTCGGGAACAGCATCTGAGGATGATCCAGGTTCTAGGTACCAAGCGACACTTGTAGCCACCAGCCCGAAAGTAAGGATACCAACAAGGAAATAAAGAACAAGGCGCGCCATTTTGCGCCTCTCCCGAAAAATCCGGAACATCATCATTACCTCACTCATTTATACTGCAGAAAAATGTCGCTTGCTAACGCAAGTAATTCAAAGGATTTACCTTCTCGCCGTTAACCATCACTTCAAAGTGGAGGTGAGGACCTGTGGACCTTCCAGTGCTGCCGACGTTTCCAATAACCGTGCCCCGAACTACCCTCTCACCTTCCCCAACCTTGATCTCCGAAAGGTGGGCATAGCAGGTAGCCAGCCCGTCCCCGTGGTCGATCACCACAGTGTAACCATACCCCCCAAACCAACCTGCAGAAACTACACGACCACCAGCAGCAGCCCGAACAGGTGCGCCCCATGAAGCTGCGATATCAATAGCAGGATGGAACTCTCTTCCTCTCCATCCATACCCCGAAGAAATCCTCCCAGACACCGGCCATGTAAGAATCCCGGAACCGGAACCCCGGGAAACCCTAAAGCTCCCAGCCATCGCCACCATCTGTCGCGTTCCTTGGGCTACGACCTTGGGAACCGGCTGCTGTAAGATACGCTTGGAAACAGCTTCTTTGCTCACAATTACCCCGTTTTTCCTGGTGACTTTGTACACGACCTCTGCTTCTCCGTTTTTTCCGGCCTGGAGAACCCGTGTCTCCCCTCTCCAGAGCTTGGAGTCATGCTCCACCTTGACTTCGTAAGGAACAGCCTCCCTTGCGACAACCGTGCTCGTTGTCACTATACTCAGCACTGGCTCCTCAGTTGCCAACTTCAACTCCTGACCAATCTGCAGACGTTCTGACTTAAGATCCGGGTTGGCAGCATAAAGATCAGCCACCAGAAGGCCATGAGCCCTGGCAATCGACCAGAGGGAATCTCCCTCTTTGACGATGTATGTTTTGGGCTTGTTCTTGCTCTGACACAAGGCAGCAACAGCTTGCTCTTCCGAAGCAATCTTCTCAACCTCAACTTCCTTGGTCCGCAAAACTACCCTTTCCTGAAAGCTGACTTCTTCTAGGTTCTCCTCGGCCAGCTTGGCTTTATACTGTTCTTTAATTTTCTCGAGAACCTTTTTCGCTGTTGCTATATCCTTCACAACCACTATTGGTTCTCCATCAACAAGGATTTCTGCGCCCAGTGTTCGCCAGGGCAAGCTTTGAAAAGCTGCCAACAACTGGTCCTTAGACTTCATTCCGGGAAGAGTCCCCAGGAAAGCATAGTAGACGACCGGTTCTGGCAAGAAAATCTCCTGCCCAAACCTTTTTTCGAGGCTTTCTTTTACCTGAAGCCGCAAACTTTCTGCTTGCCTAGGTGAAGCAACAACAGCAATCTCCTTTCCTTGATAAGAAACAGCGTAGACAAGGCTGCTTTTCATAAGATAGAAATTTCCCCCAAGTAACAAAAAACCGGCAAGCAAACCAGCATGAATCCGAGGGTTTCTTAAATACCCCAACCAGTTTACCTGCCGTTTCCCTTTACGAAAATCTTGCCAAATAGACCAAAAGTTTTGCCAATCCCCCTTAATCCAGAGCCAACATCCTTCTCTCCATTCTCTCACAACTTCTTTCCACCGCTCTACCGCAAACCTATTATCAAAATAAAGTTGGCGCAAGCAACACAAAAAAGCCTGTTTCCCTTTTATTTGAATCCTCTTCACTGTCTTCCTCTCCCAACTAGCAGACTCTCCTGTCAAAGAAACCAGCAAAATTTTAGCACAAAGAAGGGCTTCCTGTAAAGAAAACAAGCGTTCGCCTGTCCTAAACAACACTAAGCAACCATCCCAAAAAGGCAGCACCCAGAAGGACCCAAACAGGAGAAAGCCATTTTTTCGTCAGACAAAGCCAACTTATGAAAACAATCATCAAGATCTTCCAATTAAAAGCAACAGTTTTTCCAACGAAAACTGCCGCCGCAGCAAGCAGAGCAACGACCACAGGGTAAAAACCCTCTGTGAGACGCCGAAAAAGGGAGCTTCCTTGAAAGCGCTCATAGTAATGGGTAAATCCCAGCATCAAGGCAGTACCTGGTAAGATAACAGCAAACGTTGCCAGAAAAGCTCCTAGAACTCCCTCCAACCGCCAGCCGACCAAAGTGGCTGTATTGACTATAATCGGTCCCGGCGTTAACTGAGAAATGGCGATAAGGTTGGCAAATTGAGAAGCTGTTAGCCACTGCTGCTGATAGACAACTTCGGCAGCAATCAGAGGAACAACTGCATAACCACCCCCAAAGCTGAAGAGGCCGACCTTGATAAACACCAGAAAAAGCTCTGATGGATTCACACCAAATCTTCCTCCTCCTGCCCTTCCTCTGGAAGTGGTGAAAGCAAGAATCCAAGAATTCCTCCACAGACAAGCACCAAAATCGGGTGCCATTTCAGAACAAGGATACCAAAAAGAGTTAAACAACAAACAAGCAGTCCTCTGGGTTTGCCAAAAAGTGGGCGTCCCCAGCCTGCCAAAACATAAACGAGGAGACCGATAATCCCGGCACGCAGTCCCTCAAAAGCCCCAGAAACTGCAGGATGGGAGACAAACTTGAAAAAAGCCGTGCCCAGAGCAGCAATGATCAGAAATGAAGGCAAAACAGAGGCAACAACTGCCACCCCTGCTCCAAACAAGCCTCCTATACGGTAGCCCACGAAAGCTGCCATATTTACAAAATTGGCTCCGGGAATCGCCTGCGCAATAACTAAACCACCAAAAAAAGTTTTCTTCTCCAGCCACTGGCGGCATTCGACAACTTCCCGGTAGATTAAAGGTATCATAGTGTAGCCGCCGCCAAGAGTGAATGTTCCGATCTTAAAAAAGATCCAGAAAAGTTCGAGCCAGAAGCGAAGAGCTTCTGGCCCGGGTTTTTCCTTATGAGGACCTCCCAACAAGACTTTCTTCCCCACTTTCCAGCTGGTGCCCAAGAGCAATGTAGTAGAGTGCCGCTTCCAGCCTGCTTTTGACAATCTCGCAACTAACCGGGTGAGGGTGAAGCAGATCCCCTTCAATCAAAGCAGCCTGGGCATGGCAACCCCCTCCACAGAGGAAGCGCGCCCAACACTTTTTACAAGGCTCTTTCTGGTAAACATGGGCATTAAGGAATTTTTCTCTGATCTCTGGAGAGGTAATTCCCTGCCAAACATCACCCATTTTCCACTCTGAATGACCAACAAACTGGTGACAGGGATAAAGCTCACCTTCTGGAGTAACTGCCAGGTACTGGTAACCAGCCCCACAGCCAGTGAGGCGTTTGGCCACACATGGTCCTCCCTGGAGGTCGATACAGAAATGATAAAAAGCAACCTTTTTTCCTTGCTTCTCCTTTTCCCGCAGTAACCTGGCAAGCCGCAAGTACTCCTTCCGGATCACCGGAAGATCCTCATAACTGAAGGCATATTCAGGCCCTGGTGGTGATGCCACCGGCTCAATAGAAATGCTTTCAGCCCCGATATCTGCCAGATAAAGAACATCTTCACAGAAATCTAAATTCCTTCGGGTATAAGTGCCGCGAACGTAGTACTCATCTCCACGCCAGTGGTTAAGGAACTCTTTGATCTTGCTGATAACCTGGGCGTGAGTTCCCTTACCATTGGGAGTCACTCGGTAATAATCGTGAACCTCAGGTCTACCATCACAACTCAAAACCATGCAGAAGTTGTGCTCTTTAGCCAGAGAAAAAACCCGCTCAGTGAGCAACAGAACATTTGTTGTTAAAGTAAACTTCCACCTCTTGCCCCTCTTGCTCCCTTCTTCAAGGGCGTAATTAACCGCCAGTTCGATAGTCTCAAAATTAAGCAAAGGTTCCCCACCAAAAAAGTCAATTGACAGATAGTTGTATGGGGTTTCCCGAAGGAGAAAATCAATTGCTGCCTTAACCACTCTTGGGGACATGAGGTCATTTTCAGCACGCACCTGGGAAGGGACAAAGCAGTAGTTGCAAGCCATATTGCATGAATGCGCCACGTTCAAGCACAATGCCTTAAGGCCCAGTTCCCCGCTTGGAGCATAGTCCCTCCAGGACTGATCATCAGTAAACAAGAGACCTTCTGCTCCAAGACGCCATAGTTCTTCAGCAGCTTCTGCTGCATCTTGCTCGTTAAATTCCTTGGAAGCCTTTCTGTAGGCTTGATCCCAACTACCAGTAGAAGCAAGAGTCTGCAAAAAGAACCACGCCACCTGATCCAGCAAATGCAGAGAACCACTGTTGACATCAAAAGCCAAAAAGAGCCCATCCACGGAAAAAAGATGGAGATGGGCACTAAAATCGTAATCTATTTTTGTGAAGTCAGGCAACCCTGATTCCCGACTGTACATGATGTCTTACAGGCCGACTGACAGGAAGTTTGGCATTCTCCCCGACACCCTTGAGTTAAGCGTGGTTCTTTTAAACTTCCAGCAACAACTGTGATGACATGCTTTCTCTTCAGCAATCTCCTAACCCCCTCAGCACAAATAATACCATAAAACAAGCCATATAAATTATAGCAAAAAAGAACCCCTCCCTCAATTTCCCGAAAAAAGAAAAGGACTGCCTCTATTACGCAGCGAATATCTAACAGCAGACCCCACACTCCTTTTTAGAGCGAAAATTTTGGGCCAAAGTCTCCTTTCTGTCTATTTTTGTGTATTTTTGCGCTTCTCCTTGTCCCGCAGTAATAAGCAAAAATTGATTTTTCTCCTTATGCCAGTATGATATACAGGGGATGATCTCTTCGACGTCTACGTAATCAGTTAGCATTTTCAGTTTGTCTTTGCTTGATGCCTGATCAAAATGATCAAAATCTTTGTAGAGATCGCAAAAAGAAATCTGTTTGTGTTGGGGCAAGAAGGGTTCACCTGCAGAGGGCTTCTCTACTAGAATTTCGGTGAAAACTGGAGGAAACCCTGCTTTAGAAGGATACAAAACCCCTTATATATCAAGGCTTTTGGGGTTTTGCAAGAGACTAATAAGGAAAGATATTAAGGGAGGGAAAGGCGCTGTGCCCAAGGTCATCGGATTCATTGGGAGTCCCCGCGAGGAAGGAAACACCGCCACCATCATTGAAGAAATCGCAGAAGTAGCTAAACAGCAAGGAGCAGAGGTGAAGCTCTACCACCTCAACACCATGTCTTTTAAACCTTGCCAAGGCTGCTTCAAGTGCCGCCAGGCAGACACCTGTACTCTTGATGACGAGATGCAGCAAGTCTACAAAGACCTTAAGGACGCCGGAGCGCTAATTATTGGTTCACCTATTTACATGGGTCAGGTCAGCGGCCAGACAAAGGCCTTCCTCGATAGACTCTTCCCGATCATTGGCCCTGATTTCAAACCGCGATTCGGCACCAAGAAGACAGTCCTCGTCTTCTCCCAGGGGAGACCCGAGCCTGAGGCCTACAAGGGCTACATCGAGACACTTGCCTCCGACTTAAAGCTCCTCGGACTCGAAGTCACAGAAATTCTCATCTGCACAGGAGCGAACGATCCCCGGAAAGCCAAGACTGACAGCCAACTCCTCGCTAAAGCTCGCGAGGTAGCAAGGATGCTTGTCTCAGCTTGATCACAGCACAGCCGGACGGACAGTAATTCACCAAGTGCTACTAATGCCCTGGACTGCCAGGAAGCAGTGTTCAGGACATTTTTTCGCAAGGGTGCCGAAGTAAACTAACATAAGGAAATGTTGTCGGGAGCTTAAAGAGGGAGTCGGGGAGAATGAGGCGGAAGTGTTGGATGTTTTCCGGGAGCGCTTCGATCTAGCCTATGGGCATTTGGATATTCTTGCCCAAATCACAAAGAGGGGTTAGTGGTTTTCCGTGCCCTACACTTTTTCCTTGGGAAATACCTTAAGAGGCAGAAAAAACTTCGTTTTGTTTCTCGCGATACCTTTTGATTAAATAAGCGAGTACCGGGGGAGTGAAAACTGTGGTTAGGATCGACATTGCCACCACAACACCAAAAATGTCTCTCGAAATTACTCCTAGGCTGAGTCCAACCCCAGCTATCAGGATTCCTACTTCCCCCCGGGGAACCATTCCTATTCCAACAATTCCCGCTTCCTGTCTCCCTAATGGGAGAGCGCCCACGGCGGCCCCCAAAAATTTCGTGAAGATTGCAAGAACGGTAATCAATCCGATCAAAACCAAAATTTCCGGGCGCAAAAAAACCTTCACATCTACTTGAATGCCGATAAAGACGAAAAAGAAAGGTGTAAAGAGGGCGTAAATAGGTGCCACCTCTTCTTCAATCCGACAGTATTCCCGAAGTTCGGAAACAGTTAAACCTGCCAGGAAAGCCCCGATGATCGCCGCAAGACCGATATACGCAGACAGGGCAGAGAGGCCGAACAAAAAAGTAATCACCGGAAGAATAGGAGATTGCACAAATTCGATCTTTCTTCTTTCACTTAAAAACCCCTTAAGTAGAAGAGGAATGCCGAACATAAAAATTGCTACAAAGAAAAGAGAAATCACAAGGGGGATCAAGATTCCCCCCAGAGCAAAGCTCCCTCTGCTAAGACTAAAAACCCCCGCCAGCAAGAGCATTGCTAAAATATCGTCCAGTACAGCCGCTCCCAGAATGACTCTGCTGTACCTTTCCTTGAGAGCATCAAGCTCCAGCAAAACTTTTGAAGTGATTCCTACGCTTGTGGCCACTAAAGCCGCCCCAAAAAACGCAGCTTCAACAACACCTACACCCAATTGCCGCCCAATAGCAAATCCTGCAACAAAAGGAAAAATAACACCCAGGGTTCCGGCCAGGACAGCGGGAAAACCCACCTTAATCATTTCCCGGACGTCAGTCTCCAATCCTACAGTGAACAGAAGAAAAACCGCACCTAATTCTGCTAAAACCCACAGAAATTCACTTTCGTGGACCAAGCCTAAAACAGAAGGACCGATGACGACTCCTGCTAAAATTTCTCCTATGATGACAGGGATATTTAACCGGAGAGAAAGCGCCCTCCCAATACCTACACCCAGAAGGACTATAAAAAGTGTTGATAAAATCTCTCCAACCTCATGCATCTTATCTGTTTTTCCCCTTAAAAACCTAAATATATGGCTAAAAATTTACCACTACTTGCACATTCTATCCCGATTGCCAGAGCAGGTCAAGATATATCGAAGCTGATTAGCTCGGAAGAAGAGATATTCTAAGGGCTAGTCCCAAATATAAAGCTTAAACTGCCCGTTGGCCTTGGTGGCTATAAAACACAGATTGTCTACCCGGCTCCCAGACGTTTCATCGGCGCGCTTACCCAGGTGCGGACAAAAATCATACATTGAGAAATGTCAAGCGTCAATGAAAATGTCAGGGAAAACTCGTCAGTGAATTTGTCAGGGTA
>DAINRC010000021.1:0-15443 GCA_036742135.1 Bacillota bacterium
CGGTTTACATTACCACCAACTTCTCCCTGACCTTCTACACTGTCCAGACAGAAATTGAGGCAACCAGGTTGCCCAGTTACTTAATTGCCTTTGATACTGATGGGCTTTCGGTTCTCACCGCCTGGGCTGGCGGCAAGTTTGTTGGTGAGGAAATCGGGCCCTGGCTCAAGGAGTCGGAAATCAACCAGAAAGTTAATCACAGAAAGATCATCATCCCTGGTGGTGTAGCTGCGATTAAGGGTAAGCTGGAAGAACTCTCTGGCTGGGAAGTAATTGTAGGTCCGCGTGAGGCTTCTGGTATCACCGCATTTGCCAAGTTGCGCCTAGGGGCCTAATTAAAAAGACTTTGTCAGCTTAGGGGTCTACAATCCCCCCTATTGCCTTACCAAAAACTAGTGAAAGGTGGTTGCAGGTGGCCAAACACATAGCGGTTGCAGGCAAAGGCGGCACTGGGAAAACAACGGTTGCTTCCTTTGTGGTGAGGTATCTGGTAGAAGAAAGAAAGGGAAGCATTCTAGCTGTGGACGCTGATCCCAATTCCAATCTCAATGAAGCACTGGGAGTAGAGGTGGCTCATACTATTTCCAGTGTTCTTGTGGATATCAAGAAAAACAAGGTTCCGGCGGGAATGAGTAAGGAGATCTATATGGACATGATGCTCCACAAGGCATTGATTGAGACAGAAGCCTTCGACCTGTTGGTAATGGGGGGACCCCAGGGCCCAGGATGTTACTGTTACCCTAATGAGTTGCTAAAGAGAAAAATGGAAGTTATGGATAAGAACTACGATTATGTTGTGATTGACAATGAAGCAGGGATGGAACACATAAGTCGCCAGACCATTGAAAACGTCGATGTGATGCTGGTTATATCTGATCCTACGGCAAAAGGTGTGCGTTCTGCTGTCAGGATCTACGAATTGGCGAAAAGCCTCAATATTAAAATAGGGAAAGCGTATCTGGTTATCACCAAAACAGATGATCCAGAGCCTCTCAAAGAGGAGTTTAAAAAGTCTGGATTAGAATTTTTGGGTGTTATTCCTTACGATCCTCTGGTTGCTGAATACGATCTTCAAGGAAAACCTTTGATCCAGTTACCAGAGGAAAGTGTGGCCTGGAGCGCTGCACGTAAGTTGTTTGAAGAAATACAGCTATAAGTGGAAATTTTGATAAAGAAAGGGGAGTAAATGATGCCGGTTGAAATTTTCAAGGAAAAGTATACAGGGAAAGTTCAGGAAGTAGTTTTGGGAGCAACAAAGGAGGAAGGAGGGACACGGGCTTATACCGTTAAACTTGGTGGTAGCTCGACATTGCCGTTCCTCCAGTTTGAAGGTGAATCAGCACGTCCTGTAATTGCTATGGAAGTTTGGGACATCAAGCCTGACTGGCACGAGTGTTTCCAGCCTTATCTTGGCGATGTCTGGGAGGATCCTGTTGCTTGGGCCCAGAAATTGGAGCAGGAATACGGTGCCCAGGTCATTTACCTTACCCTTAAAGGAGCAGACCCAGAATTAGAGAATCCTAAAAGTGCGGATGATTGTGCCAAACTTGTGAAGAAAATTCTGGAGAACACCAAAGCGCCATTGATAGTTGAAGGATGCGGCAACTACGAAAAGGATAATGAAGTCTTACAAGCAGTTGCCGAGGCTGCTGCAGGAGAAAACATCGGCTTAGGAGTTGCTGAAAAAGATAACTACCGCTCTATTGCTGCTGCTTGCATGATGGGCAAGCATTGCATTATCGCCCGCTCGCCTGTAGACATCAACATTATGAAGCAGTTAAACATCATGATTCTGGATATGGGTGTTCCTGCAGATAAGATTATTAACGACCCCTTGGCCAGTGGACTCGGTTATGGGATCGAGTATTCCTACTCGATCATGGAGAGAGCTCGTTACGGAGCCCTGGTTGGTGACAAGATGATGGCATTCCCGATCATCTGTCTGGCAGGCCAGGAGGCCTGGCGAGCTAAAGAAGCTGTTGCTCCTGATGATGCTGGTCCTGGCTGGGGTGACCAAAAAACAAGAGGAATCATGTGGGAAGCGATGACCGCGGCAGCGCTGATGCAAGGTGGGGCAGATATTGTTCTCTTGAGACATCCAGAAGCGGCCAAATTGATAAAAGAGCACATTGAGGACCTGATGGTTCCCAATACTTACTAGGTTGAGGGTGGTTTGTTAAAATAAATTCGAGGGGGTAAGTGGGATGGCCTTTGAGATGATAGGTGAGAGGATCAATGGGATGTTTAAGGACATTGGGGAAGCAGTGGCCAAGTTCGATCCCAAGCCGATCCAGGAATGGGCAATAAAGCAGACTGAGGCCGGGGCGCACTGGCTCGATGTCAATGTTGGCCCCACAGCTACTGACCGCGTCAAAGCTATGCGCTGGATGGTTGAAGTTATTCAGGAGGTTTGCGATACTCCGCTTTGTTTGGACTCGACGAACTATGATGCTATTGAGGCAGGATTGGAGGTCTGCAAAAAGCCGGCACTGATCAACTCCTGCCCTGCGGAAAGGCCAAAGATCGAACGTGTTTTCCCAATGGCCAAGAAGTACGGCGCAGGGATTATCTGCCTGACAATGGACAAGTCTGGGATCCCCAAGAGCGCTGAGCAGAGGGTTGCCTTCGCCATGGAGCTTGTTGCGGCAGCGGACGAGTTTGGAATTCCTTATGACATGATCTACATCGATCCCCTGATTCTTCCCTGCAACGTAGCTCAGGACCATGCTCCCGAAGTTTTAGAAACCTTACGTCAGATCAAGACCCTTTCTGATCCACCTCCGAAGACGACTCTGGGTTTAAGCAACGTTTCCCAGAACTGCGCTAACCGTCCTTTGATCAACAGAACTTATGCAGTAATGGCCATTACCTGTGGGCTTGATTCAGCAATTATTGATGTCTGTGACGATGCTTTAGTGGAGGCGATTGCTACTGCGGACATGTTGTTGAATCGGGCTATTTACTGTGACTCTTGGGTGAAGGTCTTCAGGCAACGGTAAGATCAATGGCTTGCAGGCCCCTTCCCAAAGGGGCCTGCAAGAAATCTGTGTTGTTGGGAGTGGTTTTTTAAGTTGCTTTGTTAATAGGGGGAAACTCGATGGGTGAAAATGGCAAAAAAAACACACGGGTTGGCATTTATCTTTGTGACTGTGATGGTAAGCTTTCAAAGAAGATTGACTTTAACAAAGTAAAGACTGTAATCCAGAGCAAAGCAGATTTTGAGTACATCAGGGTAGTTAAACGTCTTTGTGGTTCAAGTGAGCTCCAGGAATTGAGTAAAGAAATTGACAAGTATTCCTTGAACCGGTTGCTGGTTGCGGGTTGTTCTGACCCCTTGATCCACAGGCAAATCGTTGAGACTGCCGAAAACAAGGGTATTATAAGGTACTTTGTTGATTTTGTCGATCTTTTTGCTTTAAGTGAAGTCAAGAAAGATGCTACAGAAGATGCCATTGCTGCAGTTAATGAAACTCTCGAGCTTATTGGAATGAAGGCTGATGTGAAGTTCGAAGAGCTTGAAGTGGTTCCAGATGTCCTGGTGATCGGGTGTGGGATTGAAGGGGCAGTTGCTGCTAGGGTGATTTCTAAAAAGCAACCGGTAGTCCTAATTGACGGGGGTCTTGAAGTTACTGACGGTTTGGATCTGGTAAAAGGGGTTAACAATCTAACTGTAAAGACTGGTGCCAAGGTTCTCAGAGTTACTGGTTTTCCTGGAGAGTTCGTGGTGCGTATTGCAGAGAAGGGATCAGTGGTTGACCAGAAGTTCGGAGCTATTGTCATTGCTCTGGGGGCTCAACCTGTATACGATAAGTCAAAGTATGGTGGTGTTGAATTAGGAGGGCCAGTCTTATCGCTTTCACAGTTTATTAAATCTAAACCTGAGTGTGCGGGGAAGAGATTTACCTTTGTTCTCGATAAAGCAGACCAGGATTCCTTAATGTCACATGCTGCGGTTTTGAAAGAGGCAGTAGCCTTGAAAGAACAAGGTGCTGCTGATGTTAATGTATTCTACGCTGACATGAAAGTGACTGCAGATCACCTAGAACAGATCTATGAAAAGGCACGCTCTATTGGAGTTAATTTCCTGAAGTATGTAGATGATCTTGAAATTCAAGCGACATCGACTTCAGCGACTGTCCGGTATCGGGAGCCATTTTTACCCGATGTTGGGAGTGTTGAGGTAACCTCTGACTACTTGGTTCTTGCCGAAGATTTTGTTCCTTTCCCAGTTACTCAGGAACTGGCCGAGATCATGGATTTAAGAGTAGGGCCAGGAGGATTCTTCCAAGAAGATAATGTGCACTTCCTCCCGATCAAGTCCAACCGTGAGGGGATTTTCTTTGTAGGAAGTTGCCATGGCCCGATTCACGGCACTGAACTGGAAAGAGAAGTTGAAGCAGTCGCCGCTGAAGTGGGGCGCTTTGCCTCAGGGAGAGTTCGTGTGGCAGCACTGCAGCCTCAGGTAGAAGCGGAAAAGTGTGCCGTATGTCTCACTTGTTACCGCAGTTGTCCTCATAGAGCCATTGAAATTATCCATGATGAGAGTCTGAACAACATGTATCACTCTGCTGCCAGGATGCACCCTCTGGCTTGTCGCAGGTGTGGGACGTGTGCAGCTGAGTGCCCAGGCAAGGCAATCCAGTTACCACTTTATACGGATCAAGAAATCCTTACGAAAACAAAGAAACCACCAACACTCGTTGCTTTCGCCTGCGAAAATTCGGGTGCTTTAGCGGCTGAGCTTGCCCAGAAGCTGGATTCTCAATTACAGGAGAAACTAAGGCTTCAAGTAGTGCGAGTTCCCTGTGCTGGAAAGGTGGATGTGATCTATCTGCTCAAGGCCCTTGAGCGGGGTGCAGACGGGGTCTTGGTATTCGGTTGTCACCAAGAGAACTGTAAGTATATTTGGGGAAATAAGCGCGCGATCAAGCGCAAGGAGCAAGTGCGCAGGCTACTAGAAGATATTGGTATTGAGGGAGATCGTGTAGAGTTTGTCCATATAGCTGCAAACCAAGGGAATCAATTCTATGATGCAGTCAAGGTTATGGCAGATAAAGTTCGCCAGCTTGGAACAAATCCTGGGAAGGTGGTAAGATGATCGTTGCTGAAAGGAAGCCTGTCGAAAAGATTTTGGAAATGGTCGCACCCTATAAGAAGATTTTGATTGCAGGGTGTTACGGTTGTGTAACTGTTTGTTTGGCAGGTGGTGAGAAAGAAGTTGGAATCCTTGCTTCCCAGATCCGGATGGCGCGAAGCAAGGAGGATAATCCTATTGAGGTACTGGAACAGACGGTTGAGCGCCAGTGTGATGCCGAGTATCTAGAAAAATTCGAAGATAACATTGCTCAGGTGGAAGCTGTAGTGTCGCTTGCCTGCGGTATCGGCATCCAGTACCTTGCTGAAAAATATCCCAAAACCCCAGTGTTCCCTGGAGTGAACACACTATTTTTAGGGGCAAACATCGATGTTGGCAAATGGGAAGAAAGATGCATGGCATGTGGTGACTGTGTCCTTGATAAGACAGGCGGTATCTGTCCCATTGCTCGGTGTTCCAAACACCTCCTTAATGGTCCTTGTGGTGGTTCTCAATACGGTAAATGTGAAGTTTCCAAAGATGTTCCTTGTGGCTGGCAATTGATTTATGACCGCCTCAAGGAATTAGGCCAGTTAGATAAGTTGAAGGAGATCATCCCACCTAAAAACTGGTTGAGAGCAAAAGGACCAAGAACACTGGTAAGGGAGGAACTGACCCTTGAAAGGTGAAAACAAACTGAACAACCTGAAGGCTGGAAGTAATTTGGAAAAAGTTTTGGCGTCTGGTCACTTTGCCTGCACTGGGGAAATTGGACCCCCGAAGAGTGCAGATTTTCACCACATTGACATGTATGCTGAAGGAATGAAGGGGAAAGTAGATGCTATTAACTTCACTGATAACCAGACTGCAATTGTCCGTCTTGCAAGTTGGGGTGCAGCGTTGCGCCTCCTTTACAAGCACGGAATGGAGCCTACTTTGCAGGTAGTTTGTCGTGACCGCAACCGCTTGGCCATCCAAAGCGATCTTTTGGCAGCATATGCCCACGGTATTCGTAATGTGCTTTGTCTTTCAGGTGACCACCAAGCATTTGGAAATCACCCAGGCTGTAAAGGAGTCTATGATGTTGACTCGATTCAGCTGATTTCGATCTTGCGTAAGCTTCGTGACGAGGGACGCTTTGAGTGTGGTGAGGAATGCAAGGTGGCGCCAAAATTCTTCATTGGGTGTGCAGTAAACCCGTTTGCTGATCCTTTTGAGTTCCGGGTTGTCAGGATGGAAAAGAAGATTCGTGCTGGTGCTGACTTTGTCCAGACTCAGTGCATTTTAGACATGGAGAGGTTTGAGCAGTTTATGGACTTGGTTCGCAAGGAAGGGTTGCATGAACAAGTTTACATCTGTGCTGGCTTAATGCCAGTGAAGTCTCCACGGATGGCACGCTATATGCAGACTGGAGTTCCGGGAATGCTTGTATCTGAGGAGTTTTGCCAGCGGCTTGAAAAAGCCGAAGATCCCAAAGCGGAAGCAGTGAACATCACTGTTGACTACATCAAGCGTTGCCAGCAGATCGAAGGTGTACACGGAGTTCACATAATGGCAGTGGCGTGGGAAGAAATCGTCCCAACAATTGTGGAAAAGGCCGGACTTCTGCCCAGGCCAACGTTTTAAAACCGCGGCAATTGGAGGGGTAGAATTTGAATAGAAAAAAGGTGCTTGTTATTGGCGGTGGTACTGCGGGGATGACCTGCGCTCTGGAGCTGGCAGAGCGCGGAGTGGAGGTCGTTCTTGTAGAAAGAGAAAAACAAATTGGAGGTAGGGCAGCAGATTACTGCTGCAAGGCAACTAATGAGTGTAACCGCTGTGCAGCTTGTCTCGTCCTTCAGCAGAAGGATAAAGTTGTTCAGGAGCCGCTGATCAAGGTGTTAACCGGCGCTGAAGTGAGAAATGTTGCCAAGAACGGCAAAGGATATAAAGTAAGTGTGGCCCAGGGAGAACAAACCACTGAATACGATGTTCAGGCAGTTGTGATAGCTACAGGATTTGATCCCTACGACCTGGGTAAAAGAAGTGAATTTGCCTATGGTGTCGAAAAGAACGTGGTCAGTGGGCTTGAACTGGAAAAAGCGATCAAGGAAAAGGGAAGTGTTACTGCAGCTTTTGGCTCAGGCCTCCAGAGAATTGGTTTTATCCAGTGTGTAGGCAGCCGTGACCTTTCTATTGGAAACGGTTACTGCTCTCGGGTTTGTTGCATGTATGCAGCGAAGCTGGCTAAAATTATCCGTAGCGAACTTCCAAATGCTGAAATCTGCATTTTCTACATGGACTTCCAGAGTTTTGGTAAAGGATTTAGCACTTTTAAGAAAGAACTCTGTGAACTGGACAAAATTAGGTTTATTAGGGGGATTCCTTCAAAGATCTACGGCTTCCCTTACGAGCGGCTGACTGTTCGCTATACTGATTCCCTTGAGGGGAGCCAGAAAGAAGAAAAGTTTGACCTGATTGTCTTGTCTCTGGCAATCACGCCTTCCCAGGGAAGCAAGGAATTAGCTGCACAGTTGGGACTCCAGCTTGATAATTACGGGTTCTTTGCTCCGCGTTCAGACGAAGAAACGGTTGTCACTAACCAGCCAGGTGTATTCCTAGCTGGAGTATGTGAAGGGCCTAAAGATATTCCTCAAACCATTGGTCATGCCAAAGCTGCTGCAGGGCAAGTCTTCAACTATATCTCTGGATGATGGTGAAAAAATTGGTGTAGTGATTGTGCTTGACCTGGTGGGTATGCCCCCAACCTGGAACTGGTTGGGGGCTAATTGTTCAGTCAGCTGCTTCGAATTAAATTTTTTGTTAATCGCGGGAATAAGAAACTACTGATGGTAATAGAGATTTATATAGGAGTAGTCGTAATAAATCGAGTGGTAGGTGAAAGAAAGAATGGGCTTATCGAATGAACACCTTCTCAGCCAGCAAATATTGATGAAACTAGAGGACCTCGTGGAAATGATTATCAGCATCAGCCTGGTAGAGGCAGATAAGAAAGAGGAGTTGCTGAAAAAGTGCAAACTTATTGTGGATGAACTGAAAAGTCTTTTGCGCCAGATTATTGGGCCTCATGACGAATACTTGACGACCGCAGTTAAGGAATTGCTACTCCAGCGCTTACCTGATCCTGAAATGATGGTGGCAATCGAAGAGTTAGAACTTCTCCATGGGACAGGTGTTCGCTCTAAGGAGGCGGGTACTGAAAGAGGTACTTGCTTCCGGTCACCTTTGGGAAGAAATCTGAATATTTTAGAACAAGGGCTTTACTATTTGTTCCCCAGGGCTAAGGTTTACAGGAAATATAAGTGTAAAGGGTTCTGCTTTGACTATTACCTACCTGCAGTAAAACTGGCTCTCGAAGACTGTTCCCAAAAAAGAAGTGTTGATGCTTTGAAGAGATTTTTCTGCAAAAGAGAAGGCATTAGGCTAGTTTGCATTGATTTTCAGGGTGTTACCAGTTCGCGCGAGGTTGCCAGGATGATCAAAAAACAACTTCCGGATTACGAAAAAGGACAAATTTAACCTCGAAGATACTGTTGACATCTCTGGGATTCGATGCTACAATTAGCCTCAAATATAATTTAGTGGTAAGACCAGTGAAGGAGAAGAGTAAGTGTGGGTTCTCCTTAAAGCGAGCCGGTGAGGGTGCGAGACCGGTAGGAGGCTGCACTGAAGGCCGCTCTGGAGGTTCCGGCTGAAAGGGAATTCTTTCTCGAGTAGGCGCGGACGGTTGCCCCCCCGGTAAAAGGGCGAAAGTTGGACCCTCAGGGTCAACTAGGGTGGTACCGCGGGAAAACCCCGTCCCTTGGGACGGGGTTTAATTTTTCGGTTTTCTTAAAATCTGTTACTGGCTGAGGAGAGAGATCAGTCATGAGGGATTTTGTATCTTCCGTTCTCCGCGACCTTCGTCCATCGGGAATTCGCAAGTTCTTTGACTTGATATCTCAGACAGAGGGCGTTATTTCTTTAGGAGTTGGAGAACCTGATTATGTGACCCCCTCTTCAATCCGCCAGGCGTGCGTTGATGCACTAAAAGCTGGCCGGACGAAGTATACTTCCAACTGTGGGATTAGCGATTTGCGCCAGGAAATAGCTTCCTACCTTGCTTCCAGGTTTGGTCTTTCTTACGATGAGGAAGAAATTATTATAACAGTGGGGGTTAGTGAAGCTGTTGATCTTGCGCTCCGGGCAATTGTTAATCCTGGTGACGAGATTTTGATTGGAGAACCTTGTTATGTTTCCTATGCGCCTTGCACGGTTTTGGCTGGGGGTCAACCAGTTTTTGTTCCCACTCGTGTTGAAGACCAGTTTCGTCTGTGTAAAAAAGAGATTGTTTCTAGGATCACTGAGAAGACAAAAGCGATTCTTATTTCTTATCCCAACAATCCAACAGGTGCGATCATGAAAAAAGAAGATTTAGAAGAGATTGCCCAGGTGGCAAGGAAATACGATCTTTTAGTAATTTCTGACGAGATTTATGCGGAACTCACCTATGAAGGAAGGCATGTTTCGATTGCCAGTCTTCCTGGTATGAAAGAGCGAACGATTCTTCTCAATGGTTTTTCCAAGTCTTTTGCGATGACCGGCTGGAGAGTTGGATATGCTGCCGGCCCCTCAGAGATTATTGGAGCCATGCTAAAGATTCACCAGTACACAATGCTTTGCGCTCCCTCCATCAGCCAGTGGGCTGCTCTTTACGCGCTTCGGGAAGCGAGTCAGTTCGTTGAAGAAATGGTGGCAGAATATGACCGCCGTCGCAAGCTCATTGTCAATGGGTTGCGGGAAATTGGACTTCCTTGCTTTGAGCCGAAGGGGGCATTTTACGTCTTTCCCAGTATTAAGCATACAGGGATGAGTTCCGAGGAGTTTTGTGAATCCCTTTTGATGGAGGAAAAAGTTGCTGTTGTTCCCGGTAGTGCCTTTGGTCCTAGTGGCGAAGGATATGTGCGCTGTTGTTATGCTACTTCTCCTTCTGAGATCGAAGAGGCATTGGAAAGGATCGACAGGTTTTTGAGGCGCCATCAATTGCCCCGCGTAGCAATTGGCTAAGTGAGTGAGCTGCGAAGGAATAGTAGACTAACTTGAGAGGAGAGTGAGTACTTGCTCTCCTCACATTTTTTGTTTGTTTCTCTGGCAGGTTTTTTTGTGGGTGTGCCTAAATTATAATATAAACGACTGTGTGATAAGGGATGGGGAAGATGAGGAGTATTAAGAAGTATCATATACCCGCGCTTTTTGGAAAGGAATTTTTTGCAGAGGGCTTTACTCTTGTTCCTAACCTCCTTCTCAGGTATAGCGCCAGGCTTTCTTTAAGCGCCAACGATTTGCTAATCCTGCTACTGATCTTGTATTTCCAACAAAGCGGGAAGAAAGAGGTTACTCCAGCGGATATAGCTAGTTTTCTTGGTATATCAGAAAAACAGGTCTCCTGTAGTCTGGAGAGCTTACAGGTAAGAGGGTTTATCACAGTAGAACAAGGGGATGAAATCGATATCACTGGGGTTTTTGAAAAAATCGCCGATTATTGGGCTGAGGAAAAGGTGGAGAAGTGGCAGGAAACTGGGGGAAAGATTTTTCCAGAGCGAGATAAAACAAGAAATAGTTCTCCCCTTGTGAATCTTTTCAATATTTTTGAACAGGAATTTGGGAGGCCACTGACCCCGATCGAGTGCGAGCAGATCATGCACTGGTGCAAAGATATCGGGTATTCAGAGGAACTTGTTTTGGAAGCCTTGAAAAGGGCCGTGTTGCGTGGTGTTTTTAACTTGACTTATATCGACAGGATTCTTTCGCGTTGGGCCCGGAACAACTTGCGGACAACTCAGGAAGTGATCCAGTTCGAAGAAAAACATTTTTCCCAACGCAAAGGAAGGAAGGAAAAATTCTCTCAAGAGAGTTCTCGCGGTAAGGAGAAAGAGGAGAAATACAAAGACCTCTACATGTAGGTTAGGGTGATTGATGTGAGGAGCATTGAGGAGCTCTTGCTTAGATTGCGGGAAATTTCGGTGACCAAAAAGGGGTCTATTGATCTCCAGGAAAAGTCCTCAGCAACTGTCCGTTGTAAGCACTGTGGCGATCGGGGTATAATTCTCCAAGAAGGAGTAGCCAGGGTTTGCTCATGTGTGCAGCAGCGGTATCGAGAGAAGTTGTATCGGGAAGCAAATCTCACACCTGAAATTAGGAGTTGTTCCTTTGAGGGGTTCAGACTCGATTACTATGAGGGAGAGCATCGGGAAGCCGCGCTTCGTGCCCTCCAGGGGGCCAAGCAGTTTGTCCATGAGTATCTCCGCAACCCCCGGATACCGGGCATTCTGTTTACTGGTGATGTAGGTGCTGGGAAGACTTACCTGGCAGCGGCTATAGCTAATTTTCTGTTGGAGCACTGTGTCCAAGTCCTTTTTTTGGTGGTTCCCGATTTCCTTGATGAGCTGCGGGCTACATACCATCGGGCATCAGGCGATGACCAGGGAGTTGATGATGTTACCTTGCTCAGAAAAGTGCGCCAAGTGGAGGTTTTGATCCTTGACGATCTTGGTGTTCACAACTACACTGCATGGACGTGCAATAAGCTTTATTCCCTTCTGAACTTCCGCTTAAATTACCAGTTACCGGTTATTATCACCACTAATTTGTCCCTTGGAGAACTAGATGATGTTCTGGGAGAGCGCACAACATCCAGGATTGTGCAGATGTGCCGGATATACCGGCTTTCAGTAGATAAAGATATTCGGCATTTAAAAAACCCTCGCAATGAGAGGTAAAGCAGGAATCATGGGGTGTTCGTCGAAAAAAGTAAACCGGATATTTAATGGAAGGAGTTGCTGTATGTGGCGTTCTGGTTGATCGATGACCATACACCAGGATACGGTTTGATGTTGCGGATTGACAGGACAGTTTATTCAGAACAAACACCCTACCAGCATTTGGCCATCGTTGACACTACTGAGTTTGGACGTGCTCTCGTCCTCGATGGCATTATCCAGACTACTGTTGCTGATGAGTTCATCTACCACGAAATGATTGCTCATGTTCCTCTTTTTACTCATCCCCAGCCCCGGCATGTGCTGATCATCGGGGGAGGTGATGGAGGAACAGCCCGGGAGGTTCTGAAACACAGTTCTGTCGAAAGGATCGATCTGGTGGAGATAGATGCCAGTGTTGTTAGCGCTTGCAGGAAGTACCTTCCGGAGACAGCCTGTGCCTTCGATGACCCCAGAGTCAATGTAATTTACGGGGATGGTGTCGAATACGTTCGCCAGCGGACTAATCTCTACGATGTGGTCATTGTCGACTCTTCTGATCCTGTCGGTCCCGCAGTAGAGCTTTTTGGCAGGGAGTTTTACAGCAATGTCTATGCTTGCTTGAAAGAAAATGGGATCTTCGTTGCTCAGACTGATTCTCCTACATTTAGCAAAGAGCTTTTCCGAAGGGTATATCACGACATCAAGTCGATCTTTCCTGTCACTTTGGTCTACCTGACCTGTATTCCGAGTTACATAACCGGATTCTGGAGCTTTACCCTTGGTTCCAAGAGCTATCATCCTTTGAAGGATTTCCGTGAAGATCCTACTGTAGAAACGAAGTACTACACACCTCAGCTTCACCAGGCGTGCTTTGTGTTACCAAAATTCATTAAAAAGCTTTTGGTGGAATAGGTCCTCATTTTGGCCCTGTCTCCAGTATTTTCTGGAAGGATGGCAGGAATGGTAGGAAGAGCGTGGGAGAAGAATAGAACACAACCTTAAAGTTTGGCCCTGTTGGAAGACTGCAAATTGGTCTTCCAGGGGCTGATTTGCATTTTTATGGTCATTTTACAAAGAAAGGGTTGTTGAACTTGGTTAGGATTTGGTCTCCTCAATATGAATGCATGCCTCGAGAGCAGATTAAAGACCTTCAGTTGGCCAGGCTCAAGGAAACTTTAGAGCGGGTTTACCAAGCAGGAGGAATCTATTACCAAAAATTTCGCCAGTTGGGGTTTGAGCCAGGCGATCTGAAAACTCTCGACGATCTAAAGAAGTTGCCTTTTACGACTAAGGATGACCTTGTCCAGGCCTATCCTTACGGTTATTTTATCGTGCCCTTAAAGGATGTGGTCCGACTCCACGGTTCTTCGGGGACAAAAGGAAAACCGACAATTGTTGGTTACACCAAGAAGGACTTAGAGACTTGGTCTGAGCTTGTGGCCAGGATCGTCACTCAGGCAGGTGTTGGCGAAGATGATATTGCTCAGATCTGTTTTGGCTACGGCATGTTTACAGGTGCTTTTGGGCTTCACTATGGGCTGGAAAGGGTGGGGGCAACCGTTGTCCCTACATCTGCTGGGGCTACAGAACGTCAATTAATGTTAATGCAGGACTTTGGGACTACTGCTCTTATCAGCACTCCTTCATATGCCCTCCATCTTGCGGAAGTTGGTCAGGAGTTGGGAATTGACTTTCGCTCCCTTAAGCTCCGGGTAGGGCTTTTTGGCGCTGAAGGGTGGACTGAAGAAATGCGCAAACAACTGGAGGAACGGCTACACCTTAAGGCAACCGACAATTACGGACTCAGTGAAGTGATGGGGCCCGGAGTTGCTGGCGAATGTCTGGAGACTTGTGGGATGCATGTTGCCGAGGACCACTTTCTTGTAGAAATAATCGATCCTGATACCGGGGAAACCCTCCCGGAAGGGGAAAAAGGTGAGGTTGTAATTACCACCTTAACCAGAGAAGCAATGCCCTTGATCAGATACCGGACAAAAGACATATCTTCTTTGCATACCGAGCCCTGCCCCTGTGGCCGAACGACGGCGCGGCTGGCCAAGATCAGCGGCAGAACAGACGATATGCTGATCATTCGGGGAGTAAATGTTTTTCCATCTCAGATTGAGAGTGTGCTTATGGAAATCAATGGCCTCGCTCCTCACTACCAGATCGTTGTCAAAAAGCGTGGCCACCTTGATGACCTTGAGGTTCTGGTAGAGGTTTTACCCGAGATTTTTACTGACCGTTATCGGGATCTGGAAGCCTGGGAGCGGAAGATTGAACGCAAGCTTTACAATGCCCTGAATTTGAGTGCTAGGGTGCGTCTTGTTGAGCCCAAGACACTGGAAAGGACCTCTGGAAAAGCAAAACGTGTGCTTGATTTAAGAGATTCTAAATAAGGGAGAGGGATTCATGGCAGTAGTTTTGTCTGGTAATGAAGCTGTGGCCCGGGGGGCTTTTGAAGCAGGCGTAAAGGTTGCTGCTGCCTATCCAGGGACTCCGAGCACAGAGATCCTGGAGAACTTCGTCAAATACGAAGGTGTCTATGGGGAATGGTCACCTAATGAGAAAGTCGCTTTAGAGGTTGGTTTTGGGGCTTCCTTGGGAGGAGCTCGTGCCCTTGTGGTGATGAAGCACGTTGGACTGAATGTAGCTGCTGATCCCCTAATGACCCTCAGTTACACTGGAGTGAATGGCGGCTTGGTTGTGGTAACAGCAGACGACCCTGGAATGCACAGTTCCCAAAACGAACAAGATAACAGGTTGTATGCCCGGTTTGCGAAGATCCCATTAATTGAGCCGAGTGACAGCCAGGAAGCTAAGGATTTCCTGAAAGTGGCTTATGACCTCAGTGAAAGATTTGATACACCGGTCCTTTTCCGCCTGACGACAAGAGTTGCCCACGGCAGGTCCCCGGTAGTGCTGGGGGAAAGAGAACAAATTCCTCTACGCCAGTACACTAGGAATGTTCCCAAAAATGTAATGTTGCCTGCGCATGCCCGTCAAAGACATCTTAGGGTAGAAGAGCGGAGAAAAGAATTGATGGCATTTGCCGAAAAATCTTCTCTGAACCAGATCATCTGGGGAGGAAAGAAATTCGGGATTATTGCCTCAGGGGTCGCTTACCAGTATGCTCGGGAGGCATTGGGGGAAGAGGCTTCTTACCTCAAGCTGGGACTGAGTTATCCTCTTCCCTTGAGACTAGTCAGGGAGTTTGCGGAACAAGTTGAGCAGCTTTTTGTTGTCGAGGAACTTGAGCCCTTTATTGAAGAACAGCTGAAGGCAGCGGGATTCTCGGTTGTCGGCAAGGAAGTCTTCCCCCGGACTGGAGAACTCGGTCCGGAACTGGTTGTCCGGGGGATTAAAGGCACTTCCCCGTTTCAGGTCTCCTTTTCCCCACCGGAAGATTTACCCAACAGACCGCCTTTGATGTGCGCTGGATGTCCCCATCGCGGCGTTTTCTATGTTCTGAGGAAGCTTAAAGTCGTGGTGACCGGTGATATTGGTTGTTATACCTTAGGAGCCCTACCGCCTTTCCAAGCGATGGATTCTTGTCTCTGCATGGGGGCGAGTATTGGGGCAAGCCTCGGTTTAGAAAAAGCGCGCGGGAAGGATTTTGCCCGCCGGGT
>DAINRC010000021.1:15453-18734 GCA_036742135.1 Bacillota bacterium
CGGGTGGTCGCCGTGATCGGCGATTCTACGTTCGTCCATTCCGGTCTTACGGGATTGGTTGATCTTGTCTACAACAAGGGAACAGGCACAGTGATCATCCTCGACAATCAAACAACAGCGATGACCGGTCACCAGGATCATCCAGGAACCGGTTTTACCATCAAGAAGGAGCAGACAAGTGCACTGGATTTCGCTGAAGTAGTGTCGGCGATAGGGGTTAAGAGGGTGTCTACGGTTGATCCCTATGATCTGGAAGGCCTTGAGAGGGTAATTCGAGAAGAACTGGCAACAGAAGAAGTTTCTGTGATCATCTCTAAACGCCCATGTGTCCTTCTGGGTTTTCAAAAGTCAGTCGGGAGAATCAAGGTGAATGCTGACAAGTGCGAAGGCTGCAGGCGGTGTCTTCAGCTTGCATGTCCAGCACTTTCTTTTGCAGGAGATCGGGTCTCAGTTAACGAAGAAATCTGTAATTGTTGTTCTCTTTGCGTTCAGGTTTGTCCCCATCAAGCACTGGAAGTGGGAGAAAGGTGATGGCAGAGGTGGTGAACATTCTTCTTGCAGGGGTTGGAGGGCAGGGAATAGTTCTGGCCTCGCGGGTGCTTGCTGAGGTTGCCCTCCAGTCAGGAAAAGCTGTTAAGGTTTCCGAAACTCACGGAATGGCCCAGCGGGGTGGGTCTGTAGTGACTCATGTGCGCTTTGGAGAACAGGTTTATTCTCCCCTGATTGCTCTCGGTCAGGCAGACTTTTTGCTGGGTTTCGAAAAACTGGAGGCAGTGAGGTTTCTTCCCTATCTCAAGAAAGATGGTTGGCTGATTGTTAATGATCAGGAAATCTATCCCTTAAATGTGCTTCTGGGGAAGGAAGAATATCCTTCCAACATTGGCTCATACTTAAAAGAACAGACGGACAATATATGTCTTGTTCCGGCGCAACAAATTGCCCAGCAGTTGGGGAACCTGCGGGTGGTCAACATGGTCCTGGTTGGGGTGCTTGCTCAGCATCTTGACATCCCTCAGGAGAAGTGGGAAGAGGCGATTTACCGGTGTGTGCGCCCTGAGTTTCGGGAGATCAACTGCGAGGCCTTCCGGAAGGGCTTCTCCTGGAAGTCCGGTTAGTGCAAAAGATGAGGAGGTACACGAGGTGGCGTGTGAATTAAAAGATATGGTTCGGTCTGCTGTCTTTACTCTGACCCCTTACGTTCCCGGAAAGCCGATAGAAGAAGTGGAACGGGAGCTAGGAATCAAAGGGGTAATTAAGCTGGCTTCCAACGAAAATCCCCTGGGGCCTTCCCCCTTTGCTCTCGAAGCTCTGAAACAAGCTGTTGCGAGGGTCAATATTTATCCAGACAGCAATTGCTTTTATCTTAAGAGAGAACTTGCCAAACACCTTGGCTGCAACGAAGAAAACCTGATCATTGGCAATGGTTCTGACGAAATCCTGAAACTGATTGCTGAGACTTTCCTCAATCCCGGGGATGAGGTTATCTACGGTTGGCCTTCCTTTTCAGAATATGAGTTCGTGAGCAAAATTATGGAAGCAAAATGCCTTGCTGTTCCCCTCAGGGAAGATTTTACACTTGATCTTAATGCCATCTTGGCGAATGTTCGGTCGGCAACGAAACTGATCTTTATTTGCAACCCCAACAATCCTACAGGCACGATTGTCAAGGAAAAAGAGTTGCGGGATTTTTTGGAAAGTCTTCCCAAAAGTGTTCTCGTTATTCTTGATGAAGCCTATTGCGAGTATGTCACTGATTCTGATTATCCTGATTCTCTAAAATTCGTTAAAGAAGGCAAGAATGTCATTATTCTCAGAACTTTCTCCAAAATTTACGGTTTAGCAGGGTTGAGGATCGGTTACGGAATAGCCTTGCCCGAGATCATCTCCTGCATTAATCGGGTTCGCGAACCGTTTAATGTAAATCTCCTGGCTCAGGAAGCAGCGAGGGCAGCTTTAAACGATAGTGACCACTTGAAACGCAGTAGAGAAGTCGTCCTTAAGGGCAAGGAGTATCTTTACAAGTCCTTCGAAAGATTGGGGCTCAAGTATGTGCCTTCAGAAGCCAATTTTATTTTCGTGGATACAGGAAAGGACTCTAAAGAAGTTTTTACAGCTCTGCTCCGTGAGGGTGTAATCATCAGAACTGGGGACATTTTCGGGTATCCTACTTACATCAGAGTTACTGTGGGAACTCCTTCCGAGAATGAACGGTTTGTGCGGTCTTTAGAGAAGGTGTTGAGTTAAAATAAAAGGGAGTGGTCTCGGTGGGACAGAGTTATCAGGAACAACTTCGTGGACTAGCAGAACTCTTGCTTTCTGCCAGGTACCCGATGGCTCTGACAGGTGCTGGTGTCAGCACAGAAAGCGGGATTCCTGACTTCCGGAGCCCGGGCACTGGTCTCTGGGAGAAAATCGACCCCATCAGGGAGCTTTCTCGTGGTGCCCTGATGAGAGACCCTGCTCGATTCTACGAAATCGGCCTACCCCGCTTCCGGCAGATTTGCTCGGCAGAACCCAATCCTGCGCATCTGGTTCTTGCTGAGTTGGAAGCCCGGGGTTACCTCAAAGGGATCATTACCCAGAACATCGATGGGCTTCACGTAAAGGCAGGTTCAAAAAACGTGTTTGAGGTTCACGGGCACCTGCGCACCTGTTTCTGTATGAAGTGCGGAAAAGAGGATTCCTTTGACTTGTTAGTGGACCTGGTAGAGAGTGGCGTCAATCCTCCTATTTGTCGTTTCTGCCAGGAAGGAGTTCTGCGGCCCAATGTTGTACTTTTCCATGACCCCATGCCCCGCGCTTTCTATGACGCTGCCGAGACCTTGCGGTATTGCGATTTTTTGATGGTGGTTGGTAGCAGTCTTCAGGTATATCCGGTTGCTTATCTTCCGGCTCGGGTGGAAAAACTGGCGATTGTCAACATTTCTCCAACTCCTTACGACAACAAGGCACTTGTAGTGATCAGGGAAAAAGCAGGTAAGGTTTTTTCTGACCTCTGGGAACTTTTAAGACAAGAGGGTAAGGTTTGATGGGGAGCTCTAGGTTGGAAGTTCGTTGTTCCCTGTGTGGAAGAAAAGAAGTGATAAAAAAAACCCATAAGGAATATCAGCGACTTGCTAAAAACCCGAGCGCTGTCTACTTTTGTCAAATTTGTCAGATGAAGTTACAGTACGATGCTTCTGAGTACAACAAGCCCAAAAAACCGATAGGCTGAATTCTTTGCAATTTTTTCTCTGTCAAGCGTCAGTGACTTTGTCACCTAAAACTGGTCTGTGATTATG
>DAINRC010000022.1:0-18639 GCA_036742135.1 Bacillota bacterium
GCAATCCCTCTGAGCTTCTCTAGGGCCTCTTCATTATCAATAATCAGGGGGTCATCGCTGATGTTGGCACTGGTCATCACCAGGATCTCCAGGTCGTCGTCAAAAAGCAGGTAGTGAAGTGGCGTATACGGAAGCATCACACCCAGGGTATTGATTCCTGGAGCGAGTTCTTGAGGAAGGTCATCGAGACGGCGCCTCTTCAGGATCACGATCGGGTGGGCTGGGCTCTGGAGTAGCGCGGCTTCCTCGGGAGAAACAAAGCAGTATTTCTCCACTACCTTGAGGTCACGGCACATCACCGCAAAAGGCTTGAACTCTCTGATTTTGCGCTTGCGCAGAGCAGCCACAGTTTCCCGGTTGCGGGCATCACAAACCAAATGAAAACCACCAAGTCCCTTGACTGCAAGAATCTTCCCCGCCTTGAGAAACTCATGCCCCAGGCCCTCGTAAACATTGCCCTCCTGGTCACGCAGGGTTACCCGAGGCCCACAAACCGGACAGGCGTTGGGCTGGGCATGGAAGCGCCGGTCAAGGGGATCCTCGAACTCGCGGGCACAATCCGGACACATGGAAAATTCCCGCATCGTCGTTTTGTCGCGGTCATAAGGAACATCCATGATAATCGTGAAGCGAGGACCACAGTTGGTGCAGTTGGTGAAGGGATAGCGGTAGCGCCTGTTGCTGGGATCGGTGATCTCCCGGAAGCAGTCTTCACAGGTGCTCACATCGGGGGGAATGATCACATCCTTGCGTGCACTCTTCTCACTGTGCTTGATAAAAAAGCTCTGGTAACCTTCAACATCCCTGGGAATCTGGTAGTGGCTGACGATCATCGCCAATTTGGGGGGATTTGCCAAAATCGCCTGGTAGAATCCCGAAATCTGCTCCTCAGTCCCCTCGGCCCAGATGGTCACGCCTTCTGAAGAATTGAGCACCCATCCCCTGATCCCGTATTTGTGGGCAAGCCGATACACAAAGGGACGAAAACCTACTCCCTGGACTACTCCTTCGATCCTGATCTCCCTGGCAATGACCCCCACCATGCTTCTCTCCTTGAGCCAAGCTTTCACCTCAATCTTAACACAAACCTTTTACCGGTGTAAATCGTGGCCAAACAAGCCAGGATCCAGGGGGTAACATTTTCCTCCCAAAATCAACCACAGAAAAAATTGCAAATATTAGCAGGAAAAAATGGAAAGTTGTAGAAGTGAAAGATATAGTAGGAAAAGCATACCCATCTCCGGCATCTGCCCAAGCCCGAGTTGGTTGTAAGTGAAAATATAGCAACAAAAGCCCCCTTTGTCTGAAAAACTCGGGAGCGAGGCAACAAAGTGCTCAATTTTGATAATGAAGGGAATTGTTAAAGTGATGCAGTTTATTAAAACCTTCCCAAGGGTTTGCTTCTCTAAACAAAGAGAAGGAAAGCCCCGACATCCAAAAAAATGGCAAGAACGCTAAAGAGGCAGGGTATGCTCCACCTCTTTTTTTCGTCATTTTTCGAGCATTTTTTCTAAAAGAGATTAATCATGCCTGTAAAGGCAAAGGGGTAGACGCTCCGAAAATGCAACTATTAGTAACTTTTACTGGCGACAAGGAAATAACTCTCCCCATTGAGCACAACCACCTCCTGCAAGCTGCCCTCTACTACCAGATTGAACAACCAGGTCTCCGGCATTTCCTCCACGAGCACGGCTTCACCTTTGGTCAGCGCAAGTTCAAGCTCTTCACTTTCTCCCGCCTCCACGGCCGCTTTCGGGTAAATTCACCTGCAGGGGAGATCACCTTTTGCCCACCCTGCCAGTGGGTGGTTTGCTCCCCCCTGCCACTAGTTGTCGAGGAAATCGCCAAAGGCTTGCTCAAAGAAGGCCGCCTCCGCTTAGGAAAAGCGGTTCTCCAGGTAGAGTCAGTGATGGTGAGGAGTTTTGCAGTCACCGAAAGCGAGATCACCGTCAAGATGCTTTCTCCTTTAACCATTTACTCTACTTTTTCGGAAAATTCTGGTCATAGACACACCTATTACTATTCACCTTACGAACCACGCTTCCAGCTGTTAGTCGGTCAGAACCTGGCCAAGAAATACCAGCTCGTTTTTGGGCGGCCCGCAGACACCAGCAGTTTCAGCATAGTCCCGCTCAAAGTGGGAGAACGGGATTTGAAGGTCGTCAAGTTCAAAGGAACCGTAATCAAAGGCTGGATGGGCATCTACCAGCTCACCGGAGATCCCCAGCTTTTGGAAGTAGCACTGGACGCAGGCCTGGGAAGCAAGAATTCCCAGGGGTTCGGGTGCTGTGAACTCGTGGAGAAACCTTCAAAGGAGGTGGTTTCCCACTGAGATCGCCGAGAACAACCAAACTGCAGGAAGAAGTCCTAATTGCTCCTGTGGGAACGGAACCCCAAGTGGTTACCCTTACTTTAGATGCTCTTCGAGATCAGGGTTTTGCTGTTTCCCGAACGATTGTCTTACACACCAATCCAGAAGTGCCACCTGTAAAGAAGGCCCTCAATGTTCTGGAATCGGAAGAAAAGTTTTATAATGACCAGGGCTTCCCGGTTGTGTTCGAATTCCGGCCGTTTAAAGAAAGCGGTTACTTTCCCAAGGATATTTACTCAGAAGAAGATGCAGCCCTAATTCTTCGTGTTCTTTACCAAGAGTTAGCGAAGGAAAAGCGTAGAGGCCACCGTGTCCACCTCTCCCTATCTGGTGGCCGCAAAGTGATCACCGCGATGGGAATGGTCGTAGCCCAACTTCTTTTAGGAGAAGAAGATCACGTCTGGCACCTTCTCTCGATTGACCGCCTCCAAGAAAGCCGAGCAATGCATGCGCGCCACCCCAATGAAATCAAGTTGATTCCAATACCTGTGCTTCGTTGGAGTCTTCTTCCTTCAACCGTGCATGAACTTCTCATCTGGGATGACCCTTACCGTGCCATCCAGCGACAAAGAGAGCTAAAGGAAAAGGAACAACTAAAATTGCTTGAGCACTTTTGGGCAACTCTCACTCCCACAGAACGAGAAGTAGTAACAGTTCTGGTTCGAGAAAGAGCATCTAATACTGCTCTCGCCCAGAACCTAAAACGGAGTCCGAAAACTATCGCCAATCATCTCCAAAACATCTACACAAAGTATCGGGAGTGCCTGGGTTTACCAGAAAAAACTGCGGTCAGGATGCGGTTAGTTGCCGATCTGGCGCCAGTGGTAAATGAACTAGAAAAAATAGACAAACATTCCTGAGTGGTTTTAGGTGTTAATTCTGATGCACCATCTGGAAATTCAAGTTATTCTCAATTATAAGGGTCACCACACATCAATAACAGTTTTGCTCTGACAAAAACAAGAAAAACAAAGGTGGTGAACACAAATGTCTGAATTACGCTTTACCCTGGAAACAGTCACACCCCTTTTTTTAAGTGGTGCAGATCCACGAGGCAAACCAGAACTGCGGGCCTCCTCGGTTCGCGGAACCCTGCGATTCTGGCTACGAGCATTGTTAGGAAGCATTATCGGAGATACCCCTGACAAACTAAATGATCTTCGCCGAGCAGAAGCAGCAGTTTTTGGAAGCACCCAGCTAGGCGCATCGCCAGTAATAGTAAAACTTACAGGCAACCCTCAGACTAAAAATTACCGTCCGTTGCCGCACAATCCCAATAAAACATTCACCTTTCAAGGGATCAGCCCAAATCAATCCCTCACCCTTACTGTTACAACCAGGCAACCGTACCAGCCTATCCCCGAAATTATAGGTGGTGTTTTGTTACTGTGGGTTTTATGCGGGGGCCTAGGAAAGCGGTCGCGACGAGGCTTTGGCAGTTTCATCATTCGTTCGGCCAGTGACGGCTTTCCTATAGAGTTACCTAATTACTCAAATGCACAGCGTTTTTGCGAACAATTACCTTCCCTTCTTGAGGAAACCACCTGCCTCACCAAATCTTATCTGCAAAAGTTGGAATTAAGTCCTGGAACTCTAAGTAATCCTCCTCGTTTCTCCGTTATGCACAAACACTACACCAAGATACTGTTTTGCAAAAATTCATTCAACAGTTGGGAAGAAGCAATGAAATCCTTCTGGAATGTGCTGCGCAGCAAACAATATCATAATGCTCGTATATTCGGCTTTACAGAAAATACAAGTCGCCAAGCTTCTCCCCTGCACCTACGAATCGTGAAGCTAGGTAAGGCTTACCACCTACTCATCACTGTGTTTCGTGTTCAGTTTTCGGAGCAACAACCTTCATGGAAGTTGATGGAAGAATTTCTGAAGGAAAACAAACAGAGGTGGAATGGGGAATTTGTATTCGGGGGTGACGCAACATGGGAATAGCCAACAACCGCTGGAACCGGAAAATTGTAGCTCTGCTACACGACCCTCCCGATAAGCCTTTTAGCATCGTGGGTCACAAAGACCGCGCATTCGAACTCCAACGCCTTGCGCTAAACCGAGAGCCAGAAGAAGACGAAATCACCAGAGCTGAACGGGCTGACTGGATTGCATCTGCTGCCGATCGCGTAAACTTTCCAAAAGGCATGGAGATTTTCTGGCAGCAAGAGCAAGCAGTCCTCACCCACCCGCTGGCAGGTCTCACACTCGAGCTCGGTAAAATGACAGACGTGAGTGCAAAAGATACTCACAAGGCAGCGCAGAAAGCACTAAAACAACTCGTAGAAAACGTAGATGACGCACAGCAACGCTATTTGCGGTTGTGGCGGCTGTTGCCTCATGTGTTAGCTGAGGAATTTCCGCGCGTGGGCAAACTCTTCGAGATGCTCCCTGCAGACACGCGCCAACCAGACCATCCACTTTTCCAGCACCTTTCGATCACGGCAGCAATTGCAGACTCCCTACCACAGCCTGCCTTGCTGGTGTTTTCCATCGGTCCTGTCCAGGAATTTATTGCTGCTGCCCGGCGCACCCAGGACCTGTGGATGGGTAGCTGGCTACTTTCATATCTTTCGTGGAGCGCGATGAAGAGCCTGGCAGAGACCTATGGTCCAGATGTTATTTTATACCCTTCCCTACGCGAGCAACCATTGTGCGACTTCTGGCTGGCACATGAAAAGCAACTACCCCTAGAAGAGCCGCGGCCCGAAAATCTTGCTCTCGCCAGTTTACCGAATAAATTTGTCGCCTTGGTGCCCGCCTCAGAAGCAAAGAAAGCAGCAAGAACTGCCGAGCAAGCAGTACGCAGCGAATGGGAGCGATTGGCCGACACGGTATTCACCAAACTGAAAAACGATATCATGCCTGTGGACGAGATAACACACCAGATGTGGACAGACCAAGTAAAAACACACTTAGAGGTTTATTGGACTATTCTCCCATGGCCAGGGGAGCACGAGAACTCTTCAGCAAAACAAGCAGATACTGTCAAATCGCTATTTCAAAACATGTGCTGCCCTGAACCTGATTGGCGGTTTGGTCGAATATATCTCCTTTACGCGGGGACAAAAACAGGAAGTAGTGGACAGTACGAGCCTAACTGGGGCACAACTTATAGTTTGCTGTACACCTTGGCCGACCGCGCCTTCAACGCCCGCAAGAACCTGCGCGATTTCTCTCCCACTGAAGAAAAAGGTGAAAAATGTACTGTTTGTGGGCAACGGGCTGCTCTTCATGGGAGGGATGGAAGTAGTAGTGGTGTTCGTGAGTTCTGGTCACAGAGCGCAACCAACTTAAAAGCAAAGAAACGGTATCTAGAAATCAAACCGAAGGGTCGAGAGCGACTTTGCGCCATATGCACAATTAAGCGGTTTATTCACCAGGAAGTACTAGAAGAACACTTCAATCTCAAGGTAAAGTTTCCCTCAACAAGTGAAGTAACCACTGCTCTGTTTAAAGCGGCACTTCTTGAAAAGCTGTCAGAAGCGCAACATGGGGATAAACTTGCTAGCCCTTTATCTGAACACTTACGCTCCCTTTACTCCCTTAATTTCCCAACAACTTTTAGCGGAAAGGCTATTCCCAAACTCCAAAAAACGCTGGCAGAATATCTTCCTCTGATCCCACAGAAACTCCGAAAAGATGCTGAGAAACTGCTTTACTACGATGGAGAAACACTTTTTCCTGAAACTTTTGCGGTCAAAAGGCTCAAGGATGATTATGATCTGGATGATCTGGCAGAAATCGAAAGCAAAGCAGAGTCGGCACGCAAGTCCCTACAAAAACTCCTAACTGTAGCAAGGCAAGCAGGAATTCCTTCCCCCTCAAAATATTATGCTGTTCTGGTAATGGACGGTGATTATGCAGGTCGATGGCTCAGCGGTACACACAAAGGCTTGACCACTTTGGGTAGAGTGCTACATCCTGCTGTTCGGAATCAGTTGGAAGTTTTGCCGGAATGGAAAGATCTTTTGAGGGAACCACGATTAATAACGCCTGCGCTACACGCGGCAATTTCTGAGGCCCTTGCAAACTTCGCGTTGAAATTGGTCCGTTTTGTGGTTGAAGAACGGCATATGGGTCGCGTAGTTTACGCTGGAGGCGACGATGTGCTAGCATTCCTGCCATTGGAAGAGGTACTTGTAGCAGCACAAGAACTGCGAGGAATCTTCTCTGGAGAAATTCTGTTTAAGGACACGTCTTATGGGGACCTTCGTACACAGCCTTGGGATGTAAAGTTCAAGGATCCAAAATGCACAGGCTATTTGTGGTTCGAGGGTGCACCTCGGTTAACCATGGGTCCCAGTGCAACCGCCTCCATTGGCATCGCCATAGCTCACTACCTTCAACCCCTCGATGTTGTCCTACACACCGCCCGCCAGGCAGAAAAGACAGCTAAAGAGGTTTACGGTCGCAACGCTTTGTGTGTGCATCTTCTAAAGCGGTCGGGAGAGGAAATATGTGTGGGGGGAAGGTGGTCTTACCCCAATGTTCCCCTCCCCACAATCACATTAATGGTGGAGCTCTACAAACAATTCCAGGAGGAAAAGCTTGCAATGAGGCTAGCCCGTTCTCTAGCTGAAGAAGCACCCACTTTAGCAAACTTATCCCCAGAAGCTCAGCGGGCGGAGTTGAAACGACTGCTGAAGCGACACTCAGAAGGCAAAATGAGTGATGAAGAACGCAATAACCTGGCAGAATCGCTTACAGCACTCTCCTTTGCATTAAACGAACACACCGAAAAAGTAGACAAGCGCGGCTTCGAACAGTTGGCAGAGTGGCTTCTGCTAGTCCTCTTTTTAGCAAGGAGAGGTGAGGAGTAATGGGGTGGCAAATGTTTATCGAGCCGAATGATGTGGTGTTTTTCCGTGATGGAAAACCATTTGCTGCAGGAGAAGACCACCGAGCTCGGAGTCTTTTTCCTCCATCACCTTTCACAATGCAAGGTGCTATCAGGGCAAAAATCCTCTTCGACAGTGGCGTGGATCTGAAAGATTACGCCTCTGGGGCGCCTCCAGCGCAAGACCTCATCCGCAAGATTGGCATTCGAGGACAAAGTTACGGACAACTCCGCTTGCGCGGTCCTTTTATTGCCAAACGCAGTAATGATGGGCAGATCGCTCGATATTTCCCTCTTCCTGCTGATGTAGCCAAAGTTAGAGAAAAACCCATTTTGCTCAAACCGCTTACTAAACCTTTTTTTACTGATAATAAGCCCATTGAAGAATTGTGTCCTTTATGGGCACGGACCTATGAGCAGTTGGAAGAAGCGAGCGGTTGGTTGGCAGAAGGAGAGTTCGACAAATATCTCAAAGAGCAGGAGTTTTCTATCACAGGAGAAGGCGATCTTCTAATACGGGAGCCGCGCTTGGGTATTGCGCTCGACTACATACGACGCAGCACCCAAGAAGGAAAAATCTATCAAATGGAATTTCTGCGGTTGCGAGAAGGTGTCGGGTTTTTGCTGGAAGTGGATGGCATTGAACCTTTTGAACCACCCAAGGGATTTCTCCAAATCGGTGGTGAAGCACGAGCAGCGTATTACGAAGTCCTTCCCTATAAGTTACGCGCTTTGTCACTACCTAATCCTTTACCTCGGCGGTTTAAGGTAATCCTTCTCACCCCGGCCTGGTTTACAGATGGTTGGCAGCCACAGGGAGGGAACTGGGGAAAGTTCTTTAACGGTAATGTACGGCTCATTTCTGCAGCTTTGCCTCGGCCCCAAGCTATTGGGGGAGCTTTTGTAGACGATGTCCAACGACGTCGAAACTTTCAGAAGACGATGCACCGTTTTGTACCTGCTGGAAGCGTGTTTTTCTTCGAAACTGAAGGCACTGTCACCCCAAAAGGGGTGCCCTTTACTGAAACCCCTGAGGGAGAGGGTGATTTTGGACAGATTGGGTTCGGATGCGCTGTAGTTACGACTTGGAATGAAGCTTGATAAGGAGGCGATAAGCATGTTTGAAAAATCAGGTATACTCTTCCTTTATGTGGAAAGTTCGTTACACGCAGGTAGTGGTACGAGCTTGGGTATTGTGGACCTGCCCATCCAGCGTGAACGCACCACAGGTTATCCCATTGTCCAAGCATCGGGTCTAAAAGGCTGTTTGCGGGAAGCAGCAAAAGGAGAAGACGCACAGAAGATTAAGCTCGTTTTTGGGCCCGATCCCCAACGCGGTGAACGACCAGACGAACACGCCGGTGCTTTATCTGTTGGGGATGCCCGCATTCTCCTATTTCCAGTGCGCTCGTTGATGGGAGTGTTCGCTTGGGTAACAAGCCAAAATGCATTGGCCCGCTTCCTGCGGGACGCAGAAATGGCTAACCTCACGATAAATCCAATCAAATGGAATACTGACGGTCCAAGGGATAAGCAAGAAGCATGGGTCAGCACCAGCTGCGATCTCATAATTCAACAGCAGAACAAAGTAGTACTCGAGGAGTATTCCTTTAATGCCAACAAACGCTCAGAAGTTGATGATATTGCCAACTGGCTAGCAGAAAATGCCTTTCCTAAGGGGCAAGACAATGATGAGTACTCTTACTGGCGCAAGAAAGTGAAAACGAGTCTTGTGATCCTTCCTGACGATGCCTTTCAACACTTTACACTGTTTTCCACAGAAGTCATCAGTCGTATTCGGTTAAATGATGAGAAAAAGACCGTCGATCGAGGTGCACTGTGGACCGAAGAACACCTGCCATCAGATACATTGCTTTATGCAGTGCTTTTTGCCAGCAAGCCACGGGTGAGCAACCCGCCTAATGACCTAAAAGATGGCACAGCAGTGTTGAACTTTATTAAGAAATGTGTAGATAGCAAACGATTGCAGCTTGGCGGTGATAGCACAGTGGGAAGAGGCATCGTCAAAGCGCGCCTGGCAACAGGAGGTGACCAGTAGTGAAGGACCCACTCCAGCAAACACTTGAACAGCAGCGAGCAAAGAGAGCGTGGGAGGATATCCAAACTGTAATGGGTCGTTCCGATGACTTCAAGAAAAAATACGGCAGCCTTGCTCGTAGGGTACCTATGTTGGTGCTTACTAATGGACTGGGGCAGACACTGGCGTACTTGCGTTCGAAGGGTAAAAATGATGAGGACAATGAACATAACCTCCTGTTTCGGCAACTATCAGATTGGACGATGAGTCAGGTTGTACCAGACAATAAAAATGACCAAAACCAGAATCTTCTCGACTGGATTCTCCACAACAACAGCATCGCCTATCTTCAGGCCACAAACGAGGCATTAGCTTACCTTACCTGGCTCAAACGGTTTGCCGAGGCAGAACTGCCATCGGAGGGGGACTAACGATGAGGTACCAGTCATCGCCACCAAAGCGAGATCGGCATTTAAGAAAATACCAAAACATCTATCCCCTTCCAAGTGATACCTGTAAACTTGCCATGCCACATGCGGAGCAATGCGCTAACTACGGGCTGCGGCTAGAGCGGTTCCTGCTGTGGACAAATAAAGAACAAAGCTGGGAACTCACCAAGCAAACGAAAGAGCGATTTACTAAACAGGTTAATGGACGAAAAGCCTTGGATTTCACACAACCAGAAGCTGAAAGCCTCCTTAAGAGTTACAGAGAGCGCTGGGAAGCAATGCTTGATGCCTACCAACAGCGAGGCTATGAGGTGAAACGGTTTCCCCTACAGGCAGCGAGCCGGGTTATTGTGGACTTGGGTGCAGAAAGTGTAATGGAAACAAGCATTCGATTACACCGAGTTTACGGTTTTCCTATCATTCCTGGCAGCGCACTCAAGGGATTGGCACGTTCATACGCTCTGTCTCAAATAGCAGAACAGTTAGGTATTCCTGCTCTTTCACTAGAACACATTTCAGCAAGAGAACAAGCTGGACAACAAACACCTATTCAGAAACTGGAAAAATACATCGACGAAACTAATGACGAAACTGATGAGAAAAAACGTGTTCATTTATTCGAAAAGCTAAAGCAAGATGAAGCTATCCCCCCATATGCCCCAGTCCGCCATATTGAGCTACCAGCTTTTGAAAAAAAAGTCAGTCCTTTGCGCTCAATATTTGGGACAACTAGCAGTGCTGGCAAAGTAATCTTTTTTGACGCTATTCCCACGAATCCAGAAAATTTGGTGATGGATCTGGATGTAATGAATCCCCATTACAGCGACTACTACCAGGGCGGCAACACCCCACCTGCTGACTACCTGAACCCCTGCCCCGTCTTCTTCCTCACCATAGCACCTAACAGTAAATTTTTGTTCGCAGTTGCTTCTGAAGACAGGATACTGGTACAGCAAGCACAAACATGGCTTCAAACAGCTTTGCGAAAAATGGGTGTTGGAGCAAAAACAACAGCGGGATATGGATTATGGCGGTGAACCAGATTTCGATATTATTGTCTGGCAGTACTATCAAAATAGAAAAGGAGTTGTGATAAAATAGAAAAGGAGTTGTGATCATGAAAGCCCTCACTTTTCTGGGAACAGGAAAATACGAGCCGACAATTTATGTGTGGAAGGAAGGTAATGAGGAACGCAGTTGCGAAACACACCTGTTTCCTGAAGCTGTAGCGCGCATCTTCGATCCGGAAAAGATCTCTGTGTTGGTAACACCGGAGGTCAAAAAACACATTAATTTCAAAACACTCTGCGATCGCCTCGGCAGCCTGGTCGAACAAATTGACATACCTGAGGGCAAGTCAGAAGAAGAAATTTGGACCATTTTCCAAAGATGCACAGATACTGTAGCTGATGGCGACAGCATTCTGCTCGACATCACTCATGCCTTTCGCTCGATCCCGTTGTTAATTTTCGCCGTCGCTGCTTATTTGCGGCGCACAAAACAGGTAACTGTTCAGCGCATCATCTATGGTGCTTTTGAGGCGCGAGACCTACAAACCAACCGCACGCCCATCCTCGACCTCACACCCCTCCTCGATTTACTGGACTGGCTTTCGAGTGCAGAAGCACTGCTTGAACGTAGTGAGGCCGAGCAACTGGCACACAACTTGGCGAAAACACATCACCGACTGTGGGTAGAGCGGGCAAGTGAACAATTACCGAAGCATCTGCAGAGCATTGCCGCGAAACTGCGAAGTCTATCACGAGCCCTGCACTTGAGCCGTCCGCTAGAAGCAATGAAGTCAGCCAGTGATTTGTTGCCTATGTTAGACAAAGCAGCAGATGAACTAGAACGCTGGGCGAAGCCGTTTCGGGTCATTCTGGAGCAGGTTAGTAGCGAAGTCGCGGAGTTAGCGTACGATCATCCTCAACAATTGGATACCGGAAACTTGAGGAGGCAATTAGCGCTTATCAAACTTTATCTGCGCAAAGGCTTGGCTGTTCAAGCAATCACTCTAGCCCGAGAGTGGCTTGTAAGTTGGGTGATTCTGAAGCGAGGGCAAGGTGACTGGCTGGATCCGAAGCAGCGGGAAAGTGCAGAGAAGGAGTTAGGGGCAGCGGCCTATCAACTTCGAGAAAGGGATTTTAACCCTCCCAATAGTTGGCTGACAAGAGAAGTAGCCGAACTCTGGAACTGTCTCACCGATTTGCGTAACAATGTAGCACATTGCGGTATGAGGAAACAGGTACTCCCTGCGCAAAGTATTGAGCACCAGGTAAGTGAAATCCCGCAACGGCTATGGGCACTCCTGGACGGAATACCTGAAAACACTCTGCGGAGCGGTCGCGTCGTTATCGATGTAAAAGACCTTTACAGCGAAGTCGCCAAATTGGACGAATTACCCCTTTACATAGAGAGGGCAAAGGAACTAGCAGGTGAAGGCAATGAGGTTGTCCTGACGGGGCAAGCTCCTATTTGGCTTTATCTTTCCATCGCCCATGCTTTACACGGTAAAGCTCGGAGACTTCTCTATACATCGCCGACAACTGGGGAGGTTTTAATTTTCGACCACTCTGCAAGGTAAAGAATGTTCCTTAACTCAAAAACGAAAGAGGAGGTAAAGCTTTGCTTGAATCTGTCAGTTTGATTGGGGAAGTAGTTTCCAGTGAAACCGACATGATTGCTGGACTTGTCCAGGATCTCCAGAGGCCAACCAAAACTGATTCTTTCTATATTGTCAAACTTAACTTTGTAGAACATGAGGCCCCGAAAATCAAACTCACCTTCGACATAGCAGAGATTCCGGAAGAAACCGCTCAGCGCCGCAACTTTCTGGCGGTGTGGCGGTGGGTAGGCAATGCTTCCGGAAACAATCCACAACTCTTTCTCACCACTACCAACCTGGAATACCTTGTTGGCCCAGCCATTCCCAACCTGCTTCAAGTTCTAATGGAAATGGGAAAAGAACAAACCCCACTAACCAACAAGCTGCAGTTTATTTTCCAAAAAGCTTTCCGGTCACTGCCTGACGGAAATCATGTCCTAGATCTCTCATGCCTCAATGACTGCACTGATCCTTTTCCAACAGAAGAAACAGTAAAGAACACGAAAAACACCAAAAAGTTGTGGCAAACTGTTGCCCAGAAAGTGCTTGAAGAAGCCACCAAACAAACACACCTGAAGAAAAAAGAAATAGGTCTCTGGACTGTTCTTTTCAATGGTGAACCTCTAGTGAAACTTCCACCTTACGACCAGGTTATCCTTCGCTATAAGCTAGCTGCTTTTGAAACTGGTGAGGTTGTAAGAGGAACGTGTTCCATTTGTGGCACTCCCGAAAAAGAGGTGAGCCCGTCTGCCTTTAATCGCCTCGACTTTCTAAAGCAATACATTACAGACAAAATAGGTTTCGCTTCTGGTGTCAGCAAAAATGGTTTTGCTTATAACTTTCTCGTCTGTAAAGATTGTTTTCAATCACTTCTTCTGGCCGAACGCTACGTTAGGCAAAACCTCAACATTCGCGTGGGTGACCTTAACTTCTTATTACTCCCAGCATTCCTCATCCCACCAGAAACTGAATCACTGAAACAAGAATTACCTTTTCTCATCCAAAAACTTTCTTCTCGGGTTCAAACACTTACCAGTGTCGCCACATGGCTGGAAGAGATCTCCGGCAGAAGAGGAATTGAAGAAGAGCTGCAAGATTATCTCGAAGAACTGCCAGGCGAAAACCAGGCTCTCCTCAACTTTCTCTTTTACCAAAAGGCTCAAAGCGAACTCAGAGTGCTCGAGTTCATTAAAGACGTAGCCCCTAGCCGTATTTATCAGCTTTTACGAAAAAGTTATAAAATTGCCCGTATGGCCGAAAAATGCCTCGGCGAAGGGATAAAAGAATGGTGGCTTGACTTTACCAGACTCTACAGGTTAATTCCTCTGCGAGTCGGCAACAAAGTAGAACACAAAAAGATACTCTATCTTTATAAAAGTCTGCTAAGAGGGGAGAAAATTGAATACAAGTTTCTCATCCAACAATTCATCACCTTAGCCCACATCTACTACACAGGACAATTTGAAGGAACAAACCAGCAACTACGGAGCACAGGGTTCGAAGAGGTGATCCTGGCCCGAAAGCTTCTGCAGGCAGGGTTACTTCTGAAGCTTCTCCAGGACGAAAAATTACTTAAGGGGGTGAAGGAATTGCCGCAGGTCGTTAGTCTTGAGGCATTTCCGGAGTTAAAAGAGTACCTAACAACAATGAACTATTCAGAACCCCAAACAGCACTCTTCCTGCTTGGGTATCTCTTAAGCGAAATCAGTCGAGGCCAATACAGTGCAGGTCACGAAAAGAAGCCAATCCTCGACAAGATCAATTATCAGGGAATGAGCTGGTCACGGGTGCAACAGCTGGCCAATCTGCTATTCGAAAAACTTCGCCAGTATGACCGACTGCACTACAATGAGTTGTTATATGCGGAAATGAAGCGACTGCTTGACCAATACCGGGAAAATTGGCCAATTGGTCCGGAAGAAAATGTGTTCTACATCCTTTCTGGCTATGCCTTTGGTGTCTTGACTGGAAGAAAAAAGAACAAGGAGGAATAAATTATGGGGGACGTCAAAGTGCTGACAAGAAATGGGGAGATCCTCTATCTTTACGATGCCAAAATGTGCAATCCTAACGGTGATCCTGATGATGAAAACCGCCCGCGGATGGACGTAGATCGTGAACGGAATCTCGTTTCTGACGTGAGACTCAAACGCTATATCCGCGACTACTTACAAGATAAAGGTCACCAAATCTACGTGACCAAAGCAGAAGGTCTGGTCATTGCTACAGAGCGCCTTAAGATAGTTCTCGGGGAAGACAGACAGCCCACACGCAGCGACCTACCGGTTCTACTTGAAAAGCTTGTTGATGTGCGGCTTTTTGGAGCCACCATGCCTGTGAAAGGTAACCGAAGAGGAGAAGGAGAAGCGATAAACCTTACCGGTCCGGTACAATTCAACTGGGGCTACTCCCTTAACCGGGTGCAGCTTGTGGAATCCAACACTATTTCTTCTCAGTTTGCTTCGGAAACAAGTGCACGCCAGGGAACTTTCGGTAAAGACTACCGCCTCTACTATTCTCTAATCGCTTTTCACGGTATCATCAGCGCCCGACGGGCACAAATCATGTTCGAACTTGCAGGAAAAAATCCTCAGTGTGCAACTTCCGAACAAGACCTCGAGCTTCTTGACGAAGCAATGCTCAAAGCAATTCCTCTCCTGGCTACCCGATCCAAAATTGGTCAGTATCCTCGTCTTTACGTCCGCTTCGAGTTCATTGACGCTGAATCCTTTATAGGCGACATGCGCGATGAACTAAAGATCGAACCTGACCAAGATCTCCGCAGCATCAGTGACTTTACCCTGGAAATCGGTGGCCTCAGGGAACGCCTCCAGGATGTAAAAGAGCGCATTGTTCATGTCTACTGGTGGCAAGACAAAGAACTCAAAACAACAGTCGGTGGTGAACTGCAAGATTTCGGAAGCTTTGCGTCATCGATTTTAGGCAAGGATCGAGTAATCGCTCTGGAAAGGAGCTAGTCCCATGACAGATGTAGTTATTTTCGACCTTACTGGCCCATTTGCCCACTTTCGCAAATACTATACTAACTCATCTTCCCTATCTTATCCCTTTCCACCCCGGACAGCGCTCATGGGAATCATCGCCGCGATCCTGGGGTGGCCGCGGGACACCTACTACAAAACACTCGACCTTGAACAAGCTCGGTTCGCCCTAGTCATCAAAACTCCTGTGCGCCGACTCATCCAGACGGTAAACTACGTGCGCACCAAAGACGAAGACTTGAACCGCATGAAAAAGCTTGGACCAGCCAAGGGAACACAGGTTCCACTCGAAATTCTCCTGCCAGCCGAAGATGCGGGCTGCTTGCGGTTTCGCATATATTTCGCCCACCAGAGTCGAGAGATTACTGAAAAGCTGGCAGCAAAAGTCGCTGCCCGCAGTCCTTATTTCCCACTTTATCTTGGTCTTAGTGAGTTCATCGCCCAGGTCACGAGTATCTTTTTTGGTCCACCAGTAGCAGTAATCCCGCCAGGGAGTGAGGTTCTTCTCCATTCAGTGCTGAATGCCGCTTTCCTCCAGCGGCCTATCCTGGAGGGCGGGATAGCACTGAACCGCGAAAAAATGCCCCAATGCTTTGGAGAAGGAAGAAAACTGCTGCCGCCTGCCAGCTTCATTTACGAAACTAAATGTCGTCCATGGCGGGCCGTTATCTCATCAACAGCTTATACTTTCAAATTACCAGAAGGTTTAGAGACAGTAGCATTCATGGAGGGAGAACTGTGGGATTCTTCGCCCATTGTGAAGGAAAATGCCGCTACCGCTTGACTTCTCATTTAGCCCTAGTGGCAACTAAATCTTGTGAAGCAGTAGCTCAGTTGCCCAAAGGCAATACCTTAGCAACTCTTGCAGTCACAGCTGGGTTTGCCCACGATTTCGGCAAATATACTTCCTTCTTCCAGAAATATCTTTTGACTGGAGTGCCCAACCCTTTCAAGGAACACGCATTTCTTTCTTCTATCTGGGCGGTACACCTTAGCAGACTTCAAAATTTAGGTCCCAAAGAACAATTGTTAGTATTTTTAGCAGTGCTCTTCCATCACCGTAACCTTGATGCTCCAGAAAAGCACCTCGTAGCACCGCGCCACATCAAAGAAGGCTTGGATTTTTTAGACCCCTCTGCAGCGCACCGGCTGGAAATAGCTAAAAGGCAGACTCAGGACCTGGCAACAAACCTCTCTCAAATAGCTACTTCCCTCAAGGTGGCCGCCCGGTGGACCGAACACCTACTTGTGCAACGCGGGCTTGCTTTGCCTCCATTCGCAAAATGGGATTGGCAAGAGGTGTTGCAACAGTTTCTTGAAACATGGCAAGAAACTTACACTTCTCTTCACCGCCACTGGAGAAAATTTCAGCGGAGCAACCCGCAAATCTCCGACTACTTCGCTGTAACAACAGTTTTCTCAGCATTGATCGACAGTGATAAACACCACAGTGCCCGGACGAAGAATGCTCCTCGAGCCAATTGGCCTGCCCAAATAGTATCTATTTACAAACAAGAGAACCTCTCTAGAACACCGTCACCCATTAACATCTTAAGGGAAGAAGTCTTCCACAACACCACTACAAGAATGGTTGACGCACCTCTCTCCCAGCGTTTCTTCACTCTTACTGCACCCACTGGTAGCGGTAAAACACTAGCTGTGTTAAATGCAGCTTTTATTCTTCGGGAACGCATTAGAAAAAAGCGAGGAGTAGCACCACGCATTATCTATGCGCTTCCCTTCACGAGCATTATCGATCAAACATACGAGGTCCTAGAAAATGTCTTTGCCTCGGCCATTCCAGAGTTCCGACAAGCTCCTTCTCCTTTTCTACTCAAACATCACCACCTTGCTGAAATTTCTTACCACGCAGAGGAAGAAGACCCCCGCAGCTTTGACGAAGCCATGCTGCTCATCGAAAGCTGGCAGAGCGAAGTAATTGTCACCACTTTCGTGCAGCTTTTGCACACCTTAATTGGGTACCGGAACCGCATGCTTAAAAAGCTCTGTCACCTGGCTGGGGCCATCATCATCATGGACGAAGTGCAAAACATCCCTGTCGAATATTGGCCACTTGTAACTAGTTGCTTAAAGGCTGCAGCAGAAGAACTCGACCTACGGTTGATCCTGATGACGGCTACCCGCCCCGAATGGTTTGATCCAGACGAAGCCTGGGAGCTTGGGGGAACTCCGGAAGAAATTGCCAGATTCTTCAGTCAACTTGACAGGGTAAGGCTTATTGCTGACACCTCCCCAAGAACAGTAACTGATGCAGCGGCAGTATTCCTGGAACAATACAACCCATCGAACTCCTACTTAGTAGTCTTAAACACCATCAGGAGCTCAATATCCTTCTACGAGTGCTTAAAAGACGCACTCTCTGGACGTTGTCCGCTTTATTATCTCTCCACAAACATCGTTCCTGCAGAACGCGAGCGGCGCCTGGCATTACTCAAGCAGCTTTTAACTCAGGGCGAGAAGCCTGTTGTTGTCTCCACCCAAGTAGTAGAAGCTGGGGTAGACTTAGATTTTGATCTCGCCTGGCGGGATATCGGCCCCCTAGATGCTGTAGTTCAAGTTGCTGGTCGTTGCAACCGTCACTTCCGGAGGAGTCGTAGTGATGTTTTCTGCCTCAATATCACGGACGAAAAAGGCAACCCCTTATCAAATAGAGTCTATGGCAACATCCATATAATGGGTGCCCACAAGTTTTTCACTACCCACCCTGAAATATCCGAGCCGCAGTTTCATGAGTTAGTTGGGCAGTTTTTTGCCTTTGTGAGCGAGCGAAAAGACACGAGTAAGAGTGGCGCAATTTTACGTGCAATGAAGGAACTTCGTTTTCAAAAAGAGCTCGAAGAAGAAAGTTCAGTTGCTGATTTCCAACTTATCCAGCACCTGCCCAACCATATCGAAGTTTTCGTTGCAATTGATGAGAAAGCAGAAGAAATCTGGCAATGGTTCCAGCAAGAGGTAATTCAGGTTCATGATATAAAAAGTCGTCGCCAAGCCTTTTACCGCCTCAAGCGTGACTTTTGTCGCTACCTATTATCCGTCCCTGCCCAGCTGCTCGTGGGTAAGGTCAACTTGGAAAAACGTTTGCCCTACATTCCGCGGTACCTTGCCTCTGAACTTTATGACCCAGAAACTGGATTCAAACGCGTCGAAGAAGGGGCCACAATTCTTTAATTATTCTTGAAGCAAGAATAGACGGAGTCGAAAATTCTAAAAAAGTAGAGAGGAGAAGCTGTCTGTGGCACAAATGGTTACTGGCAGTTTTGTGCAGGCATATATGGTCTGCCCACGACAGGCCTGGCTTATGGCGCAC
>DAINRC010000023.1:0-2307 GCA_036742135.1 Bacillota bacterium
GGAGACTTCCTGATAACGAGCTGCAGGAAGGCGGGCCAGGAAACCGCGGTCACCGAAAGCGTCTCCGGCTTCCACCCCTAATTCCACAAGGCGACTGAAGGTGCCCTCAGTGAAGGCCCTTGCCGGGAGCACAACGAGCTCCCTGGCTCCGGCATCACTCCCACCGGAAACATCTGCAGGAGCTTTTTCGGGAGACAATGCTACCTTGGCGCCACCATGCTTCCCAGCACTGGCGCTGATCACCACAACTGAGCAGACGACTACCAGCGCTTCCTTCCCACCCCTAACCGTTCCACCTTTCATAGAAAAATATCTACAAGGCTTCCTGCTTCATCCACCGGCACCGGCCTGAAGCCTGCAACCTCCGATGTCCACAGGCGTCAATTCCCGCGGAACTCGCGGTACACTGAAAAATTTAACCCGAATTGAGGTACTGCAAAAGATTTATGGCCGCATTGACGTCTCGGTCATGTATGGCTCCACATTTGGGACACGCCCAACGTCTTGTCGAGAGCTTCAGCTCCGGCAGGATACAGCCGCATTCGCTGCACCTCCGGCTGGAGGGATAGAACCTCGGAGCTACCACCAGCCTAGAGCCGTACCACTTGGTCTTGTACTCCAGCATCCGCCGGAATTCGCTCCAGCCCGCATCCGCAATGTGGCGGGAAAGGTGTTTATTCCTCGCCATGTTCTTCACTGCCAAGTCCTCGACTACTATGACCGGCTTGGTTTTCGCCAGCCACGTCGAGAGCTTGTGCAGGAAATCTCTCCTCTGGTTCTTGATCTTGCGGTGCAGCCTCGCCAGCCTGAGGGCAGCTTTCTTGCGGTTCTTGGAGCCCTTCTGCTTCCTGGAGAGCTGTCTGGAGAGCCGGCGGAGCTTCTTCAGGCTCTTTTCAAGGCTTTTTGGTGCTTCGACCTTTTCGCCAGTAGAAAAGACGGCAAAATGGGTCAAACCCCGGTCTATACCGACTGGCTCCCCTTGGACGGGTAGTGGGTCTGGGATCTCCACCTCCACTGCAAGGCTTACGTACCACCTGTCGGCCTCCCTCGATACTGTAGCCGATAAAACTCTACCCTTGAATTTCACCGTCTCTTCTTTAACCCTGATCTTGCCCAGCCTGGGGAGCTGCACGTGCTTGGGAAATACCTTGATCGCTCCCGTTAATCTAAAGCTGTCGTGGATCCCCTTCTTCTTGAATTTCGGGAAGTTCGCTCTCCCCTCGTAGAAGTTTTTGAACGCCTTGTCTAAATCTCGCAAGGCCTCTTGAGGAGCGCACTTGGACACCTCATACATCCAAGGAAAATCTGTCTTTTTCAACCTGTTTAGTTCCCGATGCTGCTCTATAGCATCGGTCCTTTTCCCTTCCTGCTCCCAGAGCCTTATCCTTTCTGCCAGCCCCCAGTTCCAGGCAAACCTGGCGCAGCCAGTGTGCTTCTTCAAGAGCACGAGCTGGCTCTTGTTGGGCTTGAGCTCGTACCGATAGGCTTTATTCACCAGCATTCTCTATGGCCTCCATCGCCCTCTTCACACGGTTCTTCGCCGACCTTCTGCCGTATAGACGGGCGCAGAATGAGGTCAGCACCTCAATCATGTCCTGCACCAGGTCGTCTTTGACCTCCCCCGGCTCCATCACAAGGATCCTCCTGCCTTGAGCCATCAACGCCGCTTCGATGTACCCAAATCCAAACCGGGCCAATCTGTCGCGGCGCTCAACAATGATGGCCGCGATCCCCGGGTCGGCCAATAGCTGCATCAGTTTTCTCCGATGCCCGTTTAAGCCAGAACCAATTTCAGTCACCGTCTTCGCCACGGCTAATCCTTTGCTGTTCGCAAATTCCAGAAGCCTCGCTACCTGGCGGTCTAAGTCCGCCTTTTGGTCGGCACTGGATACTCTTGCATAGATGGCTACCTTTCCCCCCTCCTTTTCCTCGCCGACCTCTACTAGTATCGTGCCTGTTGGTGTTTGAGAGACTGGAACAGGTAGCTTGCCTTCTTTATACCACTTCCATGCAGTTTTGTAGTTAATTCCTTGCTTTTTCGCCCATTCGCTGAGTTTTATATAGAGGTTATACCACAATCATTGATACTTTTTATAACTGTTCCTAACCCTCCTGCCAGCTTCTCCTCATGAACCCAGCACTTTCTAAGACAGGCACTTAAGTGCTTTCTAAGCTTCAGTTTATCTCAAAGGGGGCGCCTTGCGGAAGACCATCCAGGCGAATCTAGGAAGGGCAAGAGCACGCCTCCAGCGGGAGGGGTCCCTCACGATGCGGTAAAGCCACTCCAGGTGCAGCTTCCGCAGCAAA
>DAINRC010000023.1:2317-18281 GCA_036742135.1 Bacillota bacterium
TCCAGAAAGGACATCAAGGCTTCCCCCCACCCCGATGGCCACACCGGCACCGAGCCTCTCCCTGTGCGTGCTGATGAAAAACTCCTGCTTCGGCGCCCCGAGAGCCACCAACAGGATGTCTGGGTCCGCTTGGCGAACTCTTTGGACAACAGTTGCCTCTTCATCGTGGGAAAAGTAGCCGTGGTGCGTTCCCACTACCTGAAGCCCTGGTGCCTCTTTCACCAGGTTGGCAGCAGCCTCTGCGGCAACCCCTGGCACTCCCCCCAGCAGAAAAAAGCGCCACCCTTCGGCACTGCCAGCAGCGGCGAGTGCTGTAACCAGATCGATTCCGGCAACCTGCTCCGGGAAGCAGTGGCCAAGTTTGCGCCCCGCCCAGATGACCCCGTAACCGTCGGGAACAACCAGGTCGGCCTTTTTGAGCAGCTCCCGCAAGCCAGGGTCGTGCTGGGCATGGTAGAGGATCTCGGCATTGAGGGTGACTACCTGGCGGGTCACCCACCTGCCTCCAGCAAAAGCTTCGGGAGCTCCAGCCTGCCCGCTGCCTTCTGTTTTTGCGCCAACATCAATATCCCCACTAGAAGAAGACTTCCAGTTCCGGTACTCCCTGATCCAACTGCCGATCACGGCGACAGCCCCGGACAAAGTGAGAGGGTGGACACCCACCCCCAAAACTTCCTTGCGCTCAGGTAGCCAACTCATATCTATTCACCCTGCCGCTCAGGAATAATGTCTTTCGTGACTATCTGCCGGGCAGCCAATTCATATCTATTCACCCTACCCCAGCTAAAGGATCACTCAAGGCTATCCCCACAACGCCCAGGAATCCACCCGCGTTCACTCAAGGACATCTGAGGAACCTGGAAGAGCATCTTCAGAAGCGCTTTCAGGCCCCTCCCCCTTGATCAGTAATTCCACCAGAGGAGGGATTTCTTCCTCCCGCGGCACCCAGTAGCTGACACCATCAATCATCTGCGGGTCACCAGGCAGGGTGTAAGCCTCTAGCTGCGAGCTGTTGATGTTCCTGAAGGCATTGCCCAGTTCGATCATCTGGGAAACGCTCAGATTGGTGTTAACCGCATCCTCGACAGCGCGGACGAGGTCAGGGATCTTCCAGATGTTGCGCCACTGCACTGCCTCATCAGCAAGTGCCCGGAAAAAGCGCTGCTGGTGCTCGATGCGGTCGATGTCCCCTCTGGGGTAGCCGCGGAAGCGAACATAGGCGAGGGCATCCTCGCCGTTGAGGCGCTGCACACCGGGGTAAAGATTGATTCCCTCAGCAGGGTAATACATCCGCCGCTCTACATTGATCGTCACCCCGCCAAGGGTATCGACGATCTTCTTGAAGCCTTCAAAGTTGGTTTCCACGTAGTATCTGATCTTGATCCCCAGCAGCTCGCTGACCGCCACCATTGTTCCTTCAGGCCCTTCTAAGGCATGAGAAACATTGATCTTTGTCTTGTGGGAGTAGCCAGGGACCCAGGTATAGGTGTCGCGGGGGATCGAAAGCAGGCGCACCTCTTTTTTCTCTCGGTCGAGAAAGGCCACAATGATCGTGTCTGCCCTTGAGGGCTCATTAGGCTGCCTCTGGTCCACACCCAGAAGAAGCACAGGAAAAACCTTCTCCCCGTGAGAAGCCGCTGCCTCTGGAGGGTAAACACCTTCCTTCAACAGATCCAAGGTGCCTCCTGAAAGGTAATATCCCAGCATCAGGCAGCCGGTAAATAAAACGGTAAAAAATAAAACCTTTGCCAGCAAAGAAAAAACCGAGCGCCTCTTTCTCTTTTTGGCCCTCTTGGCCACCGCAAGACCGGACCCCCACTCCCTTGTTTCTCCCCAGTCATCGAAAAATCCGTAGTCCATCTCTTCTCACCAGGCTCCTTCTCCTTACTCCCGCAAAATCTTGGCCAGCATCGCGGCCAGCTCCGCCCGCTTCACCTTCTGGTCAGGCCTAAAGGTCCCATCAGGATAGCCCCCGATGATCCCGGCAGCAGCCAGCTGCTGCACATCAGATTTCGCCCAGTGGCCTTCCAGGTCCCGGAAAGCAGGGAAGCTTCCTTCAGGCTGGGGCTGGAAGGCTTTGTTGAGGACAACAGCAGCCTCTGCCCGCGTCAGCTCCCTCTCGGGGCGGAAGCTGCCATCAGGATAGCCCTGAAGAAACCCGGCAGCACGCACCGCGCCGATGGCTCCGGCAGCCCAGTGGGTTCTGGGGACATCAGGAAAGGTGGCGGCTTCAGGGTTAGGGTTGAGGTTTTTCGCTTTGAGGATCATCACCGCCAGTGCTGCTCGGGTGACTGGTTCCTCAGGACGGAAGGTGCCGTCAGGATAGCCGCCGATGATGCCCCGCGACTGGAGGAAGCTGACATATTCGAGAGCCCAGTGGCCTCGCATGTCCGGAAAAATCCCGCTGGCCTTTTCCTTGATCTCCTCGATTTGCCGCGCCACTTTATTCAGCCGCTCCTCGAGAACAGCAAGCTCTCCCCGGACATTGTGCAGCAACTGCTCCACATAGCTGTGAAAAGAGGAGCGGGTGAACACAGGGTCAGCAGCAGACCCTGGGCCTCGCACGATGGAGGTGCTTTCTGGAAAAAGGTAGTCGTCCCCGGCAACCGCAGGCCGCAGGAGAACAAGGACTAAAGCTGCCGCCCCAAGCAAAATCAGACACACCAGCAGCCAACTATGGTTTTTACCCATAGCCAGATACCTCGACACTTTCGCTGAATTTGCGATCTTTTTTAGTTTTCGCCACCTTATTGGCGAAATCCTTCTCCAGGGCGCGGGTTTCTGCTGCCTATCTCCAGATCTTGTCGACAGTGACGCCGGAATAGTAGTATTTGATGATTTCCTCTGGAGATTTCCCTTCCCTGGCGAAGTAGTAGGCACCCCACTGGCTCATGCCCACACCATGACCGTGACCACGCCCCGAAATCACCAGAACACCATCACGGACCTCCAGGCGATCAACCAGGGTCGACTTCATCACTTCAGTTCCCAGGGCCAGCCGCAGAGCCGGGCCGCTGATGACGATGTTCCCCACCCTGATCTTGGTCGCTCTTCCTGAAGGCCCCTTTTCCACAATAGCAGCACTCGCGAACTTCCCGGGGTCCTGACCTGTTTCTCTGCTGACAGCGCGGCGCACCTGTTCCACAGGGAAAGATGCTGTCCACTGCCGCTCTTCAGGTGGGGCGATCTTCTGGCCAGGATCGGCGACACTCTTGAGGTAGGGGGTGGGCTCTTCGGTAAATCCCAGGCCTTCCTCAGGGGTAGCAGTTTTGCCGCCGGAGTTGGCGTGGAACCAGGCCCGGACATACCTGCCCTTGTAGCGCATCACCATCCCCCGGGTCATCTCCACAGCAGCACTAACATTATCATTGATCCGCCCGGGATCGTAGGCCTGAAATTCTTGAGGGTCTGTGGAGGCATCGGCCCCGCCTTGTGGGGCTCCTCCTTCATATTTGATCTTGTGCAGGGTAAACGTCCTGGCGATGATCGCCTGCGCAGCAAGGGCCTGGCGCGGCCAGTCCGGGACCATTTCGGCAGCAACAACCCCGGCGATGTAGTCTTCAAATTTGATCCTGGTTTTTTCCCCTGTTTGATGGTTGTAAAGGGTGATCGTTGGCTCTTGATACTTGAATTCTTGCTGCGGCCTGCCGCGGATGAGCCCGAAAACAACAGCAACCACGAGGACCACAAGGACGAGGTAAACGAGTAGACGCGACCTGTCCAACTTGAGAACTCCCTCCTGTAGCCAGACATTTGCTGAGATCCTATTACGCTTCTGCTGCTTAATATGCTCAGGAGGGACAACCGGTATTCTTCCTATTCTTCAGGCGCTAGCTGCTTTTCTTCCAAGCACTTGTAAAGGCTTTTCGCCTGGTGTGCCGGGACACTGCCTTGCGGAACCTTCAAGACCTGGAAACTGCTGACCTTTCTCCCCCAGGTAATTGTGATTACGTCGCCTTCAGAGACAATGTGTCCCGGCTTGGCCGGCCTGCCGTTGACCGCCACGTTTCCGGCTGCACAGACCTCTTTCGCCACCGTCCTCCTCTTGATGAGCCGACTCACCTGAAGAAACTTGTCAAGCCGCAACCTGCTTCCCCTCCCCAGGCAAACACAAAAAGGGGGGAGATCCCCCCTCTAAGAATCAACCTCAGCAGATGAAAGAATTCAGGGCCGAAAACTAGCTGACAGCATCCTTTAGAGCTTTCCCGGCGCGGAAGGCAGGAACCTTGCAGGCAGCGATCTGGATCTCTTCTCCGGTCTGTGGGTTGCGGCCCGTCCGTGCCGCCCGCTCCCGCACCTCAAAGGTGCCGAAGCCTACAAGCTGAACCTTCTCACCTCGCTTCAAGGCCTCCTCAATAGCCTCCAGGACAGCATTGACGGCTTTCTCGGCATCCTTCTTGGTCATCTCCGCTTTTTCCGCCACACAGTTGATCAGTTCCGCTTTGTTCAAACACGAACCCTCCTTTTCCCTTAGGTTTTGGTTTTTCTGCTTCCACCGCCTACATATTCGCCAGGATCCCCAAAAATCCTGCTGATTGCAAGTAAAGTTCAGAAATTTTTTAGCAAATTTTTTCTTCTTCCTTGGCCTCTTCCCAGAGCTGGTCAAGTTCCTCAAGAGAAAGCTGATCCAGCTTCAATTTACGGGCTTGTGCTCTTTCTTCCATTTTTTGAAATCTACGGATAAATTTATCAACAGCAGCGCGAAGCGCATCCTCAGCCTCAACACCCAGAAGACGGGCGACATTAACGACAGCAAAAAGCAGGTCTCCGATTTCCGAGCGAATTTCCCGCAGGGCTTTCCCTTTGCAGGCAGCCTTCAGCTCCCGCAGCTCCTCCTCCATCTTGACCAGAGCGCCAGAGACATCAGGCCAATCAAACCCCACAAGGGAAGCCTTGGCCTGGACCTTCTCGGCCCTCTGGAGGGCAGGGAGAGAGCGCGGGATCCCTTCCAGAAGGGACTTTCTTTGCTGCTGCTCCGCTGCTTTAATTTCTTCCCAGTTAACGAGAACCTCACGAGCATCTTGGACCTCAGTTCTTCCGAAAACATGGGGATGGCGCCTGATTAGCTTCTCCGTGATCCTGGCAACAACTTCATTGATGTCAAAATCCCCTCGTTTTTTCGCCAGCGTGGCGTGGAAGACAACCTGCAGTAATAAGTCTCCCAACTCTTCACAAAGTTTATGCATGTCCTCCTGATCAATGGCTTCAATCACCTCATAAGCCTCTTCGATGAGGTACTTCTTTAAGGTCTGGTGAGTCTGCTGGCGGTCCCAAGGACAGCCATCCGCCCCCAAAAGCCGCTCCATCACTTCGACGAGGGGATCGAGGGGGTAAGATGCCGCTTTTGAGGGAGCCTTCTTTCCAGAGTAAGGCAGAGGGGGAACATAAACAGCAGTCAGGTGGTCGAAGCTGTGCTGGCGGTCGAGCTCGAAGAGAGGGCATCTTTTCACCTTCTCCTCCCCAGGGATGCCAGCGGCCCGAACCACAAAAACGGTCTGGGTGTCAGGGAGGTGCTCCATTAAGGTGAGTTTTACCTCTGAAGCCATCACCCTGTTGTAAACCTGGCTGATGATTATCCCAGTCCCTGGAGGAACGGTGAACTGCTCGCCTTTCCTGGCAAAACTGCACAACTGGAAAGCATCGACCACCAGAAGCCCCTCCATCGGGTCGATCCTCAAAAGGTTATAGATGTTCGTGAGAAAGCTGGGAGCTGGCCAGATGGACAATTTCACGTTCTTGTCCGGAGCCTCTTCCAAGAGGATCCTGACAACTGTCTCTCCGACGAGAGGATGGCCGGGAACAGCGAAGACAACCGGACGGTTTTCCGCTAAAGCAAGCTCAAGAAGCCTTGCTGCCATCCTCTGGTAGACCTCGTCAAATGACTTTGAGGTCTCGTAGATATCATCGAACGTCTGGAACCTGATGCCCTCGTTCTCCAGAAAAGTCACCACCGGGTGGCAGGCAGTGCGCAGGTAAACACCAGACCCCTGACGCAGTAAGCTGAGGTTGATCGGGGGCAAATCCAGAGGGTCGCCTGGCCCCAAACCGACCACATAGATTTCCCCAGCATAGACCTTACCCGTCTGTTGAGTCAATCCTTCCTTCCCTCCAAGAATCTACTTTAAAATTTCACAAGAACTTTCTTAAGCTCGACAACCTGATTCCTCCAAATCCCAAAAGGCACAAAAAGTAAATGCAGGCACCGGCAAAAATCGAAGCACAAGTGGCCACACTGTTGCCACAAGGCTCCAAAAAACCGTAAATCAGAGGCAGCACCGCTCCCATTATTGTAACAGCCAGAAGTGAAGGAAGCAAGTGGGCAAAAAATCCAGAATACCCCCACACCCGCAGCCGCAGGAAGAAATCATTGAGCAAAGCGGCGACCAGGAAGCAGAAGACGCTGCCAACAGCCGCCCCCTTGACTCCAAGGCCAGGGATCACCGTGAGGTAGTAGTTGCAGATAACCTTACCCAAACACCCGATGCTCAGGGTGATCACCGGGATCCAGGTGTAGCCAAGCCCCTGCAGAGCCCCTGAAGTCGTTTGATAAACCCCGGAAAAGAAGGTGGCCGGAGCCAGCCACGATACCACTTCACCAGCACTGGGATCGGCAAAAAGGAAGGTCGTTAGCGGTGTGGCCAGCAGGGCAACGCCGACAGCAGCAGGAAGCCCGAAGACCACCGCTAACCTGACCGAAGCGCTCACTCTCCACCCCACCTGGATCTGATCCTTCCGGGCATAGGCAGCAGCAATACTGGGAACCAGGTTGGTGGCAAGGGCTGCAGTAAAGACGACCGGCAGAAAGACGAGGGAGCTCGCCATTCCCGAAAACTGCCCGAAAAGGGACGTCGCCTCAGACACAGAACAGCCGGCGTCCTGGAGCCTGCGGGGGATCATCATGGTATCAATCGCCTGGACCACAGGCATCACCAGAGAGCCAGCAGAAATCGGCAGGGCGTAAGCAAAAAGCCTTCTCAAGATTTGGACGAAGTCCTCAGAGATTGAGAGCCCCGGTCTCCGGGAGCAGCCCAGAGGTCGGCGCGTTTTTTCAAACCACAGGAAAACGGCAACCAGCACGAGAAGCCCCGCAAGCCCTCCGGTAACGGCGCCAAAAGCCGCCCCAGCGGCAGCAAACTCTACACCTTTCGAGAGGAGGTAAAACCCTGCCCAGAGAACTGTGGCTACTCTCACCACCTGCTCCGCCACCTGGGAGAGGGCAGTTGGCCACATCACCTGACACCCTTGAAAGTAGCCGCGGAAGGCCGAAGCCACCGAAACCACCAGGATTGCCGGGGCAACGGTGAAAAGAGGGTAGTAGGCGCGGGCATCACCGAGGAGGTTGACGGCGAGGTAGTGGGCACCCCGAAAAAGGACCACCGAAAAAGTCGTGCCCAAAAAGAAAAGGATCGCCAAAGACAGGTAAAAGGTTGCTTTGGCTCCGAGAAAATCACCACATGCCCGCTTTTCGGCAACCATATAGGAAATAGCAATGGGAAGGCCAGATGTGGAGAGAGCAAGAAGCGTCGCATAGATGGGGTAGGCCATCTGGTAGAGGCCAATCCCTTCACTACCCACCATTCTGGTGAAAGGAATCCTATAGAAAACCCCAAGCAGCTTAACGATAATCCCTGCCAGGGTGAGGATCAGGGCGCCCCGCAAAAAGGAGTCCCTCACAGTTCTCCTCCCTTGAAGCAAACTAAGAGACACAAAAAATTAAAGGCAGCTAATGGCGCCACCTTTGGAATCAAAACTTCCCTGGAACCACTTCCACCAACTACTGCTCCATCTGCTTGGCTAAAAAACTGGCTGCTGTTTCCGCGAGCTTCAGTTCAAGTTCTCCCATCTCCACACCGGGTTCTTTGGAGCAGATAATCACCGCCCCAATGGGGTCACCTTCAGCAATGATGGGGGCAATCACCTCACTGGAAAACTTGCACTTTTCCCCTTCTTCGTCAATCAGACAACCCTCACAGAAGGGATGCTCCCCAGCTTTTTTGATGAGCACAGGTTTGCGTTCTTCAAAGGCTCGCTCGACGGCAGGGCCTATCGGTTTGTTGAGAAACTCCTTTTTGGGAGCACCGGCAACAGCTATAATGTTGTCCCTGTCAGCGATGCAGGCAATATGCCCCGTAGCCTCGTGAAGAGAATCTGCATATTCCTTGGCGAAGTCGCCAAGCTCGCCGATAGGTGAGTACTTCTTAAGGATCACTTCTCCATCCCTATCAACAAATATTTCCAGGGGATCCCCTTCACGTATCCGCAGGGTGCGGCGAATCTCTTTCGGAATCACAACACGACCAAGGTCATCAATGCGGCGGACGATACCTGTCGCTTTCACATGCTTATCCCCCTTTCATTTCTCTCGATTGACCTCAAGCAAGGCTTTCATGAATAGTATATAACCCACGAAGATGATTTATTCATTTTTTTCCATACACCCCACACCCATCCCCAGCACCTTCAGATTCTCCTGGCGATCCGGGCGTGGCGGCGCAGGCTTTCCAGGTAATCCAGAAACACTTCGTTCTGCTTTTCGGCGAGGACTTCCTCATAGAGCTGCTGGCGGACCTCTTGGTAGCTAGCAACTTTCCCTGCTTTCCTGTCGAAAACCATGACCACGTGATAGCCGAACTCCGTCTTCACAGGCTCTTTTGCGAAGGTGCCTGGAGCCAAGCGGAAAGCTGCTTCCCGAAGGCTCTCTGGGATCAGCGGATCATCTCTCCTGATGTAGCCGATGATGCCCTTGTTCTGAGAAACGCTGGGGTCGCGGGAGTGCTTCAAAGCCAGTTCCTCGAAATCCGCACCTTTCTCTAAAGCAGCAATCAGGGAGCGGGCCAGGTCTTCTGAAGCAACCAGAATATGGCCAACCTTGACTTCCGCAGGCTGGGTAAACTCTTCCCGGCGCGCCTCGTAGGAGGATTTAAGTTCTGCTTCGCTCACAGTAACCCTTTGGGTGAGATGATCCCAGAGCTTGCCGATGAGCAGGTTCTCTTCGACCTTTTTCCTGTAGTCCGCAAGGGTCAAGCCCTGGCTCCGGAGGATTTCCCGAAATCTCTCTTCCCCACCGCTCTGCTGCTGGTCAAAAAGCAGACTGGCCTCGACCTCGGCCTCAGAAACATCGAGCCCGTAAAAGCGGGCAGCCTGGCAGAGAAGGGCGCGGTCGATCAGCCTCCCCAAAACTTCGGCTTCGACCTGCTGGCGCAGCTTCTGGGCCTGAGGTTCATCGAGATCGATGTTGTAGACACTCAAAAAGAAGTTCTTCGCCAAGGAAACCTCCTGCAGCCAGGTCTGGCGGGGGATCTTTTCTCTGTTGACCCTCACCACCCAGTCCCCGCTTTCACTCCACAGGAACCACCCTCCTCCAATGGCCACGATAAGCAAAAACAGCAGCACCTGTTTCCCCTTCACTCAAATCACGCTCCAATCCTGTTTATTTTCCCTTAAGCAGGGAGCAAGACACTTGCCAGCATCCCCAGCAGCTCCTGCGAACCCAGGCCCTTGGTGTTAATCCTTACCTCAAACCTGCCGGCAGCAGAAAAGCTCAGGCGTTTCCCGAAAACCTTGCTCCAGAGGAGCAGTTCCTCCCTTCCCGGGGCATAACCTTCCTGGAAGCGGAAAACCAAAGTGTGGTCACTCTGCTCAACCTCGCTCACAGAAAGCTCACGGGAGCGCACCCGGAGCTTAGCCAGAGTAAACAAGCGAAGAACCGGCTCGGGCAGCGGGCCAAAGCGGTCGCGGACCTCAGCCTGCAGGTCATCCACTTCTTTGATCTCCTTAGCCAGGGCAAGCCTCCTGTAGATCTCCACCTTTTGAGCAGGGTCGCCAATATAGTCGTCAGGAAGATAAGAGTCGATGTGCAGCTCCCAGACGCGCAGATCCAACTTGCGCTCTGGCGGTTTTTCTCCTTTAAGCTCGCGGACTGCTTCATCCAATAACTGGCTGAACATCTCGAAACCAACGGCAGCAACATGACCGTGCTGCTCAGGTCCCAAGAGGTTGCCGGCACCGCGGATTTCCAGGTCACGGAGAGCGAGCTTGAAACCAGAGCCAAACTCGGTGAACTCCTGGAGGGCACGGAGGCGCTTTTCCGCCTGCTCGGTAAGCACTTTATCCTTCTCAAAGGTGAAGTAGGCATAGGCAAGCCTGTTCGAACGCCCGACCCGACCGCGCAGCTGGTAGAGCTGGGCAAGGCCGAACTGGTCGGCGTTCTCCACAATGAGGGTGTTCACATTGGGCAGGTCAAGCCCGTTTTCGATAATCGTGGTGCAGACCAGGCAATCAAATTTGTGGTTGATGAAGTCCCACATCACTTCTTCGAGTTCTTCTTCCTTCATCTGCCCATGAGCAATGCGGAACGAGGCCTCTGGAACAAGCCTCTGGAGGAAGGCAGCACAGCGGGCGATCGTCTGGACGCGGTTGTGGACGTAGAACACCTGCCCTCCGCGCTGAAGCTCCCGCAGAATGGCATCCCTAACCACCTCGGGGCTGTACTCCAGGACATAAGTCTGGACCGGGATCCGGTCCTGGGGTGGCGTGGTGATCAGGCTTAAGTCACGCACCCCACTCAAAGACATCTGCAGGGTCCGGGGGATGGGTGTTGCCGTCAAAGTGAGAACATCAACATTGGTTTTCATCGCCTTGATCTTCTCTTTGTGATTGACCCCAAAGCGCTGTTCTTCATCGATAATCAAAAGTCCCAGGTCCTTGAACCTGACATCATCGGAGAGCAACCTGTGCGTCCCGATGACGATATCCACAAGGCCCTGAGCAATAGCTTCGACGATCATCTTCTGCTCCCGCGGTGACTTGAACCTGCTCAGCATTTCCACGCGCACCGGGTATTTGGCAAATCTTTCCTTGAAAGTGTGGTAGTGCTGCTGGGCAAGGACTGTTGTGGGGACGAGCACAGCCACCTGTTTGTTGTCCTGGACAGCCTTGAAGGCAGCCCTTAAGGCAACCTCGGTCTTGCCGAACCCGACATCACCGCAGACAAGCCGATCCATGGGGAACGGTTTCTCCATATCGGCCTTGACCTCGGCAATCGCCCGCAGCTGGTCAGGGGTTTCTTCATAAGGGAAAGCCTCTTCGAACTCTTTCTGCCAGACTGTATCCGGAGAAAAGGCAAAACCAGGGGTCGTCAACCTTGCGGCGTAGAGTTTCAAGAGGTCGTGGGCCAGCTGTTTGACCTTTTTCTTCACCCGTTGCTTGGTGCGCGCCCAGTCGGTCCCTCCAATGCGGGAAAGCCGGGGAACATGGCCTTCAGGTCCAATGTATTTCTGAATGATGTCCGCCTGGGCCACGGGGACGTAGAGGCGGTCACCACCAGCATAGATGATCTCCAGGTAGTCTCTGGTGCCCTCTTCACCGGTGATCCGCTTGATCCCCAAATAGCGGCCGATCCCGTGGTGCGGGTGGACAACGTAGTCGCCAGGAGCAAACTCGGGACGGAAAGCAGTAATATCGGCAGCAGCCCGCAGCCGTCCCTGAGGCCTCACTCTCTTTTTGCCGTAAAGCTCCCTCTCGGTGACGACGGCGAGTCTCCCGGGGATCTCAAAACCACGGCTTAAGGAGCCCAGCCCGATCTGCAAGCGTCCCTCTTCCAGGGTGCTCCGCCACTCCGGAGCAGCACTGGCGGCAAGCTCCTGCTCCCTCAGGTTGTCCTCCAGCTGCTTCTTCTGAGCCTCTCTCTGGACGAGCAAAAGCACTGTCATCTTTTTTTGCAGCCAGCCGCGGACCTCAGGAACAAGGAGGTCGGGACGGCCAAGAAAAGGTTGCATTTCTTTGACCGTAAGGTTAACCACTTCTTGAGGCGCAAAAATCGCCAGACTCCCCAGGAGATGGGAAAAGATCAGCACCGGAAAGTTTTTGAGGTGCTGGCAAAGCTCATCTCCGCTGAAGTAGTAGTCCTGCCAGGGAGTAAAGCTGCGACCTTCCTGAAAGAGGCGCTTGTAATCAGACTCCAGAAGCGCAGTCACGGAACGCCACTGCTCCAGCAGGCGCCCCGGATCATCAAGAACAACCAGAGAGCCAGCAGGCAGATAATTAATCAGAGAGGCTGCAGCTGGATAGAAATAAGGCTGTAGCAAGTGCAGGGAAAAGCCGGTTCCCTCACTGGCCATTTCCGCAAGGCGGGCGAACCGCTGGCTGAGGCGTGTCTGGGCATCGCGACCCCCTTTGAGCTGCTCCCTGCTTTTTTTGTAAGCCTCCTTGAGCCTGGAAAGGGCGGCTTCCACAAGCTCCGGCCTGTAGATGAACTCGCGTGCTGGCCAGATCACCACTCTTTCCAGACTCCTCTTGGAACACTGGGTTTCCGGGGAAAACTCCCTGATTGAAGTCAGTTGATCTCCCCAAAACTCGAGGCGCACCGGCTCCCCCTGAAAGGGAAAGACATCAAGAATAGCACCACGAAGGGCAAAATGGCCGGGAGCAGTAGCTACTTCCTGGCGCTGGTAGCCAGACTGGAAGAGAAGCCTGGAAATCTCGAAGACATCATATTCTTTCCCCACCTCAAAGGAAAGAGCAGCCTGCTCCCAGTCAGCAGCAGGGATCAGCTTCGGGAGGAGGGCTTCTGCTGGGGCAATCACCACTGGAGGCTTCTTGTTTCGATCCCGCAAACTGGCAAGAACCCGCAGCCTCTCTCCAGCAGGCTCTCTGCTGGCAGCAACAACCTCGAAAGGGAGGGCCTCGGCAGGCTCAAAAAGGAGAACCTCCCGAAAGGCAAGGAGGCCTTCCAGGTCCCTCTGCCACATGGTTGCCTGATCACTGGTAGGAACAATCACGAGGACGGCACCTAAAGGCTCTTGGCGCAAAAGCCCGCTGCAAAAAACGGCTTTAAAAGCGCCAGCAGCACCAGTAACCACAACCGGGCTTTTCCCTTCCTGAAAAGCGCGGTTCACTTTGAGGAATTCGGGCATCCTGGTGACCAGGTTCTGCATATAGAACTTCCTTTACTCCCAGAGGCTCTTGCTTCATTATATCACAACCATAAAGGTCCTGCCTTTTAAAGACAGGACCTTTCCTTCGGGAGCCCTTTATTGAGGATGTTGCGAAAAAGCTAGCGCAATCCTGTGGGCACGAACATATCAATGATGCCAACGATCGCCGCAGCAATCAGCGCCCCCAGCAAAGTGACTCGCAATCCTGGGATCAGGAACTGGATCAAGTAGAAAATTACCGCAGATACGATGAAACCGACACCACCGCGGGCGTAAGGTGAGATTCCCTTCCCGATCACCGCTTCGAGGGCATAACCGATCACCGTGATCAGGATAGCTGCCAGCAAGGCGTGCCAAAAGCTCAGGGCAGTAAAGCCAGGTGTAATGTAGCTGACAACCATCAAGACGATTGCGGCGACAATAAACCTGATGATGTGCGCCAGCCAGCCTTCACCAGCAAGGCGCGACCAGCCACCAGCATTACCGCGGCCACCACCTTCTTCGGCCACTTTTTCACCCCCTTCTGGTCAAGACTCAGACTTAGTTTTGACCAGAACGGGGAAATCTATACCCTCTCTTCCTTACTTCCGGTTAAACTGGTTCATCACCACATCAATTCCCTTCACTACCCAGCCCGTGGCCGCGGCGACCGCCCTCTCCAGGACTTCCTCGAGGAGTTCCTCTTCATCCTGCTGAAAAGGGCTCAAGACATAAGTAGCCGCATCCACCCCCGCCGGGGGACGCCCGATCCCAATGCGGATTCTGGGGAAATCACTGCTTCCCAAGCAGTCGATAAGCGACTGGACACCCCGATGGCCCCCAGAACTGCCGCGGGCGCGCACCCGGATTACCCCTAATGGTAAGTCCATGTCATCATAGACCACCAGCAGATCTGACAGCGAAATGCCTGTATCCCTGACAAGGGGAAGCACCGCTTTCCCACTGAGGTTCATAAAGGTCAGGGGTCGGGCCAGGAGAACCTTTTCCTCGTCGAAATTAGTGAAAGCGATCTCTGCCAGTCCCCGGTAACCTTCCCAGCGGCATCCCTGCATCTGCGCCATCCGAGCAACTACCTGATAGCCGACATTGTGGCGGGTGTTCTCGTAGCGGGGACCAGGGTTTCCCAGGCCACAGATGAGCTTGGAAACCTCTCCGAGTTCACAGGCAGACTTCCTCAGGAAAATCCGGTCAAGCCAACCCTTCATTTACTCCTCTCCGGCCTCTGTTGCTGGGGTTGCTGCCTCACCCTCTTCGGCAGCTTCTTCTTCAGCTTCTGCCTCGAGAACAGGTGGCACGACAAGAACGATGATGCTGTCAGGTTCATCGAGAATCTTCACCCCAGGCGGAACCTGAAGATCAGCAACCCGCAATTCATCACCAATCCCTAAGCCGCTGATGTCAGCCTCGATATACTCAGGCAACTGCGTAGGTAAACCAGAAACCGTGACTTCCCGTAACATGTGCTGGAGAACGCCGCCTTCTTTGACTCCAGGTGCTTCTCCAACCAGGTGCACTGGGATCTCGGTCTCGATCTCTTCGCTCAGCGACACCTGGAAGAAGTCGGCATGGAGTAACTGGTGCCTGATGGGGTCACGCTGGACTTCACGGATCATCACCAGGTAAGACCTATTCTCACCATTGTCATCACTACCGGCGATCTCCAGGTTGATCAAAGTGCTCCCCACAGGGTGCTTGGAGATGATCTCCTGAAACTGCCTGAGAGGAACCTGAATCAGGGCATTGCCTACTTCCTTCCCGTAAACGACCGCGGGGAGTTGGCCCTGGCGGCGCAGCATCTTCAAGTAGCTTTTAGTGCTCCGTGGTCTGTATTGAGCCTGAAGAGTTACTGTCTCCATTCCCTCAACCTCCTTGACACTTTTTACTTTACATTGATCCCCTGTCAACCCTTTACCTAGTTTAGCCTTACTCCTCAACAAAATCAAGCCAGGATCGCTTCAACTGGTTCATGAGGCGCTAGCTACGGTGCGCGGAAATCCACCCGGAGTTCCTAGAACCGCTCTCGTGCTGGTCTCCGAAGGTCAGTTATAGCGCCAGAAAAACAGTTTTCAAGCCGATTACGGTATTTCAGGAATAAGCCCCAAGACCCCCAAATATATTTTTAAAGGAGAAGGCCCGTGCCTCTAGGAGGTGAAAGGCTTGCGCAAAAGCAGACACTTCTATTCCCTCCCCGTGGTCACCCTTGAGGAAGGGAAAGAAATCGGCCACATCAAAGGAATCGTCATCGACCCTGAAGAAGCAGCAGTAGTGGCCCTGATCGTCCAGAAAAGCAGCCCTTTTTCCGAACAGAAAGCAATTCCCTACTCCAGGGTGGTCAGCGTGGGCGACAACGCCGTCACCATTCAAAGAGTGGCAAGTGCGGAAAAACTAGGGAGCATCCCTAATCTCGCCAAACTGATGAAAGAAAAAATCACTCTCCGGGGAGCAAGAGTAATCACCGAAGGAGGGGTTGCCCTTGGCTATGTTGACGAGTTCTTCATTGACCCAGAAACAGGAAAGATCACCAGCCTCGAGATCAGCGGCAGGTTGGGGGAAAAGCTGTTCAAAGGCAAGGCCTCGCTGGCGGCAGATGAGGTGCGCACCATCGGCAAAGATGTTCTAGTCGTCAGAAGCGGAACTGAAGAAACCCTCACCTGGAACGAAGGGGCGATCACCAAACTTGCCCAAAAAGCCCGCCAGTTTCGGGGAACTTCTCAGAAAAAAGACGGGTAAGTTACTTTCGCCCCCTGGAGGAAGGGCCGGGAGGCTGAAAAACTCCCTGAACCCCTTCCAGGAGACCAGCAAGGCAGGAATGGGGCAGTTACTTGTCTTCAAAAAGTCCCTTCCGGTAAGCCTTGAGGTGACCTCCTCCCCACCCCTGAAGGGGTAGGGCTTCCCCCTTCACAGGAGAAAGCTTACGCGGATACAGGGATTGCTTCCCAGTATCCGCGCAGCGGCTCTCTTCTCCAGGGGCTTCAGTTCGGGCCGGTCCAGCCCTACGGCCTGATCAGGGCTCAGGCCAAGCCCTTTCC
>DAINRC010000024.1:0-18065 GCA_036742135.1 Bacillota bacterium
AGTCAAGCCGGCGGCCATTCCTGCACTGCCGCCACAAGCGCGGCAGCTAGGGTCTGTTGACGTTTTGAAGCAGCTCTGTCGTCAGCATAGTGCTGGTTCGGAGGCCAGTGAACACTCTGGAGCCATTGGCAAAAGCCGTGTAGGCAATACAAGCAAAATCCACTTGGCAGTCAATGCGCATGCCCTCCACGGTCATTCGTAGATCACGCTTGTTGTAGATGGCCTTGTGCAGCAGAATTTCCCGCAGCTTCGACCAATGCTCATCACTGAGCAGTAATCGGGGCATTGCAAACTCGTATCGATGTTGGGTCAGAGCTTCAACGATACGAGTTTGCTCTAATATATCAATTGCTTAGCGCGAAACGGCAACAGCCCCTAGGGCTACATGCTAAAGCGATTGACTAGATTGTTAAGATTTGCGGACAAGCGCGCCAGCTCTTCACTGGCCTCGGAGGTCTGCTGAACACCGGCGGTACTCTGATCAGAAATGTCACTAATAGCAACCAGGTTCCGATCGACTTCTCGCGCCACCTGGGCTTGTTCTTCTGCTGCGCTGGCAATCACTAAATTCATTCCATTTATTTCCGTGATCCGCTCGGCAATCAAGGTCAGCGCCTGATCAGCTTCACTAGACATCGTTTGACTGCGTGCAGCAAACTCGCAGCTCTGTCGCACGTCACGAACACCCTCTTGCGTCACGCTCTGAATGGCAGAAATCATTCGTTCGATTTCTTGAGTAGATGTCTGGGTGCGTTGTGCCAAATTGCGAACTTCGTCAGCGACTACCGCAAAACCACGACCTGCCTCACCAGCATGGGCGGCCTCAATCGCAGCATTGAGGGCAAGCAATTTGGTTTGCTCGGCAATGGCACGGATCACGTCCACTACAAGACCGATGTTCGATGCTTCCTCAGCCAGGCGGAAGACGGTTCTGGTGGTTTCATTAAGCTTGCTGCTGAGCTGATCGATAATCTCGCGGGTTAGCACAACCTGTTTGCGCCCCACGTCTGCCAGATCCATCGCTTCGTGTGATGTATTGGATGTGCGGTTGGCATTTTCTGCGACTTCATCCACTGCAGCGGACATTTCGGTTACTGCCGTGGCCGCCATTTGTATCTCATCATTTTGCCGGTGGATACCCTGAGCTGTGCTCTCAGTGACCGTCTGAAGTTCTTCAGCAGCAGCTGCCAATTGAGTCGCCGAGCCTTGAATATCCTGTAAGGTATTGCGAAGATTAGCCTGCATCGCCTGCACCGACCGCTGCACGTCGGTAACCTCATTGCGACCGCTCACTTGAATCGACTGGCTCAGATCGCCAAGTGCTACACGAGCCGCTGCATCCTTAAGGGTTGTCAAAGGATGGATGATGCTACGTATAAGCCTCATGGCGAAGACACTACCGCAAATTAGTATTCCCAAGAGCAGCAGCGCTAACATGGTGCGGGAAGAGTCATACAGGACAACAGAGGCGTCATAGACACGCTTTGATTCCTCCACTTGGATTTGGGTCAGATGGCTGAGCCCCTCCGAAAGCGGATCAATCAAAGGATACATTTCATTTTCGACAAAGGTGTCGAGTGCCGCTTTGTCACCACGTTCCAAAATGCCTTTCAAACGTTCAATAGGTTCTTGAGCCGCATCAACAAGCTTGGCCAGTGCGTCTACTGAACGTTGCTCCTCATCGATCATTTGGGTCTTTTGGTAGGCGGGCCATAGGGTGTCGATCTGCCGTTCGGCTTCTTTCACCTCATCCTCGGCTTGGGCGTAGGTCATGCGGCCGCTGCGCGCCTTGTGGCTGCTATCGACGATTTTCACTGCATACAGGTCGGCGATGGTTTTCAGGTCACGTAACGGAACGACTCGATCTAGATAGACCGTATTCAGGCTTGCCACCCCTCTCTGAAGAGCACTGAATCCCATCAACTCGATAGTTATGAAGCCGATAAACATAGCGCCGACTAGCATTAAAAGTCGGGTTCGAATAGTGAATTGCTGCATGAGTGTGATCCTATTCCGTAAGGCTGCTAGGTCTGTTGATGTTACAAGCTAACCCATTGATAAAAAGCCAACTCAAATTGTGATGTTCTCAAACCGAAACAAAACGAGTTTGCAATGCCCCGATTACTGCTCAGCGATGAGCTCTGGTCGAAGCTAGGGAGACGCTGAACAATTAACCCGTTCGCACCGCCCCCATTTCCAAGCCGGTTTTTTTCAACCTACCGGCCTTATTTGCATTTCCAGGGCCGATTTTCGCCCTCATTTTGCTGATTTGCGGGTCAACCCGTCTTTCAGACGGATTTATCCCGCCGCCCGTTGCAAATACCGCTTGGCCAGCATCAGATTGGCCAATCTCTAACAGACTGAACAACTGCGCCGTATTATTTTCCAGCCCACGGTAGCGAACCTTGCGATGATTGAAGCGCACCTTGATTACCTGGAATGGGGGGCTCGACCTTGGCACGCAGTTGCGCCTTGACGTATTCGATCTTGCGCTTGACCCTGTACAGCACACTGCCTTCGCCGTGCTGCTTGTAACTGCTTGGCCGGGCTGCAATCGACCAGATAACGTCCCGTTCAGCATGCTCCGGTCGCTTGGCCGCACCGGTGTATCCAGCGTCCGCATACACCGCGTTTTCTTCGCCATGCAGTAGCTCGGCGACCTGTGTGACATCGGCCACATTGGCGGCGGTACCATGGACGTGATGAACCAATCCCGACTCTGCATCGGCGCCAATATGGGCCTTCATCCCGAAGAAATACTGATTACCTTGGCCTGATGCATCTCAGGATCACGCTCTCCTTCTCGGTTCTTGACCGAGGGCGGCACTGCGATCAGGGTAGCGTCGACGATAGTGCCTTCCTTGAACAGCAGACCCCGGCTGGCCAGATGCAGGTAATCGTTTCAAACAGCACCCGCGTTAGCTGATGGGTTTCCAGCAAGCGGCGAAAACGCAGTAAGGTAGTGGCATCCGGTGCCGACTCGCGGCCCAGGTCGATGCCCATAAAACTACGGATGGCCTGGCTGTCGTAGACGGCATCTTCGCAACCTTCATCGGAGAAACCGAAACACTGCTGCACAACATACATGCGCAGCATGCGTGACAACCCAATCGCAGGGCGTCCGCGCTTGCCTGTGGTGTCGCTATAGAACGGCGCCACTTGCGCCTCCAGCTGTGCCCAGGACACCAGCTGTTCAAGGTCAGCCAGGAAGCGATCTCGGCGAGTCTGCTTTTTTTGCCGGTGTATTCGAGTTCGGAGAAGGTCTTCTGCACGCGCGTAACGCTCACGGAGAGAGTGGCTGGTTGAAGGTACGCAGTGTGCCAAGGGTGGGGACGGTTGGCTATTTTTGCAGCGTCTCCCTAAGGGGGAAGATATTTTGAACAAGATACAGCGAGCCTGTGAGGCAATTGCCTCACAGGCATGAGGAGCTTTATTTGGAGACCGTACACCAGATAAACGAACTTTACGGACGGCCCACTAGTTTAGGTGCGTTGGCCTCATTAAAAAACTCGACCACAAGACGATTGAATCGGTCGGTCTGCTCAATTTGTGTCCAGTGCCCACAACGCCCGAAAACATGCAACTGTGCCCGGTCGATAAGTTCGCCTAGACGCAGACTGCTGGATAGAGGAACAACCTGATCCTCTCGACCATGAACAATCAGTGTCTCATTGGGAAGAGTCTTGATATCTTCATCCGAGCTAGCCAACGCGTCTATCCAGCGTTGGCGCGGCTCAGGAAACATGCTGGAGAATGACTCTTGAAATCCTGGCTGAATACTCGCCTCATATCGAAGTCTCGCCAATTCGTCGGTGACTAAGGAGCGATCATAAGCGAATATATCGAGGAGATTACGCATGTTTTCTATCGACGGCGTGTAACCCCACACCGCGTTCAGGCCCTCTGTCATGTCAAAGCGAGTACCGGCCGCCCCCATCAGAACAATACGATCAACGCGCTCCGGATAACGAAGCGCGGTAGCAATCGCCAGCCCCCCACCGAATGAGTTACCTACGATGTGAGCCTTTTCTATTTCCAGGGCATCCATGACACCGATTACATGGTTAACCCAATTATCCTTGGAATAATTATAGTTTTCAGGTCGATCCGTAAAGCCAAAACCAACCATATCAGGGGCGATAACACGATAAAACTTGCTCAGAGCAGGAATGGTCAGTCGCCAATTCGCATAAGCGCTCACGCCGGGCCCAGAACCATGAATTAGTATCACAGGCTGTCCCTCCCCGACATCGTGATAGTTTGTTAAAACACCTGCAGCTAAAATACTTTTACCTATTTCAAGGTTTGCCATTTTTTGATCCTAAATTACCATGAATATTACTTGATTTTAGTTTGTTTGCTGGATTTCGCCCAAACAAACTAATGAATACCACTCTCGCAACCTAATAATAGTTCGAAACATTCAGAATCTATTTACGTACGCAATACTGAAACTATCCTGAGCATGCTCCACCTTTATTGGTTCGGATGTGTTGGGCTGGCTGTTGTTATCCATCTTCTTCTTAAAAGAATGGGTCCAGGCGAAGTCCACCCTGCTTGCCGGTGAAAATTGATAAGAAAACCCTGCAGAACCAAACCTATTGGGAATGGCAGGAATTACCGCGAGCATAGTATCGGAGCGCAACGCTTGAGTTGCTATGCGGGCACCACCTCGCAGCGTCCACTTGCCAGTCTGATAGGCAACTCCAAGCGAAAGAGCAGTCTGATCTTTGTAATTTTGCGGCAATAGAATATCGATGTTGCCACCATTATCCTGCACAAAGCCAACATCAATATCCTTCATTGCGTGCTTCCAGAATATTCGGGAAACGTCGGCAGCAAGCAACCACTGCTCATTAAGCTGATGACTTATACCCAGATTCAATTGCGCGGGAGTTTGAAAATCACGTATCTTGATCTTACCTGCCAGCGCAACTTGGCCTATTATCGCGTCTACCGCCGTCAAAGTTGCATTACCTTCCATGTCAGCCAACCGGCTTTCCATAGAATACGCAGCACCCAAGACCGTATCTTGTGTGACTTTGTAGATCATACCTAATCGTCCGCCGATACCCCACGCATCCACACCACTTGCCACCGGTTCGTTCTTGGTAAAACTGAAATGCGCACCTCGAAAGTCAGGTAGGCCCCCAAGCACAGGAACAAGGCTACCTCTCGCCCGGCCCGCCCCGATCAGCGAACCAACCTGATCCGCCCCCATCAACATCTCCAGGTTCAAGCCCTGCCACACGGCGTCGACACTGGCCCCCACAGTCAATTTTTCGTTGATTTCGTAGCTCGCCGCAAACGGAATGTTCAAGGTCAATAGCCGACTTGAGTTCTCGAGTCCAGTATCAAGTCCGCCAGTGGCACGAGACAGAAAACTGTTGCGCCCGTATTCCGTTCCAACCCCTCCTTGAGCAAAGACACCAAAGCCGAGTCCCAAGGAGCCACTGTGATAGGTGTAAGCCAACTGAGGGGCGGCATAAGGGCCCCGGTTTTTCGAGTGATCTCTGGAGGGGCCACTTTCTCCAGTAGCCTGGCTTTTAACCTCTATATCGGTCAGTACAAAATCCAGCCCCAGATGAATTTCCGAACCAGGTGACATCAAAGACAGCGTCGCCGGATTCGTCATCATACCGGCCGCTCCCACATCGAATGCGGTGGCTGCTCCGCCCATCGCTGTTGAGACGGGGCCATGCCCAACGAACCTAAATACATCGCTGGTAGCCAGGACCTCTTGAGAGGTGACCACCAATACCGCTGTGCTTATTGCGCCAAACAGTATTCTCATCATTTATATCTCTTATTATTCTAAGTTAGTTATTGGTTATGACCAGACGAACACCGCACCCTTCGTATCCATCTCCGAGTTTATCGTGGCCAAGACTTTTCACTATATTTTCAGCAAAAACACGTACCGACGCAAATTGCCGAAGCAATGTTTATTATAAAATATTTCGTGACCAACTAGACCAGGAATTAGGCATTACCGCAAAACGCCCGGATCATTCGTCTAGTCGCCTTGAGTATCTATCGAATATAACCAGCAGAATGAATTGGCGAACTGCCGCGCCCCAATCAAGCTTCTGTATTTTTATAAGTTTTAGAATTAATTACTCCGCGCACTAAGATGGAATTAGACCGCGGGCTTGCGCCATGGTCAGCGCCGTATCTTCGATCATATCTTCCTGGCCTCCGACCATGCCGCGCCGGCCCATCTCAACCAGGATGTCACGTGCTGGCACTCCGTATTGTTTCTCTGCCCGCTTGGCAAATAGCAGGAATGAGCCATATACACCGGCGTAACCTAGTGTGAGCGAGTCGCGGTCAATGCGGATCGGGAAATCCATCATCGGCACCACCAAATCTTCGGCTACATCCTGGATTTTGAACACATCGACACCAGTCTCGATCCCGGACCGGGAGCAAACTGCTATGAAAACTTCCATCGGCGTATTGCCGGCACCAGCACCGAGACCTGCAGCCGCGGCATCGATCCGGTTGGCTCCGTATTCAACCGCCATCAAAGAGTTAGCCACGCCCATTGCCAAATTGTGATGGCCGTGAAAGCCGAGCTCGGTTTCCGGATTGAGTTTCTCCCGCAGCAATCCAATGCGTGCTTTAACGTCTTCCGGCAACATGTAGCCGGCCGAATCAGTGCAATAGATGCAGTTGGCTCCATAGCTTTCCATCAATAGCGCCTGCTCCAGTAGCTGCTCAGGCGATGCCATGTGCGCCATCATCAGAAAGCCGACCGTATCCATGCCTATATTGCGGGCATATTGGATATGCTGCTGCGAAACATCGGCCTCGCTGCAATGGGTAGCCACACGAATAGTATGCACACCCAGTTCGTGCGCCATCTTTAGATTGTCAACGGTACCGATACCAGGCAGTAGCAACGCAGACACCTTGGCTTGCTTCATCAGAGGGATCACCGACGACAGATATTCCTCGTCGGTATGAGCGGGAAAACCATAGTTGATTGACGAGCCGCCCAAACCATCGCCGTGCGTGACCTCGATCAACGGCACGCCGGCAGCGTCTAGTCCCCGCGCGATGCTGGTCATTTGTTCCAGCGTCATTTGGTGCTGCTTCGGGTGCATGCCGTCACGCAGTGTCATGTCATGAACGGTAATCTTTTTGCCTTTGAGTGCCATGCTTTATTCCTCACGCAGCAGTTATTTTTGCGTCTCTATCGTCGAACCGAGTGTAAGTTTTCCGCTGCTAATTTCTTCAGCGAACATCTCCGCAGTGCGAACAGCTGCGGCAGTCATGATGTCAAGATTGCCGGCATATTTGGGCAGGTAATCACCTAGACCCTCAACCTCCAGAAACAGAGAGATGCGCTTACCGTCAAATACCGGCCCGTTAACTAGTTTGTAACCGGGAACATATTTCTGGACTTCCTTGACCATTTTATGCACCGAAGCAGTGATTCTTTCGCGATCAGGTTCGGTTTCAGTCAGGCAATGCACGGTGTCGCGCATAATCATCGGCGGTTCGGCCGGATTGATGATAATGATGGCCTTGCCCTTTTTTGCGCCGCCGACTATCTCAATTGCACTGCCGGTAGTACGGGTGAACTCATCAATATTGGCGCGGGTGCCGGGGCCTATCGATTTGGATGCAGTGGTGGCTACGATTTCTCCGTAAGTTACAGGCTGCACACGTGACACCGCAGCGACCATCGGGATAGTGGCCTGGCCACCACAGGTCACCATGTTGACATTCATTTCACCCTGGCCAACATGTTTAAGAAGATTCACCGGCGGCACACAGAAAGGACCGATTGCAGCCGGGGTCAAGTCGATCATCATCACACCTAGCTCGTTGAGCTTGCGCGAATTTTCTGCGTGGACATAGGCCGAAGTGGCATCGAAGGCAATCAGGATCCCATCTGTTGCGATATGCGGCAACAGACCATCAACGCCATCGGAGGTAGTTTTCAATCCCATGGCGGCAGCGCGCCGCAAGCCTTCAGAAGTCGGGTCTACACCGACCATCCATACCGGCTCCAACACCGTGCTGCGCTGTAACTTATAAAGCAAGTCGGTACCAATGTTGCCGGGGCCGATCAGTGCGCATTTAATTTTGTTCATCTCACATACTCTCTGCTTTAATGAAAACGCACCGAACAGTTACCGATGCCGCCTATCGAAACGCGCAAGTTATCGCCGGCCTTGACTGGGACCATTGCACCCAGTGCTCCCGACAGGATCACTTCGCCGGCCTTCAGTGGGATGCCCAACTTGCCCAGTGTATTTGCAAGCCAAACTACCGCATTGACAGGAGAATTCATGGTAGCGGCGCCCGCACCGGTGACCACCGTTTCGCCATTTTTTTCTAACACCATTCCGCTGGTGCGCAGGTCAAGCCCTCGCGGATCAACCATGCGATCACCTAGCACGAACACACCGCAGGATGCGTTGTCGGCCACGGTGTCCTGAATGTGGATTTTCCAGTCGGTGATGCGTGAATCGACGATCTCGAAGCAGGCCATAACGCCTTCGGTGGCGGCTAGTACGTCGGCAGCACTGACTCCAGGCCCCATCAGGTCTTTCTTCAGTACGAAGGCGATTTCTCCTTCAGCCTTCGGCTGGATCAACGTAGCAGCGTCGATGGCCGCACCATCGCCATAGATCATGCCATCAAGCATGTAGCCGAAGTCGGGCTGGCTCACGCCCAGCATGTTCATCACCGCGGCGCTGGTAACGCCGATTTTCTTGCCAACGATGCTCTCGCCGGCCTGCAGGCGGCGTGAAATCATGCGCTGCTGGATGTGATATGCATTGTCGATCGTAATATCTGGGTAGCGGCTAGTCAGCGGGTCCACCACTGTGCGCGAACACAGGGCAGCATAGAGCTCGTCGCCGAGAGTTTCGATGAGTTCAGGTGACATGTTGGCCGGATTCCATTGATTAAGTGTTTGTTTATTAATTATGGGGGAGACTACTCATACTCAGCACTGTATTGAGCTCCTCATCGAAAAGTGCGGTTGCACCGCTAAGGCTATTGGTTCCAGGGCACCGCTGTGGCCAAAGCCAGGTTATTCACGGTTTACATACTCCTCCATTGCCGAACCCCATTAAGTACATTTCAGCTCAAGCTCCAGCGCCGAAAGATAACCAGATCAGCTGGTGGCGAAAGTATTTAGCCCTACTCCATTTCCTTACTGGCCAGATCAAAGCTTATCAAAATTGATCAAATCTAACCCCAGAACAGAGTTGTACAGTGCGGCATGCGGCATGCGGCATGCGGCAACAGACTGTAAGTACAAAACCTCAGTAAATATTAACTCCGGACCAAGTACTTACTTATTACGCATAGATTTATGACCCCACATGGCCGTGCGCTTGTGCCTCGTCATCACCCAAGACCGGTCATCTACCTCGCGCGCGCCCCAACCAAACTCAAGCTCAAACCCGGACGGCGTCTCAGCGTAAAAGGAAATCATGTGATCGTTGACATGGCGTCCGATCGTCGCCGTGATCCTGCTGGACGTAATATCACTATTTGCCAGCACCCGAAGATTGGAGTCGGTAGATTTGTCGCCCAATCCATCGATTCGGTCGTACGCATGACCTACATCATCCAGCGTCAAGGCCTGCAGCAAAAAATGGTGAACTCTCTTGGGTAACGGAGCCTCCGCGATCGCCATTGTGTGGTGGCGCCCGTTGCAATGAAGAAAGTACCCCCGCACTGTAATATCCGGCCCCATAGCTATATCAATGACGTCGGACATCTGGAAACCCAGTATGCCAGTATAGAAAGCCAGTCCTTCTTCAATATTCGGGACAGCATAAAAATAATGCCCAGCTCCTTGATCACCAGTCAGGAACCCAGTGACACCCGTGCCAGAAACGAAAGGCTGCTCGAATAGTTCGGTAGCCCCGTAGTAAATTTCCAGCGGCATTCCAAATGGATCTTCAAAAGAGACCAGTTCCATCACGCCACGCTTTTCTGCCAGTTCAGTGTCGCCGGTCCTCACCTGAACACCAGCCTCCCGTAGCCGCTCCGTAATCAGCTTCAAGGCCAGCGGATTGGCAACTTCATAACCGGCGAATGCTAGGTCGTCAGCCTCCCCCCTTTCCACGGCAATCCGCCAACTGCGTGAGTCCATGCGGTATAAGGCATTCTCATCGGAGCCAACAACCTCCATCAAACCCACTTTTTCGGTGAGGAACGAGCGCCATGCCGGTACATCACTTACAGAGAACCCCATGTAACCCAAGCTTTTAATGCCCATTTTCGTCTCCTCAATCAATGTTCAGCTTTTCGAGCAGGTCCTTACCTCCGACTGCGGAAAAAAGTCCGCGAACGCCCATGCCTCCGTCATAATTCAGTAAGGCACCGGTGGCGGGCGCAGAGTCGCCACGCGTGGCGAAAAACACATAAGCTCCTGTGTATTCTTCGGCATCAGGCAGGCGGCCGATTGGCAGTACGTCCTGCAGCAACTCAGCCAACGGTATATTCGATATCGACTGCTCACTCATTCCCAACGAGCAAGGTCCTCTCAAATCCGTATTGATACCGCCAACCCCCACACCATTGACCCGGACGTATGGCGCCAACTCGAATGCCAGCTCGCGCACCAGCCCCACCACTGCGTGCTTCGTTGCCGTGTAAAGAGGACCACCGCCATTGGGGTAAAAACCTGCATTCGAGATCGTGCAGATCACGCTGCCTCGGCTGGCAACCAGCGCTGGCAGGCATGCCTTGACGGCGAGAATATAGCCCTTAACATTAATCTGAAATACTTCATCAAATGCTTTGTCGATACTGTCTTCAGGTAGATCGACAAGTGCCGTGTTGTAATCCCAGATAGCGGCGTTGGGGATCAGAGTGTCAATCCTCCCGAACTTGGCAATACAACGACTGGCAGCCAGTTTCTGGTCTTCCATTGAACGCACATCACCGACAATGCATACCACATCTTCGCCGTGATCAGACTCCAACTGTTGAAGCCGATCGGCACACTTATCGAGGACAGCCACCTTGGCACCTTCGGCCACGAACCGTTCCACAAGGGCATGCCCCAGTCCAGATGCGCCCCCTGTGATTAATATAACTTCTTCTTTTAGTTTCACTTTTAAGCTCTTCTTGTTATTAAGAATAAGTCGACGTTCACTCGCATCGCTCAGCTTTAGCTTTAGCTTTAGCTTTCATAAAATCCCGCAAGTTAGAGCTAGCGTCCTGCAATTTTGTGGCCGATACAGGAATGTGGTCAGCCACCAATCGGGTTGCAACGGAAAAATCCTTCGGGGCATTGATAGCCGTTGCGGCTTCAACGCGACCATCAAGAACCCTGAACTGCACCAGCGGCTGACCATTCTCGACGTTACCGCGCAAGACAACTTCTCCGGGGCCTTCGATGTCGCCAACCATCTGTATCCGATGCCCTGCTATCTCCGTCCAAGAGGTTGGCACCTGAAGAGCCGGGATAGACTTGCCTAACATGGCCGCGGCGGCAGTTTCAGCCTGCATGTGGCTGTTCAGGTAGGTCTCCAGCGAGCGCTGTTCACCGGACCTCAGGGGCCAGGCTGCTACGTCACCTGCGGCGAATACTCCAGGACATGAGCTTGCACCCGTAGCGTCAACCACCACGCCGCGCTCACATGCGATACCGGCCACACGTGCCAGTTCGTCGGCTGGTTCTGCACCGATGCTCACCAAAACTGTGTCAGCTGCTATCCGACGTCCATCGGCACAAACGACGGCATGCACGTGTCCCTCGCCCTCGAAATGCGCTGCCTGTGCGTTCAGTTCAACCCGGACACCCAAACGCTCCAACTCGTTGCGACACCAGGCCCCGGTTGATCGGCCTAGCACTCGCAACAGCAGTTCGTCCCCGGCCTCCAGAATAGTGACGTGGGCACCGGCATTAATAGCAGTGGTCGCCACTTCGCAACCGATCAGGCCACCGCCGACAATTACCAGAGACTGGCCCGGCTCAAGCGCCTGCCTCAGCGCCTGGCTATCGGCGCGGTCACGCAAGGTGTGAATGCCGGACAACTCGCTTCCCGTAATAGCCATACGCCGCGCGCGAGCGCCGGTGGCTAATAGCAGTCGGTCGTAGGCCAGAATGTCACCGGATTCGAAAAGTACCTGGTGGTTTACCACATCAATACCGGTCACGCGCACTCCTAAATGGAGATCTATATCGGCCGATGCATACCAACAAGGATCCAGGATCGCGGGTGGTTCGACCACTTTTCCTGACAGGGTGTCCTTGGATAAGGAGGTGCGATCGTAAGCCACATGCAACTCCTCCCCGACCAGATGGATCTTTCCCTGATATCCTTGGGCGCGAAGATAGCGAGTGGCAGTTGCGCCAGCCAAGCCAGCACCAATGATGACGATTGATTTAATCATGGCGCTAGATACCCGGCATCAAAGTCTACGAACACATCGCTGCCATCTATTCGAATCGGATATATCTTCAGCGGCTCACAGGGCGGTGCTGCTTTTACCTTGCCCGTGCGAACACAGAACCTACCCATGTGCAGCGAGCATTCGACAATGTCACCCTCTAGGTAGCCGCCTTCGGACAAGGACCAGTCACCATGAGTGCAACGGTCCTGTGTTGCGAACAACTCTCCATCGACGTTGAAAATCGCGACGGCTTCGCCCTTACTTTCAACCTGCAAGGCGTCACCGACGGGCACATCAGATACTTCACAAACTTTGGAGAAAGTCATTCTTTTTTGTCTCTTATTATAGAGTTGGTCTGAAAAAGTACGCACTCGGAAAATGCACGCCAGTAACCACGCGGACTGCAGACTGGATATCTCATGAGGTCAAGCCTTTTTCAGAGTTTCTATTGCTAACTTTAACTACTCATTAAATCCGGCAGCCAGCTTGGCGCAAGCGGCCGGATAACGTCGACGCGCATGGGAAATGACAGAGTTCAATTCAGGCCCACAGATTCAGGAGGTTGGGACGGTTAAGCCAGATGACCGGCGAGACGACACGCGCCATACCTGTAACCCCCAGACGATCCACACCACGTGGATGGCGAACGTCAGGAGCCCGAACCACATGGCCTCGTGACTCCAAACGATGCTGTACAAGTCCCAGATACCGTCGAGCACTTCCGTGACGATGACCACGGGGACAACCGCCATGAAGCGCACGGGCTGACGTGCGCCCCACAACGCAACCAGCCCGATGGCCCCCAGCTGCAGCCCGACTACGGCCCAGGCATCCTGCAGCAGGGTGAATACCGGAGCGCCGACCTGCAAATCCACACCCGAATACATCATGCCGAACAGCCGCAGGCTGCTGAAATGCAAAGTCCCGAGGAGATTGGCCAAGTAAAAGATACCGATCGCGATCAGGAAAGGGCGAGCGCGATTAGTTTGCGTAGCCATCGGGTAGCTCCTCTTCATTTTCAGGCCGCTCTCATGAATAGGCCGGGTATAGGATAAGTGGCCAGCATTCCTTAATTAGAAAAACTGGCTGAGATTATTCGCCGTAATCGTGCTCTGGTCGAGCAAGATCGTTCGCTTGGCAATTTTGAATCCCAGCCCGTCACTTACACGGAGCAAAATATCTCGACGCTCACCGACATAGATGTCCGTCATACGCTCCAATCGATTACGGTAACAAAGGAACGCAGAACTAACTTCCAAAGTACCAGCACTCTCAGTTTCGCGGACGATAACGTTGCTTACAATGTGCCGGCTGCGCGACGGTGGATCTTCAGTCCAGTTAAGCCCCGAAACCCTTCCCCGAATGCGCGCACGCATGCTCTCATACGTCTCGTCAAAATGGGCATTGCCGCCGGGGGGCACGTACTCCATCGCCTTGTTCCGGGATGTATGAGTAGTACGAATTGGCATCCAATATTGGATGTCTTGGGTCAGTAAAGCCAGCCAGGCTTCATAGTTTTGATAATCAAGCAACTGTGCTTCGCGATAGTAGAATTGCTCAACGGCATTTTGCAATTCAAGACTGACGGGCATTTCTGGCCACTCGATGGGTTTTGTCAAATCAGCGGATGTCATAATTAGTTTCCTGTATATATGTTGGGCGACCTGCACTCGGCTCATGCAAATAGCAAATCCATAGCATGACGATTATCACCAAACGCACAGCTGTACATTTTGGAATGCACCCGAGTAAATACCCCCGACAAAGCCAGGGGTTTTCCCAAGTTAATCAATTCACTTACGCACTTCCAGCAACCAAAAAAACAGGCTAAACCCTTGTCTACCACGGTAGAAACCCGATGAAAGTGATTGCTTTTTTCGGTCACTTTATCTGCTCAAGACTTTAGCGTGTCCCAACTCGGCTCGGACATCATGCGGCTCCAGTGGTGGTAGAACCCGCGCGCAGCTTCTTCGCTATAAACGTAGCTGGTCTTTCCAGGAAAATCCGGGTTGTTTTTGTTTGGCACACCCGCCCCCATCTGGGCACAAAAAGCTCTACTTCTAGCCTTGTGGCCGCGCAACACCCGCTGAACCTCCACCCAGTTTTCGCCATCGTCTTGCTCGTAGGTCCCCCCTTGGTTGAAGGTAAAGATGTTTTTCCGACGATATTCTTCCTTGATATCTTCGGGTGCATCAGCATCCACTACGATGAAAGACCAAACTTCGACCTCATTAGGGCCACGCGGGTGCCAAGTACGGACTGTATTGATGCCAGGAAGAAATGAGCACGTCGGAAAAACGGTCATATGCTGAGCAACCATGCGATCAGCCGGAAGAACTTTACCCAGACGCTCTTGTGCACGTTCAGCAGCTGGACCTTTGGTCCAGTAATCGACAACCTTAGGACCCATGATGGCTTGCAGAAGTGCGAAATCGTCATTGAACCAGCCGGTCCCGTGCCCACCCCACTTAGCCCGGAACTGGTTTCCAGTTGACGGCAACTTTACTTGGGACAAATCCATCTCAGGTGGAAGGCTGGACAATACACCGGCAAGATGCGACATCGTGCCCGCATGGTACATATCGCTACAGAACTGCTCGGCGGCGAATTTCCAGTTGCAGGGGATTACCGTCTTTTGCATACCGGTGATGACCTGAGTACCTGCCTCGGTGCGATCGAGCATCACGTCCATATAGGGTGTCGCATCGCTCAGATAGGTCTTCAAATCAGGGGCTTCGGTATCCCAGTTGGCAAAAATCAGCCCCTTGTAAGTATCCACCCGCGCTTGCAGCGGCCCCCAGTCGGCCTTGTCGAACCCGCAATCACCCTCTTTTTTGTCACAAAAAGCCTCCTTCTCGTAGGGTACATTGACCAGATTACCGGCGGTGTCATAGGCCCACCCGTGATAAGTGCAGGTAAATGACTTTGCGTTTCCAAAATCCGATCGCTCAATACGCATACCGCGATGCCGACATTGGTTAAGGAAGACCTTAATGCTGCGGTCTTTCTGCCTCACTACAATTACTGGGTCTTCACCCATGTAGGTGGTTAGATAGTCACCGGCTTTGGGAATGTGCCCCTCGTGCCCAAGCAGCAGCCAGGATCGAGCAAACACCCTCTCAAGTTCGATCTCATACAGATCCTGATCAGAGAAAATACGGGGATCAAGCAACCCCTTTTCCTCATCAACGAGCGCCTTAATCTCCTCGTCAGACCAATTTTTCACCCACTTCAAAGGGGCTTCCTGCACTTCTTTATTTATTATTGAACTCATGACCTATACTCTCCTTCAAGATGCTCTTGTTAGAATAAAAACAAGCTTCTTTCTCTTGCTGACCCGAAGCTACAATACCGCGCCCGGCGCATCACCGTAACAAGCCGTCTTCCTGGAACACAGGAAGCGAATATTCAAGATGCGCTCGCAACAGCCAAACTCTAGATTTTGCAATTTGATATTACACTCCTGACATTAATCCAGCCCATCCATACGGTTCTATTCAGCTCGGCTCCATTCCATTACTGCCGACACGAAACGAATGAATGCTGATTTCGATTATTCAGGCAGGTGGACTCCCACCGTTATTGCTTCAATTCACGATTATAATGCGACGAGGCGGAGACGGGAGGATATCCATATTTCAAAAACTGATATCCGATTTATTAATATCTTCATCCGTAACAACAGGCCAGCGCTACCAAGCAATGGAACCCCTGACCAATTGGCGTCCTGAGCACGCTCACCCGAACCAGCCGCTTTCATTAACCCTGATCGACTGATCGACTTCTCCGCCTCTTACCGCTATATTTCGAGTCCTTTCAGGCCCGAGTGAACCGCTTCGCGGCTTGGTACAGCGGTACAGCCATGAACGTCGTCACAGCGCTCTGAAGTTCGTGACCCCGAAGCAAGGCAGAAGAGCTGCTGCGCAAGCGTATCGAGCTGTACGAGGCGGCACGCACCCGGAGCGCTGGAGCGGCAACATCAGGAACCGGTCACTGGCACCGAACGTGTGCCTGAACCCGGAGCGGAAGACGGTACTGCAGCAAACATCAAAGGCAGCGTGACATGCTCACGACAGAGCTCCGGGACTGGGCTGCCGGCTTCGGCATGCTTGATGATGGCGATGATCTGGCTGTCCGTAAAAACACGATGTCTTCTCGCAAAATATCCTTGGTCCGATTGGGAGAAAATTCTACTTCTGACGAGTACTGATTTCAGGGGGAATTGCCCCTGAAAGCGCACCGGAACAAGCCCAGGCAGGCGCACACTGCGTGGAAAGAGATTAGCCGCGACGACGCAAGGTGTCCGATGGCAACTCGCCGAAGGTGCTCTTATAATAATCGGCGAAGCGTCCGAGATGCAGGAAACCGTAGTCGAGGGCGACTTCGGTAACGCTGCTTACTGCGACTTGCGGGTCACTTAGGCGAGCATAGACTGCCTCAAGTTTGCGCTGACGTATAAAGCGCTTGGGCGTGGTGCCAGCGTGCTTGTCGAACAACGCGTATAGCGAGTGCACACTCATATGCGCTAGATCAGCCAACAGCTCAAGGCTGATATTCTGCTTAATGTTCTTCTCGATCAATTCTTCCAGGCGGTCGAACGACTGACAAGCACCCCCCAACGGCTCGCGACTGACATTGCTACCCGGCAGGCTGAGCAGCTTGCTTACTATAATCTTGGCGTAGTGCTCCTTCACCTGAAAAATAGTCTGATCAGTTTCCGCCTCCTGACAGACCAGACTCAGCAATGTAAGGAAGCCGTCCAGTTGCTCGAGGCGATGAATCTGAGCAAAGCGCACCCCCTCGCTCGGATAACTCCACTGGTTTTCGCGGCAAACCTTTCCGATGAAACTGGCCGGCAGCTTGACAATGAACTTCTCGTAGCAGTCCGAGTAGGTCAGGTCGAACGGGGTGTCAGGGTTGAGCAACAACAAATCACCAGGGGCAAGGCCGCGTTCCTCACCGCAGCTTCGCCACATGCAGCGCCCCTTGAGTATGATATGTAAATGGTAGTGAGCCTCTCGTTCTGGCGAAGTGATTTGCACTCGGCTGCCGTAACTCATCTGGAACAAATCCAAGCTGCCTATAGTACGGTGTTTCAGGCTAGCATCTGAATCACTAGTACGACGCTGCATGACCCGGTGGGCACCCACATGCTCGTTGGCATAGTCTGACACTACATCAGTACATTTTTTGGAGAAAATCTGGCTCTTCTCATGTAGCAAACAAAAATCCATAAGTCATTACGCTCTTATAATTTTATGCGCTTAGACAACGATACGCGTGAACGAGTGGAATTTTGAGTTTTACAACAAATTTTTATATTTTCACCACATTAACCTAGTGTCCCGGACAGGAAATATCCGTATTCATAAGATCGCTATCCATTTTCTTTGGAAAGCGAAAAGGATCTCACTGCCTTCATAAATTCGATCAGTGTGAGTAGCCATGCGAATTTCGGCGGTGATGTCGCTCGATTCCACGTCCAGCTCCCCCAAGGCGGCGAACTCGCGGCAATTGATCTCGAAGCCGTTGAATGAGTCAAGTTTAACGTGGTTTAAATCGTGACGGTGTTCGACGCTCTTGGCAATGCCAAAGCGTTCGATCCAAAGGGGGCCGCCCCACCGGCACCACTACCTACGAAGCGGAACCAGCCATCGCGTTTGGGGCTGCCGTGCGGGAAGAAAGAA
>DAINRC010000025.1:0-3079 GCA_036742135.1 Bacillota bacterium
TCACAAACCCCTTCCTTCTGCTGGGCCAAGCTGTTGGGGTGGGGATCATGATGGCGATCAGCTATCTTCCGTTTTTGCAAAGACTGTTTAATACAGCACCCCTGCGTTTTATTGACTGGTGCCTGTTGGCGGCTTTCGGCGCCGTGCTTTTGGCTGCCGAGGAGGTGCGGAAGTGCCTGGTGCGGCGGAGAATGGCGAGCAGAATTGAGTAGCATGGAGCGTTAAAGGAAGAAGCGGGGGCTTTGAGCGGCTTGAAGCATGGCATGAAGGATTGAAAGGAGGAACCCTTGCAGGAAGACACTCTATGTCAATAGGTTGTGGCAAATGATTTTTAAACTGTGGTAGGTGCATGTTTTGCCCTGGCCGCCAGAAAAACCGCCTCGTCGTAAGTCTCGCGCTTCAGCCACATGACGAAGATAATACGCATCCAGATGTTGGCCAGCACACATAGTGCCTCGTGGTGGGTTTTGCCCGCGGCCCGTTTGCAGACGTGGTAATCCTCAGCCCAGGTGGGGTAAGCCTGGAGGAAGTGGAGCGTGACTGGCAGAGTAAGGGGTGAGAAGAGCTCAAGAGCTACCGGGCCGGGTAGTACTCCTGCAGCCAGTCAGGCGGTTGAGGAGATCTTGATGGCGGCACAAAGCCTTTAGCCCCTGGCTGTGCGTAAGATCTCGGGGTTCAGGCGACGATAGAAGGGCGAAGTCGCTCCGCCCGATTTCGGCCAAAAGGCGCGGCATCAATCATGTCACTCTTTACCCCAGAGGGCTTGCATTGGAAAGTCCACCACCTTGGGGTTGAGGGGACAGACCGGGAAGCCGTTTTCCAGCGGAACTGCACGAGAAGCCTCTGTCTGGTTTCGAGGAAACAGGGGGCCTCCTCGGGGGTGTTAGGTTGCTGCAATACGTGCTCTCTTTTTGGGCCTCAAAACCCCTGGCGGCTGTGGGGAGATGTGAAAGCGTGTTAGCTCAGTGTCCTTCTGGTTGATGGTGCAGACTTCGTGCTCTCTGCCAGTCCAGTTGATGCCAACAAAGACCATGACAACGCCTCCTTGCAGAATAGAACCTGGCAGGCATACGGTGAGCCTAAATCTTTCGCAGCGCTCGAAGCGCGACCCTCTATCAATCCCTATACCTGCAATTTAAACAGAGAAGGGCAAGTCTTCCCGAAGCAGTCGAACTGCCAGGAGGTGAAGCCCTTTTCCCGGTGAGCCTGCTACATCAAGATAACTTTTAGCTGTGGAAGCCAATTTTCCTGGTTCAAATTAGGATGTCAGGCTTCATAAGAATCCAGACGGTCCCAAAGCTATTTCTGATGAGGCTTCAAATCCAGTTTAACAGATAAGACGTGCTATGAAAAGTCAATAGGCTAAAGCAAAAAGATCTTTGACAATCACATAGGGTCCTGGTCACACATTACTACCTGGTGGGGACCATTGATAATCCGGGTCATACGGTCGGTTATCTTTCCAGAGAGAGTAAATCAGATGGACAAGTTTTCTAGCAACAGCTCCGGTAGCAACGCTTGAATGCTTTCCCTGGCTGCATAATAGGCCTTTAGCTCTGAATTAAACCGCCGGGCTGAAACAGCGGCCAACCACAGGCTGTTTCTCAGGAGAGGAGAACCGCGTTTAGCCATCCGGTTACGGGTGCCTTCAAACAGACCTGAAGCTCTGACGGAGGCATCTAAACCGGCATAGGCCACAAGAGCCCGGGCGCCTGAGAAACGAGAAATATCCCCTATCTCACCGATAATTGCGGCAGCCAGGACGGGGCCAATACTGGGGATGGTCTCAAACAATAGCGATACGGGGTATCTTCGCTTGGGCGAAGCTCCTCCATAACTTCGTTGATTGCGTCCTCGATAACCTTTATCTGTTCCTCAATGAACTCGATTTGTTCTAAGCAAAGCGCAGCTGGAGGGCAAAAGCGTCCAGAGCCAGGGTAATGCCGAAGGTGCCTTTAGCCAGAGACTGAATTTTTTCAGCCCTCTCCTTACCGAGGCGGCCGTGGGAATGCTCTTTCAGGAAAGCGGATTACTCTTAAAAGTCCACTTCGGCCAGAACTTCTTTTAAGCAGTTCTCTGGAAGTCCGGATAAAGACATCTGAGAAACAGTTGGGGTATTCCGGAAAGATCCTGTCGAGGATAACGAGCACCCTGTTCTTAAGCCCACAGACCTGGCGAACGAACTCAAAGCGGAGTCGGGAGAGGGTCTGCAGCTTAAGAATCGGCATCAGTAGGGAGCCTGGTTGCAGGGGCACGTCCTAATCGCAGCAGTTCGGATAAGAAAGGGCGTCCTCCTGGTCGGTCTTTGCTTTGCGCACATAGAGATTGCGCAGAGCATCTGACTGGATAGGGTTGATAACATGAAGCTGGAATCCTAGCTCGCTGAGGTGGCAAAAGAACAGGGAGCCAGTAATGTCCAGTAGCCTCCAGGCAGAACTTAACCGCCGTCAGGCTCGATACCCAGCCTCTCTAATGCCTGTAGAAGCTTATTCAATCCCTTCTGGCTGTTGTCTGTATGCGTCTGCAAGACAACATCGCCGGCGTCATTAACGAGGCACACCTCATGACGATGCTTGGCCACATCGATGCCACCATAAATCATTCTATCTCCCTACTTTCATTGAATTCCCGCAACCCTTACGAGCTACTCAACCTTGCGCTCAAGCTCCGGCATACAGCAAGCTGTATCCACAACGTGCTCACTCGAGTCCTCTCGTATGGGCGGGGCTTCACTCTTACTTCCGGGACAGCACTGCTTCCCAAGGAGGATGATCGAAGCCCCCTGCCTCTACGAGAATATTTATCCGAGTTGCCCCGGGATCCTTGTGTGGTTGTCAAGGATCAGGCCTATTGGCTTGGAGCTGACTGAAACTAACTCTATAGTACAAGGAGGTTTGCCTGATGCACGTTATTGTCGTGGGGTGCGGTACGCTCGGCACCCAGCTAGCCGAGACCCTGGCACGGGAGGGGGTTTCCGTTGCGGTGATCGATCCCGATCCGGCAGCCTTCCGGCGGCTTCGGCTGCGTTTTCCTGGCAAGAAGGTTGTGGGCCTGGGGTTTGACCGGTCCGCGCTTTTAG
>DAINRC010000025.1:3338-17708 GCA_036742135.1 Bacillota bacterium
TGCCCGGATCGTGGACCCCTTGCGGGCGGAGATTTACCAGCATTTGGGGGTCCCGGTAATCGCCCCAACGACCTGGGGCGCTCACAGGATCCACGAACTCCTGTGCCATGAACGCATGACCACCCTCTTTACTGCAGGGAACGGAGAGGTCAGGGTGATCGAGTTTGAGGTCCCCCCCCAACTGGTGGGCCGCATGGTGCGAGATCTCACGGTGCCCGGTGAAATTAGCGTTCTCTGTCTGGTCCGCAACGGAAAGGCCATGATTCCCTTGATGGGGACTACCTTTGCAGAGCGGGACCTCGTTCAGGTTGCCCTGGCTGAGTTTGCTGCGCCGAAGCTGGAAAGTTTGCTCGATTAGGGGGGAATTGCATGTACGTTTTGATTATCGGTGGGGGAAAAGTGGGCTTTAACCTGGCCTGTGTCCTTGCCCAGGACCAGGAAGAGGTGACGGTGATCGAGCGCGACCGCGCTGCCCTGGAGAAGTTCAAAGAACTTCCTCAGGTAAAAACGGTGCAGGGGGATGGAACCGATCCCCGGCTTCTGGAGCATCTTGGGATTACCCGCGCCCGGGTAGTGGCCGCCGTTACGGGGAGCGATGTGGATAACTTGACCGCCGCCCTCTTGGCCAAGAGGCAGTTCGGCGTACCGCGGGTTGTTGCCAGGGTGAACAATTTAAAGAACGAGTGGCTCTTCACCCGGGCGCGGGGGGTCGATTTTGCGGCCAACGGCGCTCGGATCATCGCCCAGGTGATGCAAGAGGAACTGAGTCTTGGGGAATTAGTTACCCTCCTTAAGCTGGAGGGCGGGGAGATTTCTCTTGTTGAAGAAGAGGTTGCTTCAACTTCCCGCGCGGTGGGAAAGCGCCTCGCAGAATTGAACCTGCCCGGGGAAATCGTACTGGCTGCCATCCTCCGGGAAGGGAAAATTGTCATCCCGAGGGGGGAAACCAGGCTTGCTGCCGGGGACAAGGTGCTGGCTCTGGCCTATTCAGAACACGCCCGCGTCCTCGAAGAAATCCTTGCCTAAAGTCAGGGATTTCTGTTCAGTTCCCAGATACGGGGGTGTTCCTACCTTAGCCGCCAGGCGACGAACCCAGGCAGCTGCATGGCCCTGCTCAGGTGCAGCTGCAGCCGCGGGACCGCCGTTTTTCTCTTCGATGACCGAAATTTGTGGCATGGATTCGGGGTTTTGCTTCGCGGTCAGCTCAATTCTCTTAGCGCAGAGGAGCAACAGTTGATCTTGGGCTGGATCTAGGAAGGTTCTGCTCTCTCTGATGCTCACTGGGGCTGAAGTCGAAAAGAGATTGTGCGACTCTTTCAGACAGGGTTTGATAAATATAGTGTATCCTGTTCGATTTCGGTACGACCTCCTGAGCTAGCCTACGGCCTTACGAGCGGAGGTTATCATCCACGAACTGTTCCAAGGTGCTGAACCACGGGGAGTCGTAAAAAGTTGATGAGGATTCATCTTTTTGGGTATGGTCTTTTACTGCTAGGTGAAGGAAGAGAAAGCAGAAAAAACGGGGGGATTTCGCGGCCTGGCTGCAGTTCTGGAATTAAGTAAGCGTAGGGATCAGAACTGATGATGCGCACGACTTTACCTAGACCGTTGTCACCTTGCTGCACCAGAAGGGTTATTCCTGAATACTGCACTTCTTGGTAAGTGGTGGTTTCTTGACTTTGCCTTTCCCAAATTAGTTCTGGTGGGATTGGTGTATAGAGGATCATTAGGTTGTCCCCTCCGCATTGGTTGAATTAAGGTGGGGAGTTTGTTGCTTCTTTTTTTCCTCGATCAATTCTTGAAGTTTGTGGATTGCGTTTCCGATGCCCCCGACTTCGTTAATGAGGCCGACTTCGACGGCATCTTTGCCAACGAGCACTGTGCCGATGTCGCGGGCAAGTTCTCCTGTTCGAAACATGAGTTCCCGGAATTTTTCTTCTGAAATCTGGGAGTGTTTGGCCACGAAGCGCACTACTCGATCCTGCATTTTGTCCAGGTACTCATAAGTTTGGGGAACTCCTATCACAAGCCCACTTAATCTTATCGGATGGATTGTCATTGTTGCCGTTTCTGCGATGAAGGAAAAGCAGGTACTGACGGCAATCGGTACTCCGATGGAATGCCCTCCACCTAAAACAAGAGAAACAGAGGGTTTTGTCATACTGGCAATCATTTCAGCAATTGCCAGTCCCGCCTCCACATCTCCCCCGACAGTGTTTAAAATGACAAGAACCCCTTCGATATCAGGGTGTTGCTCGATGGCTACCAGCTGAGGGATGATGTGCTCGTATTTTGTCGTCTTGTTCTGTGGGGGAAGGGTCATGTGGCCCTCAATCTGTCCGATAATGGTCACGCAGTGGATGTTGGTTTTTGTTTCCGGTAAACTGGCTTGACCGAATTCTTTTACTGGATCGATTTTTGATACCCCTCTTCATAGAATGTTTTTCTGATGATCGATGTTTGTTCATCTCCTTTTTTAGTTATTTTACCTACTCTAAAAATAAATAATTCACCTTCTCTCTTGCTTTAGAGTCTAAAGGTAATTTCTTGCTGTTTCCCTTACTGGAAAGGAGTGCTATAATTTGGGAGAGATAATGCGCTTTCAGGAGTGGTGACTTTGCCTCCTAAGAAGCAGCGGGCAAAAGTAAGACACGATGAATTGAAACTTGAGGTTACCGGGATTCTGCTGTTTGCTCTGGCAATTTTTGTGTTTGTGAGTTTGTTCCAACAGATGGGAATTGTCGGGAGTTTCATTGTCAAGTTTCTGACAGTGCTCACAGGTAAGAAAGGAGCCTTTGTAATACCCTGTCTTTTAGCTCTCTATGGAGTCAACTTGTGCCTTCGGCGGAGATTGGCTTTACCAGGTGTTTTCCTTTTCTTCTTCATCAGCCTTGCCATGGTCCACCAGGCAACACTTTCTTCCAACAAGCACATTTTGGGGATGTGGCAGCTTGGTGTTCAGGGAGAAGGTGGAGGGATCCTCGGAGCTGCTTTTACCATATTCGTGGTTTCCCTTTTTGGGGATCTGGGAAGCAAGATTCTTCTAGCAACTCTTTGCTGCTTGACTCTGATCTATCTTACTGGAGTGCCTTTGAGCAAGTTTCTTAAAGATTTTTGGCAATGGTTTAGGAAATCTGCAGGGAACCTTAAGGAGAGGGTTCTTGATTTCCTTTTTGTTGAAGAAGAGTTCGAACCCACAAAGACTGAAGAACAGGGAAAGAGGCCGAAAAGTTCCCATTCTATCCCTTTGATCATTGATCACAGTGCTTCTCGGAGCTTCCCTGAGCTTCCAGATGAGGAAGAGGATTTCGCTCTTCCCGAGGCAGAAGGAGACAAAGAAAAACTCCATCAAGAGCCGGAGCCGCCGCCAAGCAGCCAGGGAAACTACGATTTGCCCCCTCTGGATCTTCTGGCGAAGCCCCTCAAAGTGAAGAGTAGCAGACTCAACAAGGAGATTTTGGAAAATGTTCGGATTCTTGAGGAGACCTTGGAGAGTTTTGGAGTCAAAGTCTGCGTGAGCCAGGTTCACCGCGGACCTGCGATTACTAGATATGAAATCCAGCCTTCTCCTGGAGTAAAGGTGAGTAAAATCGTACACCTTGCTGATGATATTGCCCTCAGCTTGGCGGCAGCCGATGTCCGCATTGAGGCTCCGATCCCCGGAAAAGCAGCCTTGGGGATCGAAGTCCCTAACAAAGAGATTACTCCTGTTTACTTGCGAGAAATTTTGGAGAGTAACGAGTTTCAGAACGCTTCCTCGAAGCTCACTATTGCTCTTGGAAAAGATATTACCGGAAACCCAATTGTGGCCGATCTGGTAAAAATGCCCCATCTCCTTATTGCTGGAGCTACTGGTTCAGGAAAAAGTGTCTGTCTGAATGCGATCATCTGTAGTATCCTCTACAAGGCGCGGCCCGGTGAAGTGAAGTTTCTGCTGATAGACCCCAAAATGGTGGAACTAACTACATATAACGAAATTCCTCACCTTGTTGCTCCTGTTGTTATTGATCCTAGGAAGGCAGCTTCTGCTCTCAAATGGCTCATCAAAGAGATGGAGGATCGTTATGAGCTTTTTGCTTCCCTTGGAGTCCGTGACTTAATCCGTTATAATAGTTTGGTTTCTGAAGAAGACCAGACACAACTGCAGCCACTGCCATACATTGTCGTGGTTATTGACGAGCTTGCCGACTTGATGATGATTGCCCCAGTCGATGTTGAAGATGCCATCTGCAGGCTGGCGCAAATGGCGCGAGCAGCAGGAATTCACTTAGTTGTAGCTACGCAGCGCCCATCAGTTGACGTGATTACTGGGGTAATCAAGGCCAATATTCCTTCGCGCATTGCTTTTGCTGTTTCCTCTCAAGTTGATTCCCGCACGATTCTCGATATGAACGGTGCAGAAAAGCTTTTGGGGAGAGGTGATATGCTGTTCTTGCCAACGGGGGCAATCAAGCCGCTTCGCATTCAGGGTGCCTATGTTTCTGAAGAAGAAGTGGAAAAAATAGTTAGTTTTATTAAAAAACAAGGGGAGACTTCTTATGTTTCTGAGTTTCCAGAAGTTGAAGAAGCAAGCTCCGAGCCAGAAAAAGAGTTTGGTGATCCCCTTTTTGCTGACGCGGCGAAAGTGGTCATCGAGGCAGGTCATGCCTCGGTTTCTCTCCTCCAGAGACGCCTTCGCGTCGGTTACGCTAGGGCTGCCCGGTTGATGGATATTCTCGAAGAGAAGGGTATCGTGGGGCCCTATGAAGGGGCGAAACCGCGTCAGGTTTTGATGACTGCCGAGCAGTTCCAAAGGTATTATGGGAAGTGACTACCTTTCAACTTTCTTATTTTTTTGTTATATTTAATTTTAGCAAAAATTAATTAAGGTTAACTTTTCTTAAGCAGAATGGGGAAAGCATGAGCAGGTTAACGAAGCGGGAAAAAGAGATTCTAGAGCACCTTAAGCAAGAGCCGATGATTTCCCAAGAAGAACTTGCAGCCAAGCTTAAGATCTCGCGGTCTGCTGCAGCTGTTCACATTTCCAACTTGATGCGCAAAGGCTATATTCTGGGACGCGGCTATATCTTTAATGAACGCAGCGGCGTTCTTGTAATCGGGAAGGTTTGGCTGGAAATCGAGGTTGATTGCGACAGTCCAGAAAAATCTTCTGGTAGAGTCAAGGTTAGCTATGGAGGCATCGGTTATGGACTGGTATCGGAACTGAGCGGATTCAAGACGGAAACGACATTTCTTACTGTGCTTGGTCGTGATGAAGTAGGGGACCAGGTCTTTGAAAAACTTTCTCAAAGGGGTATCAATACCAACTATATTCTCCGGGACTCGATGAGTCCAACGGCAAAAAGGGTTATCGTTAAAAATTCTCAGGCCTCGGTTCTTGAGGTGAATGATTCAGGAATTTACGACTACCTCAATCAAAGTTTGTTGGAAACGAAGGAGGAACTGATTCGCACCTCTCAAGTCGTCTTGATCGATGGGACCTTACCTTTTCCGCTCATTAATTTTCTTTTGTCAAAGACGGAAAAACATAATGTTCTTACTTCTATTATTGGTTGTTCACTAAATTTGCTCCAGCAAAAAAACTGTTTCTCCTATCAGCACCTCTTTCTGGTCTGTTCTCAAGAAGAATTAGAACGACTTGCGAAAAGAAGTGTTTCAGGGAGCGATCCTGGAAGTGTAATTAGTATCTGTCGTCAGTTGGTCAAGGAAGGGCTTAAAGCATTCATCGTGCTTCTCAGGGATCAGAGAGTTGTGCTGGCAACAAAAGATGATGTTGGCTGCATTCCAGTCCTGCCTTCGCAGGTTGTCAGCTCTCCGCTCAGCCTTCTGGCAGGAATTGCGGCAGGACTTGCTTCCGGTTATGGGATGCGTCCGGCAGTCCGTCGGGCTCTTGGTCCCCGATTATCAGGAAAACAAAAAAGAGAAAAAGGATTTTCCCTTTGACCACCCGGGAAATGTAACTCCCAAGGAGTAATTGTCATGGAAAGAGCAATTACAGTAGAAGAGCTTTTAAAGAAGCCAGATGTGGTTCTTGTGGATGTTCGCACAAGTTCGGAGTATATGGAAGGGACGATCCCCGGGGCGATCAATCTTCCTTTGTTTGATGAGGCGGAAAGACGCGAGTTGGGCATCCTCTACAAAATGTCTGGCCCTCAGGAAGCAATGTTCAGGGGGCTCAGTCTTGTTTCACCAAAGCTGCATCAACTAGTGGAATCTCTGCGGGGATACTACGATAAGGAGGTTGTTCTTTTTTGCTGGAGAGGAGGTTTGAGAAGCCAATCGCTCACCTCGGTGCTTAACCTCCTCGGGTTTAAGGCGTATTACCTTGTTGGTGGTTACAAAGCATATCGTCGATTTGTGCTTTCCTACCTTTCGGAATATGACTACGAGAACAAAAGCATTGTTGTCCTTTGCGGACTCACGGGAGTAGGGAAAACTGAAGTGATTCGAAAGCTAAGGGAAATGGGAGAACCAGCGATTGACCTAGAAGAGTTAGCAGGGCACCGAGGTTCGGTCTTCGGGCATATTGGTATTCCTGAAAAGCGTTTCCAGAAGAACTTCGATGCTCTTCTGGTTGGTGAGTTACGAAGATTTGCTGCAGAAAAGTACTTGATCGTGGAATGTGAAAGCCGCCGCATTGGGAACATTTTTCTGCCGCCTGGGTTATTCCAAGCCATGCAGCGGGGGCTGCGGATCCTCCTGTATGATGACCGCGAAAACCGGATTCGGCGCCTTGAACGAACGTATCTTTCCGCTAATGACGAAAATTCTTCATCCCTGAAAGAGGCAATTTTGCACCTAACGAAGCACTTGGGAAAGCGCAAGGTTTCCTTGTTGCTTGAGCACTTGGAGAGTAAAAACTACCACAAAGCAATCGACTTCTTGCTGCGCGAATATTATGATCCTCTTTACCATTATCCTGACCATCCTTCTTGTGACTACCATTTTTCAGTAAAAACAGATGATCCTGAAAGGGCGGCTCAGGAGATTAGAAGCTACCTGAAGAATTTTTTTGAAAAGGCAAGAGGGGAGAAATTTCCGTGAGTATTGGTGAATACCTCCGGACAGAGCGGGAAAAGAAAGGGCTTTCATTAACAGATGTAGAGAAAGAAACAAAAATACGGGTGAAGTACTTGCAGGCACTCGAGTCAGAAAATTTTCAGGAAATCCCAGGAAGAGCTTATGTCCTTGGTTTTCTGCGTGCATATGCTCGTTTTCTGGGAATCGATGAGGAAGAAATTGTGTCCACTTACAAACAGCAGCACCCTGACGAGTTCTGGGAAGTTTCTTTAGAGCAGATAAAAGAAGAAGGCGAAAAAGGGGAATTCAGAGAAAATCGGAAAGTGCAGTTGTTTAGATTATTTGAAAACAAACGTTTTCTTGGGAGAATGGTTGCGATTTTTGTTTTGGGGGCTCTAATCTTTGGTGCTATTTTCTTCGGTGCCAGGCAAACAGAAGAGCCTTCACCATCTCCGTCTCCAAGGATCTCTGTGCCTCAAGAACCGTCACCGCTAACTCACGATTCTGAGGAGAACAAAGAAAAAGAGCTTGGTGTAGAATTAAAACTGGTGGCTACAGAAGAGTGTTGGGTGCTTGTCCGGCAAGATGGTAAAGAAATTTTTTCTGGAATTATGCGACCTGGAGAAACAAAGACTTTCCGCGCTAAAGAAACAATTTGGCTTAAACTTGGGAATGCCGGTGGTGTTGAGGTCTACTTTAATGGTAAAAAAGTGCCATCACTGGGACGTCGTGGGGAAGTGGTGACCAAGGAGTTTAAATTGTGAATCAAGAGGGAGCAAAAAAATGCGTCTAGTAGGAATGATCAGTCTTGGCTGTCCTAAAAACACCGTTGATAGTGAGGCTATACTAGGAGTCCTGGGAACTGCTGGTTATGAAATTACTGCTTCTCTTGAAGAGGCTGAAGTGATTATCATCAATACTTGCGGTTTTATCAAACCAGCATTAGAGGAATCTATTGAGACCATTATCGAGTGTTTGCAACTGAAAAAACGGGGGAACTGCCGCTGTTTAGTAGTGACTGGTTGTTTACCGCAACGATACGGCAAGGATCTTGCTCAGCTTATCCCTGAAGTTGATGTTTGGTGCGGTGTAGATGCTTCTTTAAAAATCGTTGAGGTAATTGAGACAGCTCTCCAGGGAGAGAAAGTGGTAGCAGTTTCTCCAGTCGAGGAATATCACTTGGAAGACAATCTGCCCAGACTTGTGCTCACTCCACCTTATTATGCCTACCTAAAGGTTGCTGAGGGGTGTTCTCACTCTTGTTCCTTCTGTATCATCCCGAAGATCCGGGGGCGCTTACAGAGTAGAACAATCGAATCCCTCGTTAGGGAGGCTTCTCAATTAGCAGCTTCAGGCACCAAGGAACTTGTCTTGGTTGCCCAAGATACCGGAGCTTACGGTAAGGACCTTTACGGGAAGCCTGCACTTCACCTACTTCTTAGAAGGCTTGTAGAAGTTCCCGGGATCACCTGGATTCGTCTCCTTTACTTGCATCCTCGCTCTTTGTCACCCGAGTTGATCGCTACAGTGGCTGAAGAGCCTAAAATATGTAAGTATCTTGATCTCCCCTTGCAGCATGCTAGCCAGAAAGTCTTAAGGAAAATGGGAAGAAAGGGGAGTGCCCAGGAATACTTGGAACTCATCGAGAAATTACGTTCCTTGATTCCTGGGGTCACCATACGAACAACACTGATGGTAGGGTTTCCGGGTGAGGGTGAAGAAGATTATCGGGAGCTTCTTAGTTTTGTAGAGAAGGCCCGCTTTGACAGGCTCGGTATTTTCCCTTACTATCGTGAAGAAGGCACGAAATCCTTTGGGTTTCCTGAGCAGGTTTCCTATTCGAGAAAGAGGCAGCGCTGTCGTCAACTTCTCCGGATCCAGAGGGAGATTTCGAGGAAGAAGAACGAAGGACTTGTGGGAACACAGTTGTCAGTGCTCGTTGAGGGCAAGGTTGGAGAAGGGGTTTTCTTTGGGAGAAGTTATCGAGAAGCTCCAGAGATTGACCCCAAGGTAATTGTTGCTGGAAATGACCTCAAGGTTGGAGAATTTGTTAAAGTAGAGATTACTAGAGCGAATGCTTTTGATCTTGTGGGTGTGGCTATCTGATTTTCCAGTGCTTTCATAGAAAAAAAGAAAAACTAGTATGGTATAATTTTTGCGGAGCGATAAGGGGGAAGATTCGTGTTTTTTCAGAATATGCGCCTTTCCACAGTCGTTATCGCTATGATTATTACGCTTTCAGTGCTCTTTGGTGGAAAATATGTTTACGAGTTGAATGCTAATCAGGATCTCCTCCAGAAAATTCGCAGTGTTGCGGCAGTTGAAGAAGTAAAGATCGCCAGGGATGAGCGACCTCCCACAGTTTATCTTCAGCTTTCTGAGGTTGATGATTTAGGAAAAGTTTACCGCCAGATTCGAAAAATAGTCGACACTTACCTAGGCCAAGAATACCAGGTGGTGCTTGTTGACCGCCGAACCAAGAAACTAGAGGAAGTGTTCAATGAGTGTCAGTTTTCCGTCTATGAAGCAATTTCTACAGGTCAGTATCAACAGATGTCCAGAGTGGTTAAGGAAACAGCAAAAAACTCTGGTGTTGCGGTGAGGATTTCGATGGACTCTTCGAACATTTATCTCCAGTTTAAAGACAGTGGTGATTATCTCTACGAAGTAATTCCTCGATGGCCGCAATTGGCTCAAGGAGAAAGTCCCCCTCAAACAAAGTAGTCAACTGTTTCTACAGGGGAAGGAGAAACTGGACGGTGAAAATGATGCTCAAAGAAATATGTTTGGGTTCAGGTATTGCTGTTTTAGTTTTCCTGATTTTTGTTGGTTATAATGTTTTTCCCTTGCTGGTGCTTGGAGGACTAGGGTTTTTTCTTTATTTTTTAGTCGAAAAAAGGAGTGGGTGGTCTGGTTCGCAGCATTCGTTTTGTGGTGGAAGCGATGATTTCTCCTTTGATGATATTGGGGGTCAGGCTCCAGCGAAACAGGAGTTGTTAGAAGCCTTAAATTTTGTGCTTCATACAGAAAAGACAGCACAGCTGGGTATCCGCCCTCTTAAGGGAATTTTGCTAACTGGACCACCGGGGACAGGAAAAACACTGCTTGCAAAAGCTGCTGCCAATTACATTGATTCTGTTTTTTTGTCAGTTTCTGGGAGCGAGTTTATTGAGGTCTTTGCTGGTGTTGGTGCTCAACGCGTCAGGCAGTTGTTCCGATCAGCAAGGGAGCTAGCTCTTCGGGCAAAGAAAGCTGGTGCTGTTATTTTTATCGATGAAATTGATGTTTTGGGAAGCCGCAGAGGGACTCATGCTGGCCACCTGGAGTACGAGCAGACATTAAACCAATTGCTCGTAGAAATGGATGGATTAAAGAGCAATGATCGGGTAAAAATCCTGGTAATAGGTGCCACCAACAGGGAGGATATGCTTGACCCTGCCCTTCTCCGGCCAGGGCGCTTTGACCGTATCGTCAGGGTTGATTTGCCTGACAAAGAAGCCAGGCTTCAGATTCTCAAACTGCACTGTCGCAATAAACCACTTGCTGACGATGTTGACCTCGAGAAGATTGCTAGGGAAAGCTTCGGCTTTTCTGGAGCCCACCTGGAAAGTGTTGCTAATGAGGCTGCTATCCTCGCTCTTCGAGAAAATTCTCCAAAAATCCACCAGCGCCATTTCCAGGAAGCAGTAGACAAAGTGATGATGGGGGAAAAACTCGACAAAAAACCAGGGAAAGAAGAACTTTACAGGATTGCTGTTCACGAGACAGGTCACGCAATTGTTGGAGAATTGTTGCGACCTGGCTCTGTTTCTCACCTCACTGTTACTAGCAGAGGCAGAGCCCTGGGTTACATGAGGCAGGTTCCTGAGGATGACCTCTATTTGTATACCCTTGATTACCTGGAAAAACAAATTCAGGTTCTTCTTGCTGGGGCAGTTGCTGAGAAGATTGTTCTCGGCTCTCAGAGCACGGGTGCTACTAGTGACTTCAAGGAGGCAGTCCAGGTGGCGCGGCAGATAATCAGTGCCGGCCTTTCTCCACTTGGTGTGGTTTGTGAAGATGTTCTTCCGGAAAAGCTTTTTCACAGGACTATCCAGGAGATCATTAAAAAGCAAGAACAAGAGGTGAAAGCAATCCTTCTACCAAGGACGGGAGTGGTGGAGAAGGTTGCTCAGATTCTCCTCGACCGTGAATACATTTCCGGTGCTGAACTGAGAGATCTTCTAGAAGAGGCCAGTAAAGTCCATTAAGGTGGAGGGGTGTGAACTTAACAATAATGGCGAGAGTAGAAATTATAGCTACAGGGAACGAACTCCTCAGTGGCCAGGTCGAAAACACCACGACTCCGTTTTTACAGAACCAAATTCTCAGCATGGGACACGAAATCACCAGGTTGGTGACCGTTGGTGATGACAAAGAAAAGATTAAGGAGGTAATCCAAGAGGCGCTTACTCGTGCTGATGTGGTCTTGATTACTGGAGGGCTTGGTTCCACTCCTGATGATCTCACCAGAGAAGCACTGGCCGAAGCGATTAACTATCCTTTGGAGTTCCGCAACGAACTTTGGAAAAAAATCTGTGACTTCTTTGAATTACGAGGCTGCTTTAGCCCCCCTACGAGTATCAAGCAGGCTTATCTTCCTTGTGGAGCCACTGCAATCCCCAATCCGGTGGGAACTGCCGCGGGGATCATGCAGCCCTTAGGAAAGCAAGTGATCATTGCTTTGCCAGGACCACCAGAAGAACTCCGGGAGATGTTTATCCAGTGGGTGAGACCTTTTCTGGAAAACCACTACCCTTCATCAACTGGCTGGAGAAACCACATCTTCAAAGTTTTTGGGATTAGGGAGTCTGTAATTCAGGAGAGGTTAGGTAATGTCTTGGCAGCAATGGAAAACATCGGGATCAAAGTCAGTTTTCTCTCCATGCCGGGAGAAGTTCACTTGGTATTCTGGATCCCAGAAAATGTTGAGGAGCAACAAGTTTGTGCAGAACTTCTCGATAAAGCTCAGCAGCTACTCGGTCCTGACCTTTACAGTATTGGTGAGGGAACCCTTCCAGAGAAGGCGGGAAAGCTGCTTCAAGCAGCGGGATTAACTGTAGCAGTAGCTGAATCGTGCACAGGAGGATTAATTGGCAGCTTGATTACTGACGTTGCGGGCAGTTCTGAATACTTTCTGGGAGGGGTAGTTGCTTACTCTAATGACGTCAAGAAGGCTTTGCTTGGTGTAGGTGAGCAAACCCTTGCCAGTAAAGGAGCAGTAAGCCCAGAAACCGCTCTCGAAATGGCACAAGGGATCCGGAAACTCTTGAACTCTGATATCGGCTTAGCCACTACTGGGATTGCTGGGCCTACTGGGGCTGTTCCCGGAAAACCAGTGGGAACTGTTTACGTCGGTTTGGCCACAGCTTCCTTTTCTGCTGTGAAAAGATTTTTCTTTCCTGGCCTAGGCAGACTGAGTGTGAAGAATTTGGCTGCCAAAAGTGCTTTAGATTTTTTACGGCGTTACTTAATAAATTCGCTCGAGGCTGATCAAATTGAAGGGAAAGAATAATCACCGAGAGGGAAAAATCAGAACTTTTGTTGCAATATTGCTTCCTGAAGCAGTAAAAGCCAAAATTGCTGAACTTGTCCGTCCCCTGCGCCACCTTACGGTGGATGTTAAGTGGGTAGAGGAGGAAAATCTTCACCTTACCCTAAAGTTCCTGGGAGAGATATCCAGGACAGAGGTAGAAAAACTTGATGCCTTGCTTGCCGGCTTGTTTGCAAGGGAAAGTGCTTTTCTGCTGGATTACGGAGGATGGGGGGTATTTCCTAGCAAAGAAAACCCAAGAGTGCTTTGGATAGGGCTTGGTGGGGATGTTGACTACCTCCGAAGGATTCAAGGAAAGGTGGAGGACATCTGTTCCTGTTTAGGATTCCCCAGAGAAAAAAAGAACTTTCATCCTCACATCACCTTGGGCAGAATTCGCTCCCATAAGAACCTGGAACTTCTTCTGCGGGAGGCAAAGAATACCCTTCCTACAGAGTATCAGGGAAGCTTCCGCGTGGAAGAGATTTACCTAATGGAAAGCAAATTATCTCCTCAAGGACCCTCATATGCTCCTCTAAACTTTTATCCTCTCTTTAGGGAAAAGTAAGTTTTTGTTTGACAACCATTCCCAAGTGAATTACAATTTAAAAAAATACTACAGGGGAACATGTGTTTCTCTAAAATGGGGGAGAACAATGAGTGATAAGTTCAAGGCTTTGGAACTGGCGATGAACCAGATCGAGAGGAATTTTGGAAAAGGCTCGATCATGCGCTTAGGGGAAACCCCAGACCGTTTTAATGTGGAAGTTATACCCACCGGTTGTTTAGCTCTCGACTTGGCGCTTGGTGTCGGAGGGGTTCCCCGCGGCAGAGTGGTCGAAATTTACGGACCAGAGTCTTCGGGAAAAACTACAGTTGCTCTGCATATTATTGCCGAGGCTCAGAAGGCGGGTGGAATTGCTGCCTTCATTGATGCTGAGCATGCCCTTGATCCTTACTATGCTCAGAAGTTAGGGGTTGACATTGACAACCTTCTTGTATCTCAGCCCGATACTGGCGAGCAGGCTCTTGAGATTGCTGAGACTCTTGTCCGCAGTGGAGCTCTTGATGTCATTGTAATTGATTCTGTTGCTGCACTTGTTCCCAGAGCAGAGCTTGAAGGAGAAATGGGGGACATTCATGTCGGGCTTCAGGCACGGCTAATGTCCCAGGCTCTGAGAAAACTAACAGGGTCGATTAGCAAGTCACGGGCAACTGCTATTTTTATTAACCAGATCAGAGAAAAGGTTGGAACGATGTTTGGCAACCCGGAAACAACCCCTGGGGGCAGGGCTCTAAAGTTTTATGCTTCGGTTAGGCTGGAAGTGAGAAAGGTTGAGAATATCAAGCAAGGTGATGAGATTATCGGTAGCAGGACACGGGTGAAAGTAGTTAAGAACAAGGTAGCTCCTCCTTTTAAACAGGCAGAGTTTGACATTATGTACGGAGAAGGAATTTCTCGGGAGGGTAGTATCCTCGATGTTGGTCTCGATTTTGGGGTGATCTCCAAGTCAGGCTCGTGGTTCTCCTATGGTGAAGAACGCCTTGGTCAGGGAAGGGAAAACGCTAAAGCATTTCTCAAAGAACACCCGGAAGTGGCGTTTGAGATTGAGCAAAAGCTTCGGGAAATAATTGGTAATAGGCAGGAGAAGGTGAGTTCAGGTGTTAAGGGTGAGGAAACTGATACTGAAGAGGTATAGAGCTAAGAAAGAAAGGGTAATTCTGTCAAGCGTCAATGAAAATGTCAGGGAAAACTCGTCAGTGAATTTGTCAGGGTA
>DAINRC010000026.1:0-9519 GCA_036742135.1 Bacillota bacterium
ACACAAACCACACCACTACATCCCTGACAGTAAATGCAAGGTCGTTGCCCTCTGTGTGGATGACACAGGAATGCCGCATATCAGGCAAAACCATCAGGATGTCCACATCATTTGCAGTACAAGCAACATTTCCTATGGACTGCCGCAGCAGAAACTCCTAAACCAGGTGTTTTTTGTTCAGCTGATGACAGTGGGAATGGACAGCTTCATTCCTGATCCCCTGGACCACCATTGACCCGAGCCCTTCTCGGGAAGGATCCATATTGCAAGGAACACATCAAGGCATCCAGGAAGGGGTTGCTGATGAAGTAATCAGGTAGTGGAGTTGCCAATAGAAAAGGGTCGGAATCCCGGCCCCTTTTTTATGCAATTCATGCGAAATCTTCGGGCACCACCAGCACTAGCCTTGCAGTCTCCAGGCGGAGAGCAACAACAGCCCCTCTGATCTTATAAGCAATTGGGTCTCCGCAGAGGCTTTTTCGGACAACTTCTACTCTTGTCCCAGGGACAAGACCGAGCCCTAAAAGCCTCCAACGCTCAGGTTCTCTAACCTCCACAGCCACAACTTTACACCTCGCACCCACGGGTAATTCACTCAAGGGAACCAAATGACGCTCCCAAACCAAGCATTATCCCCTCCAGATCATCGCAATCTCCGCCTGCAGATCGAAAAATTTTCTTCCTCACAGTTAGCAAGTTATGGTAGAATAAGCACATACAAAACCCGTTAATGACTCGCAAAGGAGGTATAACAAAGTGCAAAAAACCATTGAAAACCTGAAGGCAGCCTTCGCCGGGGAAAGCCAGGCAAGAAACAAGTACCTCTTTTTCGCCAAGGTTGCCAGAAAAGAAGGGTGGCAGGGGATCGCAGAGGTTTTCGAAGAAACTGCAGTAAATGAAGCAGAACACGCCTTAATCATTTTAAAACTCCTGAAGGAAATTGGGGATACCAAGGCCAACCTGCAAAAAGCGATCACTGGAGAAACCCACGAATATGAGGAGATGTATCCAGAGTTCGCCAGAATTGCCGAAGAAGAGGGTTTTCACGAAGCAGCAAAGTTCTTTAAGCGAGTAGCAGAAGTAGAAAAACACCATGCGGAACGCTTTCGTCTGCTCCTGGAGATGCTGGAGAAAGGGGAAATTCTCAAAAAACCGGCACCTATTAAATGGCAGTGTCGGGAGTGTGGCTACATCTACGAAGGCCCAGAACCACCCGAAGTATGCCCCCTCTGCAAACACTCCAAGGAATACTACAAGCCCTATTGTGAATGTTATTAACCTAATTTAGCATGATCCCTGCTCCCGCGGCTAGAAGGATTAATCCTAACACCTTCCACCAGGTAAAAGGGACCTCTTTAAGCCCAAAGAGTCCAAAATGGTCAATGAGTAAAGCTGTGGCCACCTGGCCGACAATGATCACGGTGGTGGCCACGGCGACACCAAGCCGCGGGATGCTGGCTACAACAGCATAAACGATGAGGACACCAAGCAAGCCTCCAAGATAAAGATACCAGGGTCCCCTCAGCATCTGACCAAAACTTCCCTCTCCTAAGCGAAACCCAAACAACAAAATAAGGGTAACCAAAGTACCCACAACGTGGACCACAAATGTTGCCTCTAGCAACCCGATGATTTTACTCAATGCCGAGTTCATCGAACCCTGAACAGCCATTACTGAACCGGCTATAAAGGCGATTACATATGCCATCATGGGAAAAGAAACTTTCAATTTGAGGCACCTTCCGCTAACTGCCAGATGATTCCGTGCAAAATATCAGCCTCACTGACAACGATCCCTGGAACCTGGAGGTAGTTGAGAATCGTCCACAAAATCATAGTTCCCGCAACAATAATGTCTGCCCTCTCCGGCTGCAGGCCAGGGACATTCTTGCGCTCTTCCTTATTCTTTGCAGCAAGGAAAAACAATATTCGCGTAACCGCATCAGCTGACAGGTAGTAACCGTGCACCTTCTCGGGATCATAAAAGGCAAGCGATTGGTCAACCGCCGCAAGATTGGTGATCGTGCCCCCCACCCCAACCAAGCTCTTTTGGGGTAAGCTCTTGATTTCTTCAAGAACACTCTTTAACAGAGCGAGAATCCCTTCAAGCAAAAGCGGCTTTTCCGTGAGCCTTACTGCCCCAAGAGGGACACTTTGGCAGCACAACCGGGTTCCTGAAGAATTAGCAACAAGATAAGTAAATTCTGTACTTCCCCCACCGATGTCGACAACCACGCCCGACTTTAAATTTGGTAAGCCCCGACACACACCAAGATAATTGAGGAAAGCCTCTTCCTCTCCACTAATCACCTCAACATTAAATCCTGTCTCTCGCTGAGCCCGAGAAATAAACTCCGCAGCATTTGGAGCCTCACGAACAGCGCTTGTGGCCACCACCCGCACTTTCTCCACACCGCAATCCCGGATCAATTGGTGATACTCTTGGAGAACCCGCAAAGTCCTGGCAACAGGCTCTGGTTGTAAACCCTCAGCCTTGGACATCCCCTCACCAATCCTGCAGGTCCTGAGAGTAAAAAACTCAGGAACAAGCCGGCTGCTCTCAACCCTGGCAACGAGAAGGCGTGTAGAATTTGTCCCGACATCTATAGCCGCATATTTTGGGGCCAAGATTTTGTCACTCCTTTACTTTCTAAAAACTTAGTAGGGGTTTTCATCAAGGCCTTCTGGTGCCGGCTGCACCCTGCCTGGGAGTGCAGGGACCACCAACACTTCGCCAGGTTTGACCAGGCCCAACTCCCTGCGGGCAAACTCCTCAACATAAGCATCACTTGAATAATATTGTAAATCCTGCTTTAGCTTTGCGTGCTCTTGCTGCAGCACCTTCTTTTTTTGTTCCAGACGGACGATCTCCTTCTCCAATTTCCAGATTTTAATTTGCAGGGGAAGAAACAGTATCCCCAAGAGCAATCCTAACAAACTGGCAACGAAAAGCAACCTTTTTTTCTTCGAGGGCAAAGACCTCTTATTCGGCTTCTTCCTGCTCTTCCGCCTCAACGGATCTCACCCCATCCCTTTCTCCCCGTGAGCGGAACAAGCCAAGAGATGTAGGGATAATAATTACCACTTCGTAGCCCTTACTGCGGGCACGGTTCAGAAGAGTAGCTACAGTCGTCGGCGAAATCCCTAGTTCTCGAGCAATCTCTTCGTTGCTGTAACCAAGCTCTTTCAGGACAACTGCTTGTTTTTCCCGAAAGCTTAGCTTTTCCGCACCACGAATTTCCAGTCTCATCTTTATCTACCGCTTATCCACATATTGTGGATATTTTGTGGATAATTTGTGTATAAAACTTTTCGATAAGGATAGGGCAAAATCCTGCTTCAAGCCCTCAGGAAGAAAACTTTTTCCTAAGCATCCACCACCCTTCCCTCACCTTGAGAATTGAGAAAGAAGCAAAGGTCTTCAACGGTAGCAGAAAAAGCCGCAGCAGACCCGCCAAAACCACGAAGAACAAGAAAACTCCTCGTCCGCCTAAAGAAAGTGGATAATAAAGGAGCACAAGATAACAGAATTTGAAAAAGCAGCCTAATTGTCCAAAAGTCCAGACAAGGCTCCTCTGAAGAAGGGGACTGAGCTTCCAAAAATAAATCCACAATCCAAGGGGTATAAAGAAAGAGGTGTAGAACCTCACTTCCCCCCCAGTTGACCAAAAAAACAAACCGAAAACAAAAAAAGAACAAAAAACCGCAAAGAGGAGATCAGTCACCTGGGTGAGCAACCACCCCCATCTCACCAGATAGCGAAAGGCGCGGTAACAATCAAAGAAAAAACCGACTACCAACCCTGCACCTACAGATAAAAAAAGAACAAAAAATTGCTGAATTACAGATTGCCCCATCATTTCCTCATTTCAGCAGGCGCTCAAGGATATTTTTTCCTTTAGCCTTAATTTTTTTGCCCCGATCTTCGGAATACACAATTCCGTGTAGCAGACCCTGGACCACAACCTCACCCTGATCGAGGTCGAGGTGAGTAACCACCATCCCCTCCCCTTTCAGGACCAGCAGGCCCATCTTTGTTTCCAGATTAATTTCTTCAGCATCATAGCTGAGAACCTGAAGAACTCCTACGGCTTCTAACTTTTTCCTGTTGGTCAAAACCAGTTTCTCTTCTCCACCCTCCACCATTTTCCCCCTCCTCTTTTCCGGATTGATCTCCAGTTCATTACTATGAACCAGGAAACCTGATTATACTTGCTTATAGCAGGGGATGCTAAAGCTATAAAAAGTCCCTTAGCTGCAGAAGATGCTGCTTTCATCAAGGAATGAAAACTTAAAAAAGCCCCTTAACGGGGCTTAGGTCTTCGCCAGTGAAGAAGAAGCAAGTAGCTCAGTCCGTTGCTTGTGAAGAAGAACCTTGTTGCTGAAGCTGCTTATAGATCATTTCTCCAATCCCAGTGACGCCCTGCCTGGCAAGGAGCAGAGCATACTGCTGATCAACTAGATCCTCGTAAAGTGTCATCCCGAAAGAACCGCCAAAGAGACCGCTCCGGGGGATCGTTTTCCGCATCGCCCGCAGTAACTGGTAGAGGAAGAGAGCCTCTAGTTGCTGACAGGCCTCTTTTAGTTCTTGGTCCCTTCTTACAGATTGCTGGTTAGTCCCAAAATTACTAGGCACCAAATCCGGAAATGAAATTCTGGGAACCACCCGCAAACCCCCTCACGAGTTACAGTCTTAAAAAGCACTCAGGATGATAGACAGGTTTAATCCTAGCGACGGATGTTGTTAGCAATCGAGAGCATCTCATCCGCAGCCTGGATCGCCTTGGAGTTCAGTTCATAAGCCCGCTGGGCAGTAATCAAGGAAACGATCTCTTCCACAACCTGAACATTGGACTCCTCCAGAAATCCCTGCTCCACCCGGATCCTGCTTCCAACCTCCTCCACCTTTTCCGCCTCTCCTGAGGCATACGTTGCCCTGTAGAGGTTATGGCCCACTTTCTCCAACCCAGCGGGGTTGGGGAACTGGACAATCTGCAGCTTTCCTGCTTCTTGAGGTTCAGGATTATCTGCTGTTGTATAAGAAATCGTTCCATCCTGGGCTACCGTGATTTCTATTGCTTCGGAAAGCTCAATCTCGCTTCCGTTCTCGTCAAGAACCAAGTAACCCTCACTTGTGACCAAACGTCTTTCCGCATCAAGCTTGAAACCCCCATCCCTGGTGTAGTACTCCGCATCATCAGGTCCCTTAACCACAAAAAAACCTGGCCCTGTGATCGCTAAATCAAGAGGGTTATTGGTTTGCCTGAGATTTCCCTGCTGGAAAATCATCTGCGAACCCGCAGCCCGGACTCCCAAACCGACTTCCAGCCCTACAGGGGGATAAACTCCACCCTCTCCTTGGGGAGCAACAGGGCGCCTGATGGTCAAATACAGCAGGTCTTGAAACTCTGGCCGGACCTTCTTAAAAGCAGTGGTGTTAACATTTGCCAGGTTATGGGCTATAGTATCGATGTTGAACTGTTGGGCAATCATGCCAGAAGCAGCAGTATAAAGTGCTCTTAGCATCAGTTCTTAACCCTCCTTAACAAATATTAACAAATACTAGAAACCCCAGCCACCAGCTAATCCTGGTAACAGGTGCTTGCGGAAGGAGGGACCAGCACTTCAGTCGGTCAGTGCCGGGAGGGCCTCTGACATGCAGGCCAGCCCTTTCTTATACCCTCCCCACTTCATTTACTGCCTTATCCAGAGTGGTATCCATCACCTGAATCACCTTCTGGTTGGCTTCATAAGCCCGGAGAACAGCAATTAGGTTAACCATTTCCTGGACTGGATTGACATTAGAAATCTCCCGAAATCCCTGGAAAACTTGAAAGTTCCTGGCCGGAGCAGGAGCTGTGGGGCTTTGGAAAAGAGAGCTGCCTCTCTTTTGCCACACCTCTCCAGGAGCAGGCCCAGCAACAAGGGCAAGATTCGAAACCACTCTCCCATCTATGGTTTGAGCCCCATGAAGCACTCCTTCTTTGGTCACCTCAAGATGTCCGTCAGGAACATAGACTTCCACCCACTCCCCATCAATCTCACCCAGCACAGCAAAACCATCACTGGTAACCAACCTGCCCTCCTGGTCGAGCATCAAGCCGCCGTCACGGGTGTAGAAAACATTTCCTTGAGCATCTCTAACCACAAAATAGGCATCTCCGCGCAGAGCTAGGTCTAACGGGTTTCCGGTTTCCTCAATAATACCCTCTCTCTGGGAAGTAGATATTTCCTCGACAACACAGCCTGTTGCCACAAACCCAAGCGGAACAGGAGAGGGCGAGTCATTCAGTCTTGCCATGAGCATTTCTGGAAAAGAGGCAACTGCCACCTGGTCCCGCCGATAACCTGGTGTGCTCACATTAGCCAGGTTTTGAGAAATAACATCAGACTGGACCTGTTTCACCATCATCCCTGCGGCAGCTGTATAGAGCCCCCGGATCACCAAATCACCTCCTTTCCTACTATCCTTTGTCTAAAAAATACTACCCTTTAGAGAAAAGTCCTGCAACAAATTGCAGCACGGTCATTCAGATCACCCTTTTGCCCTGGTTTCTGGCGTTCTGGAGGATGTGGAGCATTCCCAACGCCTTTCCCGCTCCCAAAACAACACAAGAAACAGGATTTTCAGCAACATAAACCGGGAGGCCGGTTTCTTCACTGAGCAAGCGGTCAAAACCGTGAAGCAAACTGCCTCCTCCAGTGAGCACAATACCCTTATTGATAATGTCAGCAGCAAGTTCAGGAGGGGTCTTCTCCAGGACTTCCTTGACAGCGCTCACAATCTGCTCTATTGGTTCCTGCATGGCCACAAAAGTTTCTTTTGCAGTTACCCGAATCGTTTTCGGGAGCCCTGAAACCAGGTCTCTGCCCCTAATTTCCATGCTTTCCTCAGGCTTCTTTGCCCTCGGGTAAGCAGTTCCAATGTTGATCTTCAATTCTTCTGCCGTTCTTTCCCCGATCATCAGGTTATACTCTTTACGCACATACTTGATGATCGCCTCATCAAACTCGTCTCCCCCAACCCGTAGTGACTTACTGTAAACGATTCCCCCGAGACTGAGGACAGCAACATCAGTTGTTCCCCCTCCAATATCGACAACCATGTTGCCGCTAGCTTCAGAAATATTGATTCCCGCGCCCAGTGCTGCTGCCACTGGCTCTTCAATCATGTAAGCCTGGCGTGCCCCCGCCTGCAAAGCAGCCTGCTTTACTGCCCGTTCCTCAACATTGGTGGCTCCAGAAGGAATACAGACCATAACCCGGGGACGCACGAAAAAGCGCGCCCCAATGCTCTTTTTGATGAAATAGCGCAACATGCGCTCTGTAAGGTCATAATCAGCAATTACACCATCGCGCAGCGGACGAATGGCGACAATGTTTCCAGGTGTTCGACCCAGCATCCGCCGCGCCTCTTCACCAACCGCAATCATCTTCCCTGTTTTCTTATCAATGGCCACAACAGAAGGCTCATGAAGCACGATCCCTCTTCCCTTAACATAAACAAGCACACTCGCTGTTCCCAGATCAATCCCGACATCTTCACCCCAGAACATCCTACCGCCCAGTCCTTTCTAACCAAATGTATGGTTGTCCTTCTCTCATGGAAAGAAAAACAAAATCAACCAAACACTCAAACACTTCGACATTTTTTACCGAAATCCTGTTATTCCGCCAGTAATTTCTTTTGAGAGCCTTTATATTTCCTTCTCGTGGCTTCACCACCGCGGATGTGGCGCTCAGCCTTGTTGAACTCCAGGATACCCCTGACCTGAAAAGCCAACTGGGGATTGATCCGTGATAGCCTTTCGGTAACATCTTTGTGAATGGTGCTCTTGCTAACTCCAAAAACCTTTGCTGTCTGGCGGACAGTTGCTGCCTTTTCCAGCATATAGTAGCTCACCTCAAGGACTCGGCGGCGGATGTATTCTTGCATTCCAACCCTCCCCTGGTGGCAACCTTACAGTAACATTTATATGCTGCATATTCCGTCCCTGAACCGCGAATACTAAAACCAGTAATTTCATAAAAAGGGGGGACGAAGGCTTTGGCCAAGATTACTTCCAAAGAACTCAGCCTGCTCGAAGATAATCTGCGTCATGAACAGCTGATGGTGCAAAAATTCAACCTCTACGCCAACCAGGCAACAGACCCTGAAGTCAAGAATCTCTGTCAGAACCTTCGGGACATGCACCAACTTCATCTGAAAACCCTGATGCAACAACTCAACCAGGCAACCTCCATGAAGTAAAAAAACTACCTTGAAAAGGAGGATTGAAATGCCAGAGCAAAGAATAAGTGACCAGATGCTTGTCGAAGACCTCCTCTCCAGCCAGAAGTTCTTGATGAGCAGCTACAACATGGCTATCTACGAATCTGCCAACCCACAACTTCGTAATCAATTCCTGGAAATACACAGACAGGAGCAAGAAGGTGCTCAGAAACTTTTCAATCTGATGAACCTAAAAGGATGGTATAACCCTTCACCAGCAGATCAGAAGATGATCTCCGAAACCCAGGCAAAGGTCCAGCAGCAGATCGGACAAAGTCAGCAACAAATCCGCTTTTAGTGTCTTTATCGAGCTCATCAGGCCCTGGGACTGCCAACATGTTTTACCCAGGGCCTCATTCATTGTGCACCCGCCGCCACCCTCTCCAATCGGACCGTCTATCACCGAACTATGCCCTCTGCTGACTCCTGCCGGTTCACCCGTGCCTCTCGATGCTAGTTACCAGCTCTACCTGGCTTTCCTCGGGTAAGCTACCTCGCCTGCACCTACCTTCCACCACCAACTTGACACTCATGCCGGGCACACAAAAAGGATGCCGCGGCTTTTAGCGCGGCGGCTTTTTTACTCAGCAAAATTCATAGACAGATGTCGCAGCTCAACCCCCTGATAATAATAGGTGAGAATCTCCCGATAATTTTTTCCCTTCATCGCCAAGCCCTGAGCTCCATATTGACACAAACCGACTGCATGGCCGCGTCCCCGGACCGAAAACACGATCTTCTCAGATGCTACCTGAACCGAAAAATCAGTTGAAGGCAAACCGAGTTGTTTGCGCAAAGCAACACCCTGAAGAATAAGGCCACCAACCCGCAGCTTTTTCACTCTACCACTACCTGTGCGCTCAAGAACTTCAATTAATCCCCCTAGCCCAGTTGCGGCAGGAAGTGCTTCCTCTTTAATACCCAACCTGTCAAAAAACTCTTGAAAAGAGAAATTAAGAACTGCAACTTGATTCTCCTGAAACAGATGCCAGGGACAGGGAACCCCCTTCAAATACGGAACCTGATAACCCCAAACATCAGCAGCATCCTCGGTTCCCCGTCCTCCGCAACTGGCGTGATAGACGGGGTCAATCAGCTCTCCTCGATAAACCAAAACCTCGCCCTCGGTTTCTCTGACCGCTCTGGCAATCCTCTGGTAGTAGGAATTGTAATGCCAGATTCCCCACTTTCTTTTCATCTCCTCCTTGGAAATCCATGCCTGGCAGTGGTCGGGATCATTACAAAGA
>DAINRC010000026.1:9529-17684 GCA_036742135.1 Bacillota bacterium
GGCTGCTACAGCCTGCGCCTTCAAAGCTTCCATATGGAAAGAAGCCGGCATTTCGGCAGCAACCACACCAATCAAGTACTCTTCCAAGGGCAAAGACACAACCTTGCCCTCGCCAATCTGCAGCTTAACCTCGGGCTCTGGGCTTTTTGAAGGCACAGACCCGCCATCATTCCATCTGAGGACTATCAGAGCAGGGATCCCGATGATGCCTACAGCAATTCCAAGGACCAGAAGACCTAACAATCTGCAATCCCAGCCTTTCTTGCGCACAACCCCTCCCCCTGAAAATAAATTACTACCACGCAGCAAGGAATATGCCTCGGACAACCTAGTACTCACATGAAATCAGGGGATAACCCAGATAAACAAGAGTCTCACCGCTGCCAGGTGAACAAACAACAGCAACATTCAAATTGACCCTGTTCTTGCCATCCCAAATGAAGTCAGGCAAAAATGGAGTAAATCCCGTTAAACTAAGATACTTCGCGGTCTTAAGAGATGTGCTCACTTTTCCCCCGGCCTGCCCAAACAAGCTTTGAGCCCAAGCCAACTGCTGTTCTGCTTCCAGTTCACCAGGAATCCTTCCCGACACAGTTAGGGAAAGACCGTGCTCCCTTCCTGCAGTTTCCAGAAGTTCCCTGAGCCCACTTTCCCACAAAAATGCTCGCTCCAGACTCCCACGATGCTTAACCTTCACCAGAAGAGTTGCCAGGTCTTGATTCTGGCCCTGCCCTGGTTGACAAGACAAGAAAACAACCTCTGTAGATTTGAGCATATCTTGGAGCGGCATCATTTTCCGGAACATCTCCTGCGGGTCTTCTCCCTGCCTAAAGCTCACCCACCCCTCCAATTCGATACCATCAATCTGGACGCCACTTTCCTGCATCAAGTAAACCAGGTAAGGAAGATATTCCCCTTCTTTCGCTTTCGTTTCTCCCGAAAATAGACAAGACAGGAAACTACAGGTAAAGATTACCAAAACCAACCCTGTCCTCTTCATGACACGCCGCCTCTTCCATGTTTTTCCTTATATTGTTTCCCTTTAGGGCAAATTTATACCTCGCACAAAATAAAAAAACCCGGCACTACTGCCGGGTAATGAGTCAAATTCTTCCTTTTAGGAAGCAGACTCACCCGCTTTTCCTGCTGCCTTGAGACGAGCAAGGGCGCGCTTGAGTGCCAGTTCAGCACGCAGGTAATCGAGGTCGGCCCTTTTCTCCTGCAAGCGCCTCAGAGCGCGGTCTCTCGCCTGCTGGGCCCTGATTACATCAATGTCCTCGCCACGCTCAGCAGTATCAGCAAGAACGCGCAGCCTGTTGCCACTCATCTCGAAAACTCCCATATTGCAGGCAACCCAGTGAGTCTTTCCTTCCTGTATGTACTTAATCACCCCGATTTCCAGGCCTCCGACAATGGGAGCGTGGTTAGCCAGAACTCCCAGAAAACCTCCTCGAGCAGGCAAGACCACAGCCTCCACATCTTCATCGACAACCACTTTTTCCGGGGTGATGATCTCCAGGGTAAAAGTCTTCCTTCCTTGCATTTTCTCCTCCACTTTAGCTAACAGCCTCCAGTTCGCGGGCGCGGGCAACTACTTCATCAATGGTGCTGGCCATGTAGAAACACTGCTCGGGAATGTCATCGTGCTTCCCTTCAAGGATTTCCTTAAACCCACGCACTGTCTCCTTGACAGGAACGTATACTCCAGGTCTTCCCGTGAAGGCCTCGGCAACGAAGAAAGGCTGGGAAAGGAAGCGCTGAATCTTGCGCGCCCGGGCAACAATGATTTTATCCTCTTCAGACAGTTCATCCATTCCCAGGATGGCAATGATGTCTTGAAGGTCCTTATACCTTTGAAGAACCTTCTGAACTCCGCGGGCAACATTGTAGTGTTCCTCGCCAACAACTGCAGGGTCAAGGATTCTTGAGGTGGAATCAAGTGGGTCTACTGCAGGGTAAAGCCCCAACTCAGCAATCTGCCGGGAGAGCACCACGGTTCCATCAAGGTGGGCAAATGTTGTCGCTGGAGCCGGGTCAGTTAAGTCATCTGCAGGAACGTAAATTGCCTGAACCGAGGTAATGGAACCTTTCCTCGTAGAAGTAATCCGTTCTTGCAAAAGCCCCATATCAGTTGCCAGGGTCGGTTGATAACCCACTGCAGAGGGCATCCTTCCAAGCAGAGCAGATACTTCAGAACCAGCTTGGGTAAACCGAAAGATGTTGTCGATAAACAGCAGCACATCCTGACCCTCGACATCGCGGAAGTACTCTGCAATCGTCAGGCCAGTGAGACCGACCCGAAGCCGAGCTCCCGGAGGCTCGTTCATCTGGCCAAAAACCAGGGCACACTTATCGATAACTCCAGATTCTTTCATCTCTAGCCAGAGGTCATTGCCTTCTCTGGTTCTCTCACCAACCCCTGAAAAAACCGAGAATCCTCCGTGTTCATAAGCAATATTGCGGATCAACTCCATGATGATAACAGTTTTTCCTACACCAGCTCCGCCGAAAAGACCAATCTTGCCACCTTTGGCAAATGGAGCCAAGAGGTCGATGACTTTGATCCCTGTTTCCAGCATCTCCCGCGCCGGCCGCTGCTCCATCACCGAAGGGGCAGGTCGGTGGATAGGGTAATATTCCTCAGCTTCAACAGGGCCCAATTCATCAATCGGTTCCCCAAGCACATTAAAGATCCGCCCAAGCGTGCACCTGCCCACAGGAACCTTGATCGGCGCTCCCGTATCAAGGGCTCTCATTCCCCGACGCAAGCCGTCTGTGGAGGCCATGGCTACACACCTGACCGTGTTGTTTCCCAGGTGCTGCATTGCCTCGAGAGTAAGATTGATTTCTCGGGTCAGGGATTTTTTAATCTCCTCGTCCTGGTCTTCACTGGTGATCTTGATGGCGTTGAAGAGATCTGGTAGTTTTCCCTCCGGAAACTCTATATCAACAACAGGTCCGATTACCTGGACGACACGCCCATAATTACCGTTTTCCACTTTTAACCCCCCTCCTTACCAACCAGTCTTTTTCAAGGCCTCGGCACCACCAACAATTTCCGAAATCTCCTTGGTAATTGCCGCTTGCCGCGCCTTGTTGAAAGAAAGTATCAGTTGCCTAATCATCTCCCCGGCGTTATCAGTAGCATTGCTCATTGCTACCATTCGAGATGCATGTTCGCTGGCTTTAGATTCCAGAAGAACCCGGTAGATTTGAGCCTCAAGGAACCGAGGCATGGTCAGGTTGAGAAATGTTGCCACATCCGGCTCAATGATGTAGTCTCTGACCAACCTCTCCTGTTCAGGTCGTTCTCCTAGCTCCACAGGGAGCAACCTGGCCATTGTAGGCTGCTGCCTGCCAACAGAAATAAACTTCATGTAGATCAGGTTGATCTCATCAAGAACTCCATCCTCAAAGAATTTAGTCAGAGACCTGGCAATTTCCCGTGCCTGACCGATCGTCGGGTTATCACCAATATTGAGGAACTCGGCCAGAAAAGAATAGCCTCTCCTGCGGAAATAGTCCCGCCCCTTGCGGCCAACAGCGATTAATTTCCCTTCCGCTTCCTCCGCTGCTAGCGCGTTCTGGGTTTTCCTGATGATATGAGCATTAAAGGCACCACAAAGACCCCGGTCAGAGGTAAAAACCACATACCCTACAGAGCGGCGCTCGCGAGGCGAGAGAAAAGGATGGTCGATGCCTTGAAAAGAGACCACAAGTCTGTGGATAATTCCCTTGATTTCCTCAATGTAAGGCGTGTTGGCATCGACTCTTTCCTGAGCACGGCGCAAACGGGCTGCTGCCACCATCTCCATCGCTTTGGTAATCTGTTGGGTGTTTTTGATGCTCCTGATCCGTCTCTTAATATCACGCATCGTCTCCGGCATCAGGATTCACCACCTTATCCTAGGCGATCTTCTTTCCTTCGATACTGGCACGGAACTCTCCCTTGAACTCCTGGATTACCTTGTTCAGCCGCTCCATCAGCTCGTCTGAGAGAACTTTCTTCTCCTTGATCTCAGTAAGGATCTCCGGGTGCTTGTTACGCATGAACTGCAAGTATTCCTTTTCAAACCTCCTGATCGACTCTACGGGGAGGTCATCAAGAAATCCGTTGACTCCAGCGTAAATCACCACGATCTGTTCCTCGACAGGCATCGGCTGGTATTGCTCCTGTTTCAGAAGTTCGGTCATTCTTTCACCACGCGCCAGCCGGGCAAGGGTTACCTTGTCGAGATCAGAACCAAACTGAGCAAAAGCAGCCAGCTCGCGGTACTGGGCAAGATCGAGACGGAGCCTCCCGGCAACTTGACGCATTGCTTTAATCTGGGCAGCACCCCCAACCCTGGAAACCGAAATCCCGACATTGATCGCTGGCCTGATCCCTGCATAGAAGAGGTCGCTTTCCAGGTAGATCTGGCCATCTGTAATCGAAATCACGTTTGTCGGGATGTAGGCAGAAACATCTCCAGCCTGTGTTTCGATAATTGGAAGTGCAGTTAAAGATCCGCCTCCCATTTCATCATTCAGCTTAGCGGCTCTTTCCAGCAACCGAGAGTGGAGGTAAAAGACATCACCAGGATAAGCTTCTCTCCCTGGAGGTCTTCTCAGGAGAAGCGAAATTTCCCTGTAAGCAACGGCGTGCTTAGAAAGATCGTCATAAACAACAAGGACATCCTTACCGTAGTTGTACATAAATTCCTCTCCCATGGCACACCCAGCATAGGGAGCCAGGTAAAGCAAAGGTGCAGGGTCACTAGCAGTAGCGGAAACCACAATCGTGTAGTCCATCGCCCCTGTTTCCCTGAATTTCTCGATGACTCCAGCGACTGTGGAAGCCTTTTGACCAATAGCTACATAGATGCAGATCACGTCCTGGTCTTTCTGGTTGATGATCGTGTCTACCACAATGGCGGTTTTCCCTGTTTGCCGGTCACCGATGATCAACTCCCGCTGTCCTCGGCCAATGGGGATCATCGAATCAATCGCCTTTAAGCCTGTTTGCAAAGGGGTGTTCACCGGGAGCCGTTTGACGACACTCGGCGCCGGAGACTCAACAGGGCGGAAGCGATCAGTTTTTATTGGTCCCTTTCCGTCAATAGGTTGACCCAGGGCGTTGACCACCCTCCCAATCAAAGCCGGACCCACAGGAACCTCGACAATTCTGCCTGTTCTTCGAACCTCATCTCCTTCTTTAATGTGAGCATAAGGGCCAAGCAGCACTACCCCGATGTTGTCTTCCTCCAAGTTGAGAGCCATCCCGTAGACATCACCGGGAAAAGCAAGGAGTTCGCCTGCCATAGCGTTTTCTAGTCCATAGACACGAGCGATTCCGTCTCCAACCTGGATTACTGTTCCCACATCAGAAACTTCGATCTCTGTTTTATAGCGTTCGATCTGGGCCCTGATGATCGCACTGATTTCCTCAGCTCGAATACCCATAGATCACCCCACCTCAAACTTTTCCCAAGGACTTTCTGCAAGATGTGTTTTCAACAATTCTAAGCGCTTGGCAATACTGCCGTCGAAAATCCGATCTCCGATCTTGACTTGAATTCCCCCAATAAGTTCGGGATCCACGCTTGCCTTCAGTTCCACCTTCTTTTTGGTAAGCTTTTCTAAGACGCCTACCAGCTCTTTTTGCTCCTCTTCTTCCAGAGGAAAAGCTGTTTTTACTTCCGCAAGAACGATATTCCGGTTTGCCCGCAGTAATTCCAGGTAGACCTCGTAAATGGCTTCCAGATAGCGCTCACGGCGCTTATCCACAAGCAGCTCCAGAAAAATCAGGACAACTTCCGAAACCTTGCTTCCCCATAGTTCTCTGATGATCTCTTTCTTCTTCCCAAAGGAAAGCTTCTGGTGCTCCAGCAATCGCTTCAGTTCCGGAGAAACTCGCAAGAACTCAATCACAAGCTTCAAGTCCTCCAAAACCTGATCCAGTTTCTGCTGTTCACTGGCCACCTCGAACAAGGCTTCAGCATATCGCCGGGCAACAACCTTGCGGATCAATGAACCTCCCCTACCTCGCTAAGGAATTCATCAACCAGCCTCTCGTGGTCCTCTCTGGTAACAGTCCTCTCCAATATCTTTCCTGCTGCCACCACTGCCAGAGTAGCGATTTCTTTTCTGAGAGCAGCCAAAGCTTCATCCCGCTCTTTCCTAATTTCGGCACGAGCCTTCTCAAGCAAGGCAGCAGCTTCGTTGTGCCCCTGCTCGATGAGTCTGATTCGCTCTTCTTCCCCAGCCTTAGTCGCCCGAGCTATAATCTCCTGGGCCTCTTTTTCGGCGCTTGCCAGTTTTTGCCGATACTGATCAAGGAGTTCATCAGCCTTTTCCCGAGCATATTCGGCTTCAGCAAGGTTGCGGGCGATCTCCGAGCGGCGGTTTTCTAAAAAGGTAAGCACTGGTTTATAGAAAAGCTTGTAAAGAATGAGCAAAAGAACAAGAAAATTAATGATTGCCCAAGTAAACTCGTACCACGTCATCTCCATTTCCAAATCCCTCCACAAAGGTGGGCTGTAAATACCCAGGGGCGCTGAGAAGCTAAGCTTAACTACGTCCCCTGGGTATCTTGTGCCCGAACTATCCCATCTTCCCCAGAAGCATAAATGCTATCAGCAGCCCGTAAATCGTGAGGGCTTCCATAAAGGCAAGGGCGATGATCATTGTGGTTCTGATGTCCCCTGCTGCTTCCGGCTGACGGGCAATCCCTTCCATAGCCCTTGCTGCGGCATTACCCTGACCAAGACCAGGACCAATTGTTGCCACTCCCATGACAAAGGCTACAGCTAAAGCAATGATTGCAGAACTCACTTGTTTCCCTCCTTTCTCTCTACTCTAAAAAATCAGCAAAAATTTGCCCTGCGCTAAGATTTAGTGTGCCTCAGCAGTAGCGTTGGCAATGTAAATGGCAGCAAGTGTCGTAAACACGAGAGCCTGAATAAAGCCAAAGAGGATCCCCAGCATCTGCATTGGTATTGGGGTGAAGTAAGGTGCCAGACTAAACAAAACTGCCACCACAGTCTCTTCCCCGTAAATGTTCCCGTAAAGACGCAAAGACAACGAGACTGGCTTGACCAACTCTTCGATAATGGTAAGGGGAAGAAAGATAGGAATTGGCTCGATAAAGTGCTTGAGATACTTCCATCCCTTTTCCCTGAAACCAGAGATCTGGGTGGCGAAAAAGGAAACCACAGCCAGACCTGCAGTCACGCTCACAGTGCTCGTTGGGGGCTTAAAACCTTTAACATGTCCTGCCCCTGGCAAGAGACCTGACCAGTTGGAAAAAAGGATGAAGAGGAAAAAAGTAGCCAGCAGAGGAAAATAACGTCTTGCCTTTTCAGGACCCAGGATACCGCTAAAAAAGTTAAGCAAGCTTTCAATAGTGAATTCTACCAGGTTCTGCAAGCGACCAGGGACCTTTTTCATATTCCTGGTGCTCAAAACAGCGATGAGGATGAAGACCGCCATGATTGCCCACATAGTGGTCACATGGCTCGTTACCGGCAACCCAAAAACATTGAAGAGGACATCACCATGAACCTCATGCATTTTGTTTACCCTCCAATTCTTAAAGTCCCTCTGTAAAAATACCAGAAGAACCTGCTTTTTACAAGTTTGCCGCGGTTTTTTTCTTTCTCATACTCTTTGCTTGTGCCCTGGCCCTCAGGTACTCCCGAAAAAGACTTCCGTGTTTAACCACAATAAGTCCTATAGCAGTCCCCACAAGCATTTCAGGACCTTTATAGAAGACAATGCAAAAAGCAGCTAAAACCATGAAGTAACGGAAAAGGTAACACTTAAAAATAGCCCTTAAAGATGCCTCTGGCGATTTCCCTCGGCATCTGTTGACAACGCCTGAAAGCACCAAGATATTAAAAAGACCAACCAAGATCCCCCAGCAGCATCCGAGCACCAAGTCCTTCCATGACACAACAGCAGATTACTCCTTATCCTGATCTTGGAGTGATTCATTGATTAAGCGAAAGATCACGCGAAAACCGGCAGCAATACCAAAAAGGGAAAAAACAATCGTGAACACATAGTCCTCCTTGTGGAGAATCCACTTGTCGAGGTAGTGGCCCATAAAGTAGCCGATCAGCACCGAAAGCGCCATCGTCAAACCGATATTTGTCATTAAGCTCAGGGCCCGCCA
>DAINRC010000027.1:0-1407 GCA_036742135.1 Bacillota bacterium
CCCGGGCCCATAACATTCCCACTGTTGATGTTCTTGGTCCCGTGTTAAATGCCCTTGCCCAGGTGACTAATGCTGCGCCCAAGTTACAGGCAGGGCTTCTCCACCGCATGGATGATGACTACTTCCGGAGAGTCGAGGCCATTGAGTTCGCCGTAAAGTATGATGACGGAAAGGATCCTCGTGGTTTGCTTCATGCTGATGTCGTCCTTATTGGGGTTTCGCGAACCTCGAAAACACCAGTCTGTATGTACCTTGCTCACAAGAGGATTAAGGCGGCCAATGTTCCCCTTGTCCCTGAGGTGGCTCCGCCTGCTGAGTTGTTCAAGATCCCTGCTCGTAAGGTTGTGGGATTGACAATCAGCCCTGAAGTGCTTGCTCAAGTGCGCAAGGAACGCCTCAAGGCTTTAGGACTTACTACTGATGCCGAATATGCCAGCCTGGAGCGGATCCGGAAAGAGCTTGCTTACGCCGACCGGGTTATGGCTCAGTTGGGCTGTCCGGTTGTTGATGTCACCAATAAAGCCGTCGAAGAAACTGCAAGCAGGGTTCTTGAAATTTACTACAAGGGGAAGCAAGAACGCTGAAATTTATTTAAAAAAATTTTTGTTAAGGGGGAGCGAGATGGCTGGGAAAAAGTATGTCTACCTTTTTGAAGAAGGAAGAGCAGACATGAGGGACCTCCTGGGGGGTAAAGGTGCGGGGCTTGCTGAGATGACTAACCTGGGGCTTCCTGTCCCTCCTGGTTTCACGATCACTACTGAGGCTTGTCGGGAATATAATGCCCGCAACAAGGAGTTCCCACCAGGTCTAGAGGAACAAGTTAAAGAAGCACTCCGAGCTTTGGAGAAGAAGGCCGGAAAAGGGTTTGGAGACAAAAAGAATCCCCTGTTGGTTTCTGTCCGTTCCGGGGCTGCGGTTTCCATGCCTGGAATGATGGATACTGTTCTCAATCTTGGTCTTAATGACGAAACAGTTGAGGCTCTGGCAACAGCTACTGGGGATCGGCGTTTTGCCCTTGATTGCTACCGGCGTTTTATCCAGATGTTTAGTGATATTGTCTTGGGTATCGAACATTCTAGGTTTGAGGAGATTCTTGAAAGGTACAAGAAGCAGAAGGGTGTCCATTATGACTACCAGCTCGATGCGGAAACTTTGCAGAAAGTTATTGATGAGTACAAGAAGGTGGTTAAGGAGGTAACGGGGAAGGAGTTTCCGCAGGATCCGGAGGTTCAGTTGCAGCAGGCAATTAGGGCTGTGTTCGATTCCTGGAACAATCCGCGGGCAGTTGTTTACAGGAAGGCCCATCAGATTCCCGATGACCTGGGAACTGCTGTTAATGTTCAGATGATGGTCTTTGGGAATATGGGTGAAGATAGTGGGACTGGTGTCGCTTTTACCAGGAACCCG
>DAINRC010000027.1:1417-17106 GCA_036742135.1 Bacillota bacterium
CGGCGACTGGGGAGAAAGTTCTTTATGGAGAATACCTGATGAACGCCCAGGGAGAAGATGTTGTCGCTGGGATCAGAACTCCCCATCCGATCAGCAAGATGAAAGAAGACCTGCCGGAAACCTATAAAGAGTTCGAGCGGGTTTGTAGTCTTCTGGAAAAACACTATCGTGACATGCAGGATGTGGAGTTTACCATTGAGCGGGGAAAGCTCTACATGCTTCAGACGCGCGCTGCCAAGCGCACTGCTATTGCCGCGGTTAAGGTTGCCGTAGACATGGTCAAGGAAGGGCTGATTACCAAGGAAGAGGCTATTAGTCGTGTGGAACCTGCTCAACTAACCCAACTGCTCCACCGCAGGATTGATCCTTCAGCGAAGCTAGAGGTTATTGCCAAGGGATTGCCAGCTTCTCCAGGTGCTGCTTCCGGAGCGGTTGTTTTTGATGCCGATGAAGCGGAGAGAAGAGGTAAGAGTGGGGAAAAGGTAATTCTGGTTCGCCCAGAGACGACTCCTGACGATATCCATGGCATTTTAGCTGCTCAAGGTGTTCTTACGAGCAGAGGGGGAATGACCAGTCATGCTGCAGTAGTAGCGAGAGGAATTGGGAAACCCTGTGTCTGTGGTTGTGAAGCCCTCCGGATCGACCTGGAAAATAAGTCCTTCACTGTTGAGGGGATTGTGGTCAAGGAAGGTGACCTGATTTCTATTGATGGGAGCACTGGTCAGGTGATTCTTGGGTCAGTTCCTCTGATCGAACCCGAGTTTACCGAGGATTTCCGGCTCATTCTTCAGTGGGCTGATGAGGTGCGCAAGCTGGGTGTTCGTGCTAATGCCGACACACCGCAGGATGCGCAGCGAGCCAGGAGTTTTGGCGCTGAAGGAATAGGACTTTGCCGCACTGAGCACATGTTTATGGCTCAAGACCGGCTTCCCATTGTCCAGGAGATGATCCTTGCGGAAACTGCGGAGGAACGCCGGCAGGCTCTTGACAAGCTGCTCCCCATGCAACAGGGAGACTTTTACGAAATTTTGAAGGTAATGGATGGGTTGCCTGTTACCATCAGGCTGCTTGATCCCCCACTCCATGAGTTCCTTCCAAATACCGAGGAACTTGCCCTGGAGATTGCTACAGTCAAAATGCAGGGTGGTGACTCCCAGGAAATTTCCAAGAAGGAAGCAATCCTCAAGAAAGCGCGTGCTCTTGCTGAGTTCAACCCAATGCTTGGGCACCGGGGTTGCAGATTAGGGATCACCACACCAGAGATTTACAGAATGCAGGTGGAAGCAATTGTAGGTGCTGTTGTCCAGCTGCTTAAAGAAGGATATCACCCGAAACCTGAGATCATGATTCCGGTGGTAGCGGATGCTAGAGAGCTAGAGATCCTGCGAGAGTTGTGCCTGGAAGTGATTAGAGAATTTGAGCAAAAATCTGGTCTGCAGTTAGATATTCCTATTGGCACTATGATTGAATTGCCTCGTGCCTGTCTTACTGCTGACGAGATTGCTAAAGTAGCTGATTTCTTCTCCTTCGGAACCAATGACCTGACTCAGACCACCTTTGGTTTCAGTAGAGATGATGCTGAAGGGAAATTTATTCCTCAGTATCTCGAGAAGAAGATCCTTAAGGAAAACCCCTTTGCTGTTCTCGATAGGGATGGGGTGGGAAAACTAGTGAAGATGGCCGTAGAACTAGGCAGGAGCAGCAATCCCAACCTGAAGCTAGGGATTTGTGGAGAGCATGGTGGTGACCCCAGTTCAATTGAGTTCTGCCACCTTGCAGGCTTGGATTACGTCAGTTGCTCTCCGTTCAGGGTTCCAGTGGCCAGACTTGCTGCCGCTCAGGCTAGTATCCGCCACAAGTAAAAAATTAGGAAAATCCTGCGTAGCTCGAGCCGATGTAGACAAACCCTTGTAATTTTTGGTGGCTTCAGCTAAAATGTAACTAGATTCCCGGGGGAAATCCCCGGGAATTTTCTTCGGACTATTAAGCATTCAAGTGGCCTCCTATCGCCCCTATCGATTGTTACCATTCTCTTTCTCCCTTGTCAGGGTTGTGTTTTTTGGGATCGAATTTTGACAAAAACTTTATTCTTGAATCTGGGGTCATCTTGCAGGAACACTAGTTTGAAGAGGAGTATATATTTTAGAAAAGGGGGGAAAAAATTGTTCATCATTGGGATCAACGGAAGTGCTCGTAAAGACGGAAACACTGCTTATCTTCTTCAAGAGGCTTTGAAAGTTGCCGAAGATTTAGGGGCAAGAACATACCTGTTGCATGTTGTTGACGTGCTTTCCTGCTTGTCTGTTCCTTTTTGCGTAAATTGTTCCCGTCCTTGCAACGGTAGGTGCAGCCGGGGAAACGAGCTAGGTGCTGCTCTTGATCTCCTGCGCACCGCCGATGGCCTGATTGTGGGGAGCCCTGTCTACTTTGGCACTGTTTCTGCTCAGTTGAAGGCCTTCTGGGATCGAACAAGGGTCTTGCGCAGGGAAAAGGCGCTCCTCAATGTGGTTGGAGGAGCAGTTACGGTAGCAGGAGCCCGTTTTGGGGGTCAGGAGACCGCCCTGCGGGCGATCCATGACATGATGCTGGTTCAGGGGATGATTGTTGTTGGAGATGGTCACCAAGATTTTGATTGTGGGCATCAGGGAGTATGTGCAAAGGAGCCGGCAGGAGAAGATAAAAACGCTCTGGAGCGGCTCGAGGTTCTTACCAAGAGGATCGTTGAGGTCGCTAATGCTACCAGAAGCTTGCGCTCCCGTTCCCAGGGGGTGAATGCTTGAGGAAAAAAATCTGCATCCGCCAAGAAGTTGAAGAGCGAGAAGCTGCCTATCTTTCTCGTTATGCCACTCTTAGTGCCAGGAGTAAAGGTCGCCTTTATCCTGAGGAGCTTTGTGAAATCAGAACCGAGTTTCAGCGTGACCGTGATCGCATTATTCATTCGAAAGCCTTTCGGCGATTGAAGCACAAAACTCAAGTTTTTATTGCTCCTGAAGGTGACCATTATCGCACTCGTCTCACCCACACTCTCGAGGTTGCCCAAATCGCGCGGACGATTGCTAGGGCTTTACGACTCAACGAAGACCTCACAGAGGCCATCGCTCTTGGCCATGATCTTGGTCATACACCTTTCGGGCATGCCGGAGAGGAGGCTTTAAATGAGGTTTACCCGCCTGGCTTTCGCCACAATGAGCAGAGTTTGCGGGTGGTCGAAAAACTTGAAGGCAAAAAAGGCCTCAACCTCACCTGGGAAGTGCGTGACGGGATTCTCCACCATACGGGTCCCGGGAGACCCGCTACCCTTGAAGGTCAGGTGGTAAGGATCGCCGACAGAATTGCCTACATCAACCACGATATTGATGATGCCATTAGGGCAGGGATCATTAAAGAAGAAGACTTGCCTAAAGAAAGTATCGAGGTGTTGGGCAACCATCACTCTGCTAGGATCAATACAATGGTTGTTGACCTTGTGGAAAACAGTTGGGACCAGCCGGAGATTAAAATGAGCCCTCAAGTTCGGGAAGCAATGGACGAACTCCGGGAGTTTCTTTTTAAGAACGTTTACATTGGGTCCCTTGCCAAGAAGGAAGAAAGCAAAGCACGTCGAATTATAAAAATCCTATATCAACATTATGTAGAAAACCCTTGCCTGTTGCCCGATTATATGCAGGAGGCTATTGACAGAGAAGGTGTTGAGCGATGTGCAGTTGATTACGTCGCCGGGATGACAGATAGGTTTGCTATCAGGATGTTCGAGAATTATTTTCTGCCCTTTCCCTGGGTCGATTATTGACTCTGCCAGTTCAGGGGGCTAGAAAATGGCCAGTTGTATTCCAGAAGGTTTTATTGAAACTGTGCGAGATGCTGTCGACATTGTTGATGTGGTCAGTGAATATGTTGTCCTGAAAAAAACTGGCCAGAACTATGTAGGGTTATGTCCCTTCCACATCGAAAAAACTCCTTCTTTCACTGTTTCTCCCTCAAAACAGATTTTTTACTGTTTTGGGTGTGGGACAGGTGGTAATGTTTTTACTTTCTTAATGAAGATAGAAAACCTCAGCTTTCCCGAGGCTGTGGAAGCTCTCGCCAGAAGAGTAGGGTTAGAGGTTCCGAGGGAAAGAAAACCAACGGATATCGGCAGTGCTCGGGAAAAATACTTCGAAATTAACCAGCTTGCTGCTGAGTTTTACCATCGGGTGCTGCTTGAGGAAGATAGAGGGGAAAAGGCGCGGAGATATTTACAGGAAAGGGGAATTACGCCTGATTCCTGGAAGCGCTTTAAACTTGGTTTTGCTCCCGGTGATGGAAAATCGCTTCAGGAGTTTTTAGAATCCAAAGGTTATCCCCGCCAGGCGCTTTTGGAACTTGGTCTCATTGTTTCCCGAAAGGGAAGCACAACAGATCGCTTTTGGGAAAGAATCATTTTTCCGATTTACGATACCAAGGGGCGCTGCCTCGGTTTTGGCGGGCGAACCCTTGGCGATGCTCAGCCGAAGTACCTTAACTCTCCGGATACTCCAGTTTTCAGTAAAAGCCAAAACCTTTACGGTCTGCATTTAGCACTAACAAAGATTCGGGAAGAAAAGAGGGCACTGGTTGTCGAGGGTTATCTTGATTGTATTTCCATGCACCAGTTTGGCTTTACCAACGCTGTTGCTGCTCTCGGAACAGCGTTTACCCGGGAGCAGGCAAGGCTTTTGCTTCGCTACACCAAGGAAGTTATCCTTGCTTTTGACCGTGATGCTGCAGGTTCTGCTGCTTCCCTGAGAGGGGCAGGTTATCTCCAGGAACTGGGAGGGAAGGTATACATTCTTGATTTCCCTTCGGGAAAAGATCCAGATGAATTTTTGCAGACATATGGGCGTGAAGCTTTTCAGAATGCTTTGAAGGAAAGAGTTGTCCCCTACTTGGAGTTTAAAATTGAACAACTGAAATCCTATTACGATCCCGAATCAGTTCATGGGAGAGCTGAAATCGTCAACCAACTGCTGGACGATCTCTTAAAAACTGAGGATCTTGTTGTGAGAGATGGTTATATTGCGACCATTGCCAAGCATCTCCAGGTTCCTGGAGACCTGATTCGTGCTCAGTTTTACAGACACCTTTCGCAGTTGCAGAGGAAAAAGGATAGAAATGAAAAAAATAGGAATACTATGGGAAAAGGCAAACAAATTTTCGTTTTACCGCGCAAGTCAGCAGTAGAGGTGGCCAAGCGAGAGCTTTTTCGCCTGATGTGCCAGGATCAAGAAGTTTGGGAGAGAGTTAAGAAGGAGTTAGGTTTGAGTGTTTTCCAGGAAGGGGAACTCGAACCCTATGTGAAGGTTCTAGAAAATCATGGATGGGTAGGACCTGCTGGCCTCTTGGATTTTTTTCAAGAGGAACTGCAGGCACGACTCGCTAATTTACTTTTAGAAGATACAGATCAAGATCTTGATGAAGCTCTCAGGGAACGCTTGATTAGTGACTATATCCGGGTTTTAAAAACTGATTTGCTGAAGAAGGAGATTGAAAAATGCGAGACCGCTTTGCGGGAGTGTGAAAAGTTGGGGGACTTAGAAGGAATTAAAGCTCTGTTGGCAGAATTAAACCAGTTGTATGTGAGGTTGGAGGGGTTGAAACATACGGGTTGAATTTTTTCAAGATATAGCATTTATTCCAGCAAGAAAGGAGGGAAATCATGAAAGAAAGCCAGTTGAAGATCGATGCTGTAAAAGAGTTGATCGAACGAGGCAAAGAAAAAGGTTCTCTGACATATAGTGAGATCATGGATGCGCTTCAAGATATCGAGCTGAGCCCTGACCAAATCGACGATATCTACGAACACTTTGGGGCAATGGGCATCAATGTTTTAGATACAGATGAAGAGGGCGCTGAGCCAGGTAAAGATAAAGAAGAAAAAACGACTCCAGAAGAGGACCTTGACCTCGATCTTTCTATTCCTGAAGGGATCGCTATTGACGATCCTGTAAGGATGTACCTTAAGGAGATCGGAAGAATTCCTCTGCTTACTCCTGAAGAAGAGATCGAGCTTGCCAAGAGGATTGAGCAGGGTGACGAGGAAGCGAAGCGCAAGCTTTGCGAGGCCAATTTGCGTCTTGTTGTGAGCATTGCTAAGCGCTATGTGGGTAGGGGAATGCTTTTTCTCGACTTGATCCAGGAAGGTAATCTCGGCCTTCTTAAGGCTGTAGAAAAGTTTGATTACCGCAAAGGCTACAAGTTCAGCACTTACGCCACTTGGTGGATCAGACAGGCAATCACGAGGGCAATTGCTGACCAGGCGCGGACGATCAGGATCCCTGTGCACATGGTCGAAACCATCAACAAGCTTGTTCGCGTTTCTCGGCAACTCTTGCAAAAGCTGGGCCGTGAGCCAACTCCTGAGGAGATTGCAAAAGAAATGGGAATTTCCGTGGAGCGAGTGCAGGAGATTATGAAGATTGCCCAAGAGCCTGTTTCTCTGGAAACACCGATCGGTGAAGAAGAAGACAGTCATCTGGGTGACTTTATTGAAGACGAAGATGCCCTTGCACCTGCAGAAGCGGCATCATCAACCCTCCTCAGAGAACAGCTGGAGGAGGTTTTGGAAACCCTGACACCGAGGGAGCGGGAGGTTCTCCGCTTGCGGTTTGGTCTCGATGACGGGAGGCCGCGTACCCTCGAGGAAGTTGGTCAGAAGTTCAATGTAACCAGAGAGCGCATCCGTCAGATCGAGGCGAAGGCTTTAAGGAAACTGCGTCATCCTAGTCGCAGCAAAAAGTTGAAAGACTACCTCGAGTAACAGCCCCGAGCCACAAAAACCGGGGCTTTTTTGTTGGTTTGCTTAGCATTGACTGACAAGGAAGTTTATCGTATAATGAAGATGCTGTTAAATATTCCTCGGTAGCTCAACGGTAGAGCATCCGGCTGTTAACCGGAGGGTTGCAGGTTCGAATCCTGCCCGGGGAGCCAAAGAGGGGCCCATAGCTCAACGGTAGAGCAGCCGGCTCATAACCGGTAGGTTCCTGGTTCGAATCCGGGTGGGCCCACCATAACGAGGGCGCGTAGCTCAGTGGGAGAGCGCTTGACTCACATTCAAGAGGTCGGAGGTTCAATCCCTCCCGCGCCCACCAGAAAAATCAAGGGTTTGCGGGCTGGTAAAGGTTTCCGGGTGGATATTTTGATGCAACCGTGATGCAACGGGGGGCCGTAAGCCAGCCGAGCTACAATAAAAAACCGCCAGGGTGCTGGCCTGGCGGTTATATATTGAATACCGTAACGGTCGTAACGTTTGTAACCCTTGTAACCGGGTTTAGTTCCCTTCCGCCAAGGAAGGGGCTTTTTCTTTTTGCCACAAGGTATTTAGCTTGGCTGCCGCCGCCTTTTTCAGCTCCGGCAGAACGTGGCTGTAGGTATCGAGGGTTACGCTTATCTGCGAGTGCCCTAGAAGCTCCTGCACCACCTTGGGATGCTCGCCAACCTCAAGTAACCGGGTAGCGTAGGTATGCCTTAAAGCGTGCAGGTTGATATTTTCCGGTAGCCCCGCTTTCTTTCTCAACTCGTAAAACTTGCGGTTGAAGTTCCTTGGCTCTATTGGCGTTCCAAGCTCGGTGCAAAAGACCAAGCCGTTGTCCTGGTACGCTTCGCCCAGGGCAAGCATCTCCTGGTTCTGGCGAACCTTATGAGCCTTGAGTGCGGCTATTGCCCACTCTGGAAGCGGGATGCTACGCTTGCCTTTTACCGACTTGGGTGGCTGGTAAATCAATTTGGTCTTGCCAGGGTTCTCTGGGTCTCTTACTCTCACTAGTTCCCGGCTAACCCTGATAATCCCTTCCTTCAGGTCAACGTCCTGCCACCGGAGGGCTAGGAGCTCGCCCCTCCTTAACCCTGTCGCCAGGTCGAGCAGAAATGCTGCGCCAAGCCGGTCTTGGCTTAGAACCTCAAAAAACCGCCGCTGCTCCTCCAGTGTAAGGACACGAGGCTCTTTCTTTTCCCTCTTAGGCAAAGTGGTGGCTTCGGCTACGTTCCGAGCTACCAGGCCCTCTTTCATGGCCTGCTTTAAGGAAGCGTGCATGACAGTATGGATAATCCGCACCGTCCTGGCGGATAGCCCTCCTTGGCCGTCCACTCGCCCATTGTTAAACTTCTCGTTGTAGAGCCTCTGTAGGTGGCTCGGCTGAAGCTGACGCAAGGGAATGTGGCCGATGGCAGGCTTGATGTGGCAACGGATTACCGTCTCATAGTTTTGCCAGGTGGTAGGTCTCACCTTTGGAGGCTTCTTGTACTCGTTAAGCCATATATCCAGCCACTCACCAACTGTAGTCTTGTTCGGCTCAATGAAGATTCCCTGCTGCAATTGCGCCAGAGTTGCGGTCAGCTTCTCCTGTACCTCTTTCCGGGTCTTGCCGGAGAAAGTTAGCCGTTTAAGCTTCCCTGTTGCCGGGTCACGGCCAATGGTAATCTGTGCCGCCCAGGTTCCGTTGGGCCTCTGGAATATAGTTCCCTCGCCGTTAGCACGCTTTTTAGCCATCGCGCTCAACTCCTTTCTTAATAGTGCCACTTGTATCTATATAGTACCACATAGTCCTAACTCTTATCAAGACCGAAAGATTGCGTCCTGCTTCTTCCTGCTGACTTCAGGTGCATTTTGTGATAACATATTTCCCAGAATGGGGGTGCAGTTTGGTGGAAGAGTTTTACACACCGCAGGAAATAGCCGCCATCCTCAAGGTACCTAGGAAAACGGTTTATACCTGGCTCCAAAAGGGAAAATTACAAGGCGTCAAGGCCGGCGATCTCTGGCGCATTCCAAAAGAGGCCTTAGACGCCTTTCTCAAAAAACCCTCGGTTGGGGGTGCTTCGAATGTCCCGCAGAAGAAGTAGCCTTTCCCAAACTCGTAGCCTGCTCTATGGCTTGGCCCGACTTCTAGGCGACATCAATGCTGTAAGCAGGGGACCGGGGGCCGTAGCAAAGAGGGCAGTCCGCAAGGCCGCGGGGAAGGCCTTGGGCAGAGTGCTGGGGAAGCTGTTCGAATAAGAGAGGGAAGTTATACTTGGTCGGACTTACAGTATCTCCTAGCTGTTACAGTATCTCCCGGCTTTTAAAGAACTATGCGGAGAGTACCTTGTAGGATCCTTAAGTCCCCAATGTGGGTGGTACTGCGATGGGTGAACTTAGGAACGAAGCAGATACACGGGCAACGCTGATCGAACCCAAACTCAAAGCTGCCGGTTGGACAGATCAGCAAGTCACTCGCGAGTTTTACTACAATCGAGACTATCAATACACCCGTGGACGCATTATTCTGGTAGGCGACCGGATTCGTCGTGGCAAACCACGTAAAGTAGATTATCTTCTTCGCATCAGTGAAAGTTTTCCCATTGCCGTGGTGGAGGCGAAGGCCGAAAGTGAACCGGCTGAAGCGGGGCTGGAACAAGCTAAAGAATACGCGAGAGATTTGGGCTTAGCATTTGCCTACTCGACCAACGGTCACTCCGTTATTGAGTACGATTTTTTCACCTACTCAAGCAGGATGCTAACAAATTTTCCCCGACCAGAGGAACTTTGGCAACGGTGGTGCCTCAATACCGGTTTAACGTCGCCGCAACCATACCAGGTTGCGGAGGAGAAAGCACCTTATGGCGTTCCGGGAGAGCGGTGGAAGGGTAACCCGCTTCTATATCCTTACTGTCCCGAATCCGTTTGTGGTCGCAGCCCTTTCTATTTTCAAGAAGTGGCCATCCGAGAAGTTATTAAGCGCCTGATGCACGGGCAGCGCCGCGTGCTTTTGGCCATGGCGACCGGGACAGGAAAGACGTTTGTCGCCTTCCAGATCGTGTGGAAGCTAATAAAATCCGGCTGGCTGAAACGCCGCCATCCCGAACGCCCCGCCCGGGTTCTTTTCCTGGCCGACCGGGTGGTCTTGCGCAACCAGGCTTACAACGTTTTTTCCCCTTTTGCCGACGGCACCAGCGATCCGCGCTACTGCATTGAAGGTCACCCACCCAACCTTAACCGTGACCTCTACTTCGGCATCTATCAGACGTTGTGGAGTCCAGATGAAAAAGGTGTGCGTTTGTTCGAGCGCTTCCCGGCCGACTTTTTCGACTTGATTATCATTGATGAGTGCCACCGTTCGGGTTGGGGTACGTGGCGGGAGATCCTCGATCACTTCGGGAGCGCCATCCACCTTGGAATGACGGCAACACCCAAGCAAGATGAGAATGTAGACACCTACGCCTACTTCTGCGCTGAAGAACCGGAAGTAGCTATTGACCCTGAGCATCCCGAGCGCGGTACTTGGCGACCGCCGGCCTACCAGTATAGCCTAGCGCGAGGCATCGAAGACGGCTTCCTCGCCACTTATAAGGTTCACCGCGTCCGCACCACGGTGGATAAAACCGGTTTGCACCTGCAAGACGCCATTGAGCAAGGGGCCGAGGTCTTTATCCCAGAAGAGGTAGAGCCGCGCGAAGTTTACACCACCCCCCAGTTCGAACGCGAGATTACTCTTCCGGACCGCACCCGCGCCATGGTCCAGCATTTAGCCAAACTCATGCGCCGTTTCGGTCCTATGGATAAAACCATGGTTTTTTGCGTGGATACCGAGCATGCCCGGCTGGTGGCGCGCCTCCTGCAAGATGAGTTTGGCCCTGAAACCGGGCTAGACAACTATGCTGTGCCCATTGTTTCCGAGGAGGGAGAGCAGGCACAGCGCTGGCTGGAGGATTTTGCGGACTCTGACAAAAAGACGCCAGTGGTTGCCACTACAGCGGAGCTTCTCTCCACCGGTGTAGATGTCCCAGCCTGCAAAAACATTGTTTTTATGAAAACCCTCTCTTCTCCAATCCTCTTTAAGCAGATCATCGGACGCGGTAGCCGCATTGACCAGGCCACAGAAAAGTACTGGTTCCGGATCATTGATTTTACCGGGGCCACTCGCCTCTTTGACCAATGGGATCGACCTGTAGGGCCCCCACCGCAACCGCCTGTTGGGCCCTTGACTTCCGCTTTAGTTGGTTATGTTTTCCACGCCCAAACAGGAGAACGCATTGCGGGTGCCCGGGTTGCGGTGCGCATTGCCCCCAATACCCAACAGGGGCCTATCCTCACTGATGAAAATGGTGCTTTTAACTTCGATCACCTTCCTCCTGGCCAACTTACTGTAATCTGCAGTGCGCCTGGCTTTACCTCCCGGGAACTCCGGGTCGAGACCCTAGCTGACGAGACAGTTATTGTAGAAATACCGCTTAAACCGGCCCGTAAGAGTGCCGCCAAGATCCGCGTTGAAGGGCTGGAGGTTACTATAGCCGATGAGGCGGTCTTCCTCATCGAAGAGACGGGGCAGCAGTTAACGTTGAGCGAGTACAAGGACTACACGCGGCGGCACATTACCCAAACTGCTCCCACCCTCAAGACCCTGCGGGCGATTTGGGTGGATCCACCCAGGCGCCGCGCTTTCCTCGAGGATTTGCGCCGCCAAAGCATCCACCCTGAAGTGTTGGTAGAGATCATGGATCAATCCGAAGCGGACACCTTCGATCTCCTCGCTCACCTGGCCTTTGGTGCTCCCATTCGCACTCGCAGCGAGCGGGCCAGCGCTTTTCGCAACCGCGAGCAGGCTTTCATCCAGAGCTTTGGCGAAAACGCTCGCCGGGTCATCCTCGAGCTTTTGGAAAAATACCGTGCCGGTGGCATTGAGCAACTGCAACCCGAGGTTTTCAGTGTCTCGCCCTTCCGGGAATGGGGTGGGGCCTTTACTATCAGCCGCTGGTTTGGCGGAACTGAGCGCTTGCGTTCCACCCTGCTCACGATGCAGCAGAAAATTTATCCGGAGGAAGTGACTGTATGAGCGAGATGGCTTTCAAAAAAGTGGACTACACGCTGGGGAATTTAATCGCTTACGTCGAGCAGGGAGATATCGGGCTGCCGGAGATTCAGAGACCGTTTGTCTGGCCAGACGTAAAGGTGCGCGACTTATTCGATTCGCTCTATCGCGGATATCCCATTGGCTACCTCCTTTTCTGGGAGAACAGTTTGCCGGATCATGGGCGCTCTATTTCGCTGATTACCGGACAAAAGGTCCCAAGACTTTTAGTCGTTGATGGTCAACAGCGCGTTACCTCCCTTTACGCAGTTATAAAGGGGCACGAGGTCTTAGACAAAAACGGCGAGCGGCGGCGGATAAAGATCGCCTTCAGACCGAAAGATGGCAAATTTGAAGTAACGAATGCGGCGATTGAGCGTGATCCGGAATGGATTGCAGACATTAGCCTCCTCTGGTCGCCGGAAAGCAAGCGCGTGGTGAAGGAGTTCTTCGAACGCCTGCGCCGAGAAAAAGGCCTCACCGAAGAAGAGGAAGACCGTCTGGATGCGGCAATTGACCGCCTGAAGAACTTATTACACTTTCCGTTGGTTGCTCTTGAACTCTCTTCTAATCTGGATGAGGAAAGTGTTGCGGAGATTTTTGTGCGTATCAACAGTAAAGGCACGCCTCTCAACCAGGCGAACTTCATTTTGACGTTGATGTCGGTATTTTGGGAGGATGGCCGGAAAGCGCTCGAAAGATTTTGTGAGCAAGCTCGTAAGGTGGAGCCTGATGGCAGGCCATCTCCCTATAACCCTTTGTTCCAGCCTGCTCCTGATCGCTTGCTTCGGGTAGGCATTGCCTTAGGCTTTAGGCGTGCAAGGCTTTCGGATGCATACACCATTTTACGCGGCAAGGACCTCCAGACCCGCGAGTTTTCCCCAGAGAAACGCGATGAACAATTCCAGATTTTACAGCAAGCACAAGATTTTACCCTGGATCTGACCAACTGGCATGAGTTCATCAAAGCGGTCCGCCAGGCGGGTTATCGGAGGAAAGACCTAATTTCTTCCGAATATGCCTTGCTTTACACTTATGCTTTGTACCTTATAGGCAAACGTGATTTTCAGGTACCTCTTCCTGATCTGCGGAACATAATCGCGCAATGGTTTTTTATGGTGAGCCTTACCGGACGATACACTGATTCGCCCGAAACACGGATGGAACAAGATCTCGCTGACTTACGTGGCCTATCTACAGCCCAAGACTTTACTACGCACTTGCGCCGGAAAATTGACAACGAGTTCACCGCGGATTTCTGGAACATTACCTTGCCAGACAAACTGGCGACCGCAGCTCCCCGCAGTCCGGCTTTCCTTGCTTACGTTGCCTCCTTAGTGCTTTTAGATGCAAAAGCTTTCTTTTCCAAGTACAAGGTTGCCGATCTCCTCGACCCGTACATCAAACCGAAAAAAGCTACCTTAGATCGCCATCACCTGTTTCCTAAGGCCTATCTAGACAAATTGGGGATTCGAGATCGTCGCGAAGTAAATCAAGTTGCCAATTTAGCTATCGCGGAGTGGGCCGATAACACGCTTGTTATCGGAGGCAAGCCTCCCGCGGAATATATGCCCCATCTTAAGAAGGGATGGGAACCTGAAGAGATCAAGCAGATGTATTTCTGGCATGCCTTACCAGATGGCTGGGAAACGATGTCCTATTCCAAATTCCTCGAAGAGAGGCGGAAACTAATGGCACAGGTTATTCGTCAAGGATTCCAAAAACTTGGGGAGGGTATAGCATGAACGGCCCGCAGACGCGCGAAGCCCTCGCCAATGAAATCTGGCGGGCGTGCGACATCCTGCGGCGCGATAACAACTGCACCGGCATCATGGAGTACGTGGAGCATCTGGCGTGGCTCCTCTTTTTGCGTTTTCTGGATGCTCAGGAGGAGGAGCGGGAAGCCCAGGCCGAACTGGACGGGCGTCCTTACGTTCCGATCCTCGACCCAGAGTACCGGTGGCGCAACTGGGCGACGAGGGACTTGCCTGCCGACGACCTCTTAGCCTTCGTGCACGGCCGCCTTATCCCCTACCTCCGGAGCATGGGCGGCGATTCCTTACGCGAGACCATCAGGAGCCTTTTTGCCGAGCGCAACGTCATTGTCTGCGCTTCAGGGTACAACCTCAAAGATGTTATCCAGATCGTGAACGAGATCAACTTCCACAGCCAGGACGACATCTTCACCGTTTCCCAGGTGTACGAAGACCTCTTGCGCCGCCTGGGGAATGAAAATCGCTTGGCGGGAGAGTTTTACACCCCCCGCCCCGTGGTGCGGTTCGTCGTCGAGCTAGTAGATCCTAGAATAGGGGAGACGGTCTACGACCCGGCCTGCGGGACTTGTGGCTTCCTGGTTGAGGCCTACCTCCGGATGAAGAAGAAAGAGCAAACTATAGAGGACTACCACACCTTGCAGGAACACACCTTTTTCGGGCAAGAGAAAAAGCCCGTTCCAGCGTTTCTGGGGATGGTAAACATGGTCTTGCACGGAGTGGCTGCGCCGCGGATTGCGCGCAAGAACACCCTCGAGGAGAACGTCCGGAACATCTCCGAACGCTTCGACGTGGTGGTGACTAATCCGCCTTTCGGGGGAACGGAGGGTCGGCACATCCAGCAGAACTTCCCCGTCCAGTCCAATGCGACAGAGTTACTCTTTCTCCAGCACATCATGAAAAAGCTCAAGCCCCGGAACGGTGCCCGCTGCGGTATGGTCGTGCCCGAGGGGACGCTCTTCCGCGGCGGGGCGTTTGCCGAGGTGAAACGGGATCTACTGGAGCAGTTCAACCTGCATACCATCGTAAGCCTCCCACCAGGCACTTTTGCCCCCTATTCGGATGTGAAGACTGCACTCATCTTCTTCGAGCAGCCGGGCCCCACGAAGGAGATCTGGTACTACGAGTTACCCCTGCCCGAGGGTTTAAAGAAGTTCAGTAAGGGCAGCCCCATCAAGGACGAGCACTTTGACGAGGCACGGCAATTATGGCGGGCCTGGGACGCCTACCGCAAGGGTTTGGGCCCCCGCGAGGCTTGCCTATCCGAGCGCTCGTGGATTGTGCCTGTAGAGGAGGTCAAGCAGCGAGGCTATGATCTTTCTGCCCGCAACCCGAACCGCCCAGAAGGGGAGGAGTTGCCGTCACCAATGGAGATTGTGGCGAGCCTCCTTGAGCGCGAGCGAGAGATCCTAGGTATCATAGAGGAATTAAGTGAACACCTGGGCAACAATGGAGAGGTGGCCACCAATGACTGAGGGCCCCTACAAACTTCCCGAAGGCTGGCGGTGGGTGAGGCTGGGGGAGGTAGCTCGCCGCGAAGTGTCCATAATCCAACCATCTGAAAACCCCAGTCTTCTTTTCAATTACATTGGTTTAGAACACTTGGATGCCGGGCAGTGGGAAGAACCTGAAGAAAATTGGGTGTACGGCGCTGAGATAAAAAGTGCCTGCGTGTATTTCAAGCAAGGGTATGTACTTTATGCCAAGCTTCGGCCTTATCTTAACAAGGTTGTTGTTTGCTCAAGGGAAGGAATTGCAAGCACAGAGTTTGTACCAATGATAGTCCACCCTGGTTTGCTAACGCCGAAGTATCTTGGAGCGTACCTTCGTTCACCTATTTTTGTAACTTACGCAAATCACAATACGACAGGAAGCCGAATGCCGCGTATAAGGATGGAAGCTTTATGGAATGCTCCTATCCCTCTCCCGCCCCTTGAGGAGCAGCGGCGCATCGTAGCGAAGGTGGAAGCCCTGATGGCCCGGGTGCGGGAGGCACGCCGCTTGCGAGCTGAAGCCCAAAAAGACGCCGAGCGCCTCATGCAGGAAGCTCTGGCCGAAGTTTTCCCCTGTCCTGGGG
>DAINRC010000028.1:0-5534 GCA_036742135.1 Bacillota bacterium
GTACTGGGGTCAATCCCCGGGAGAGTAGGTCACTGCCAGGATTAAGTTTCAGGGCCCTCCAGCAAAAAAGCTGGGGGGTTTTTGATTTATGATTTTTAGTTTAACCAAAAAATGTAAACAAAAAAAACAAAGTATGAGAAGGGCACTGGAGTTGGTAGTAAAGGGTGAGCTGGTTGAAACAACTCCGGATGCTATTAGGAGGGCAAAATATTCTCAAGGATAAAAAAGGATAGAGCATTACCTAGAAATGGCTAAAAATAAGGGGTTGGAGATGCTGAATTATCAGACTAATAGTTTTGAAATGTTGAATTATCAAATTAGTAGCAAAGAAGAAAAAGTTATTATACCGGAAGGCATAGTTAATGTGGAAAAAGGACAAATCATGAAAAAAGCTATTGTTGTTAAAGATGGACTTATAAAAGCTGTTATAGGGAAAGATGAGGCCGCCAAGTACAAAAGCACACAAATAGTAAACATGACCGGTTTAACTATCTTACCTGGTTTTATTGATGGCCATGTCCATTTGGCTCTTGATGGTTATGATTTTGATAGTTCCATCAGGCGGTGGGAAAAACCTCTTTTGATGAAAAATTACTTACTTAATACCCTTGATAAAATTGTCAGCTCCGGAATAATTGCAATACGAGACGGAGGAGATAAGAATTGTTTAGCTCTAAAGGCCAAGGAATTATCTCTTAAAAAGGGTCCGTTAATTCGCGCTACTGGAGCCGCTCTGCGCAAAGATGGATATTACGGTACTTTTTTAGGTGATGGCATCAAGGATGTGTTAGAAATAGAAAAAAGGATCATTAACCTTAAAAAACGTGGTGCAGACCACGTAAAGGTCATTCTATCAGGTATAGTTAGTTTTAGTGAATACGGAAAAGTGGGCAAAGTACAGTTTAGCTTTTCTGAATTAAATACTATTGTAAAAATTAGTCGACAATTAGGTTTAAAAATCATGGCCCATGCCAGTTCAGATGAGGCTGCGCTGCTTGCTGCTGAAGCAGGTGTTGACTCCATAGAACACGGTTATTTTATAGGTGATCGGACGCTTGAGCTTATGGCTCAGAAAAGCATTTTTTGGGTTCCCACCGTGGTTCCTGTTTATAATCAGACAGTGGAACCCTGGAAAAAGTCATTTCTGCCCTCTCAGCTAGCTCTGATAGAAAAGACATATTTATCACACTTAGAAAGAATTAAAAAAGCAGTAACACTGGGAGTCAAAGTGGTGATAGGTACTGATGCCGGAGCTACTGCAGTCCCCCACGGAGATTCTTATTACTTTGAAATGCGGCTTTTGAAAAAGGCAGGACTTTCAAATTTACAGATCCTTCAAGCAGCAACCATTAATGGTGCGAAACTATTAGGACTTGAGGAAATGCTAGGTAGTATCGAAGAAGGGAAACTGGCGTTTTTTGTGGCTGTCCGAGGGAATCCACTGGAAGACTTGGATACCTTGAAAAATATTACAACAATTTCATGTTTATAGGTAGGCTATCTGTGGCTGTTACTGGGTTAATTCTGGGTTAATTATTGCAGTTATTTTTTTATTGTTGACTGTACCCACCAGAAAACCAAGCACACGGGGGAAAGGTGATTTATGGAGGTTAGGAAGCTAGGGAAAACAGGTCTGGAAGTTTCGGTAATCGGATTCGGGGGAATTCCCATTCAGCGAATTTCTTTTGAGGAAGCCCATGTTCTCGTAAATAAAGCCTTGGATCTGGGAATTAATTTTTTTGATACTGCCCGTGGCTACACGGACAGTGAAGCAAAAATAGGAGCAGTTCTTAGAAAGCGGAGATCTGAGGCAGTTATTGCCACGAAGTCAATGGCCCGAACAAAAGAAAAAATGGCTGCTGATATCAGGAAAAGCCTGAAGACGCTTGGTGTTGACTTCATCGACCTCTACCAGATCCACAATGTCCGCGACCGTTCGACTCTTGAAAGGGTACTTGCTCCTGATGGAGCGTTGGCTGCCCTACAGGAGGCTAAGAGAGAGGGGTTGGTTAAGCACATCGGGATCACCGGTCATGTTAAGAGTGTGCTCTTGGAAGCACTTAAAATTAGGGAGTTCGAGACTGTCCAGTTTCCCTTCAATGTCGTTGAGAATGAAGGTGTGCAGGAACTGCTGCAACTTGCGGAAATGCATGGAGTTGGAACGATTGTCATGAAGCCACTTGCTGGAGGTGCACTGAAGAATTCAGATCTTGCTTTGCGCTATCTTCTGGAATACCCTGTTTCTACGGTGATCCCAGGGATGGACTCTGTTGATCAGGTTGAGAGGAATGTAGCAGTAGGGGACAATCCTTCACCTTTGTCTCCTTCTGAGAGGGAGTTACTCATGAGAGAAGCGGAACAGTTGGGGAGAACTTTTTGCCGGCGTTGTGATTATTGTCAACCTTGTCCCCAGGGGATCAATATCCCAATGGTTCTGCTGTTTGATGGTTACTACTTGCGCTACGACCTGAAAGAATGGGCTCGGGAGCGCTACCGGAGCCTGGGGGTAAAGGTGGAGGCCTGTGTCGACTGTGGTGCCTGTGAAGAGAAGTGTCCTTACAACCTTCCGGTCCGGCAGTTGTTAAGAGATGCTGCTACCCGCTTGTCTTGAGTCATGGACTCAAGGCTTTTTTTATTTTATAATGGCGGTGAGAAGTTTTTGAGGTGGGGCTTGATGGAGCTCTCTTTTGGAAAGAGTGAGCTTACCCCTGAAATCGGGGCAAGAAAAGAGTGGCTGCTTACTAATGGATTGGGAGGGTTTGCTTCATCAACGATTATTGGATTGAATACGAGGCGCTATCACGGTTTGCTTATAGCAGCCCTGAGGCCGCCAGTTGAGCGCTATCTGCTCGTCGCCAAGCTTGACGAAGACTTCTATATTGGAAGTGAAAGGTTCGTTCTGGGAACAAACCAGGTCCAGGGAGGCTTTGCTCAGAAAGGATTTCAGTATTTACAACGGTTTCAACGCAACCCTTTTCCCAAATACATTTATCAGGTTGACGACATTTTTATTATAAAGAAGATTTTCATGGTCTATGGACAGAATACGACTGTGGTCCACTATAAGATTCTCAACCCAAACAGAAAGAACTTCACCATTAATGTTTTTCCACTGGTCAACTGTCGTGACTTTCATTCTACAATTTACGAGAATAATTGGCCTTTCCAGCAGGAAGTCAAGGATTATCAGGTAGTTATCGAGGCTTATCCAGGGGCACCCAGGATTTATCTGGCAAGTGACCGTGCTCATTACCAGAAGCTGGGAGCCTGGTACAAAGGGATGTATTACGCTATTGAAGAATATCGCGGCCTTTCCTGCTACGAAGACCATTTTATTCCCGGTTGGTTCACCTTTCGGGGAGACGCCTCTGATGAGTTTTTCATCGTCCTTTCGACGGAGGAGGTTTTTCCGTTCAACTTCTCTGCTTTGGAAGCAAAGGAGAGGGCCCGGCTCGAGCGGCTTTTAGAGCAGGCAGGTTATCAGGATGAATTTGCGAAGCAGCTCGTCCTTGCTGCCGATGATTTTATCGTCCACCGGCAGTCCACAGGGAAAAAGACAATCATTGCCGGATACCCCTGGTTTAGTGATTGGGGACGCGATGCCATGATTGCCTTGCCTGGACTACTCCTGTGCACAAAGCGGTTTCAGGAGGCTAGGGAGATCCTCCTTACCTTCGCTTCCTATACTAAAGATGGATTGATTCCTAACTTTTTCCCAGACCACGGTGGCGAGCCTCTCTACAACACTGTTGACGCTCCTCTCTGGTTCTTTTTCGCAGTTCAGAAGTTTCTTGCCTACACTGCAGATTACGAATTCGTGAGAGAAGAGATTTTTCCTGTGCTCAAAGAAATTATTGCTTGTTACCAGTCTGGAACCAAGTTCGGGATCAAGATGGATGACGATGGTCTGATTACGGCTGGATTCCCCGGGATGCCGCTAACCTGGATGGACGCCAAGGTGGGTGACTGGGTGGTTACTCCGCGGGAAGGAAAAGCAGTTGAGGTTAACGCGCTCTGGTTCAATGCCCTCTGTTTGATGGCCCAGCTAGCAACCGTCTTTGGAGAACCTGACAGCTACAGTGAACTTGCAGCCAAGGTGAAGGAGAATTTTCAGACGTGTTTCTGGAATGAGGTTGACTCCTGCTTATACGATGTTGTCAATGGAGAAATTAAAGACGCACGCCTTCGTCCCAACCAGATCTTTGCTGTGAGTCTACCTTTCAGTCCGCTGACTCGGGAGCAAGCTCGCTGTGTAGTAGAGCGAGTCTGGGAGAAGCTTTATGCAATTTATGGGTTGCGCAGTCTTTCTCCTGATGATCCCGAGTTCAAGGGTCGTTACGGAGGCAACCAGTTAGAAAGAGATGCTGCCTACCACCAGGGAACAGTTTGGAGCTGGTTGATCGGCCACTTTGTCACTGCTTACTTAAAGGTAAGTGATTATTCTCCCGAAAGCCTCCAGGTAGCTAAAATCCTCCTGGCTCCTTTCCAAGACCACCTCCGTGACCATGGAGTAGGGACGATTTCGGAGATCTTTGATGGAGAACCACCTTTTACGCCGCGCGGCTGTTTTGCTCAGGCATGGGGGGTCGCTGAAGTTCTCCGTTGTTATGTTGAGGATCTGGGGCTGGAAAGGCTTGATGACTGATCAGGTAGAAAATGAAAAGCAGGAATTTTTAAAATTGTGTGTAAGTGTTTTATTAGTAAATGGTGAATTTTGAGGAGGAAAATCATGGGTCAAAAAGCCTTTCTGGTGATTGATATGTTGAATGATTTTGTCAGAGAAGATGGTGCCCTTTATGTCGGGGAAAAGGGACGGCAGATCATCCCCTTTATTGCTGCTAAACTAAAAGAGGCTCGCCAGCAGGGGTGGCCAGTAGTTTATATCTGCGATCGGCACAGAACTGATGATAAAGAATTTACGATGTTTCCTCCTCATTGCATTGAAGGCTCTGATGGTGCCAGTGTCTGCGAAGAACTTGCTCCTCATCAAGGGGAACTTGTAATTCCCAAACGCCGCTTCAGTGGCTTTTACGGGACTGATCTTGACCTTTCTTTGCGCGAACTAGGGGTAGAGGAACTGATTCTAGTAGGTGTCTGCACGAATATTTGTGTTTTCTTTACTGCTGCAGATGCCAGAATGCGCAACTACCAGGTCACTGTGCTCAAAGACGGTGTTGCTTCCTTTGACGAAAGTGCCCACAACTTTGCTTTGCAGCAAATGGAGAAGGTTCTTGGTGTTAAGATTATCTGATGGGGGAGCTGGCTATGAGGGTCGCAGTTATTGATGGTCAGGGAGGTGGCATTGGTAAACACATAACCGAACGCCTGAGGCGAGAGTTTGGGGAAAAGATCGAGATTATTGCCCTCGGGACAAACAGCGCTGCCACTTCCTTGATGCTGAAAGCCGGGGCAAATGAAGGAGCAACTGGGGAAAATGCCATTGTCCATACAGTTCCTGACGTTGATGTGATTGCCGGTTCCCTTTCCATACTTGTGGCCAATTCGATGCTTGGCGAAGTAACTCCGAGGATGGT
>DAINRC010000028.1:5544-16639 GCA_036742135.1 Bacillota bacterium
GGTCACGGCTATCGGTTCCAGCAAGGCCCAGAAAGTTTTGCTACCAATCGGGAGGAACAGAGTCGAGGTTATTGGGGTGCAAAGGGAGCCCCTGCCCCACTATATTGACCAGTTGGTCGAATATCTTAAGTCCATTTTCGAGGAGGGAAAACAAGGTGTGTGAGGCTGATGCTTATCTCTTAAAAGATGGCCAAGAAGAGCTGGTTTTGGAAAAGGTTGATCGTGTGCTTCCTCACGAGCAGGGAATACTGCTGCAAGATATTTTTGGTCGTCAATTGATCTTGGCTGCGCGCATCAAGGAACTTGCTCTTGTTGACCACAAAATCATTCTGGAGAAAATCGAGGAGTAGTGCCCAGCAAGGAGGTGAATCGATGTTTGGGTTTTTGCAGAATTTAGGACCGTGGGAATTGATCGCTATTCTGGCTATTGTTCTGATTATTTTTGGACCAGGAAAATTGCCGGAAGTCGGTAAGTCAATCGGGAAAGCGATCAGGGAGTTCCGGAGGTCTTCAACAGAAGCCACTGAAGAGGTGGAAGAAGCTCTGAAGGAGCAGCAGGCTGGTTCTAATGTAAAGAGCTGATCAATTTCCTTGACGGTTGATGCTGGTTGTGGTAGTTTAACACTGATAACTAGGGATAACTGAATAAAGGCAGGCATTCTCTTATCAAGAGTGGTGGAGGGACGGGCCCAATGAAACCCGGCAACCGGCCCGAAAAGGGCGGCGGTGCCAATTCCTGCAGAATGTAGTATTCTGGGAGATAAGAGGAGGCTTTGCGCGCAACATCTGCGAAAAACCTCTTCTTAAGGAGAGGTTTGTTTTTTGTTTTTATAATTTGGGGAGAAATGGAGGGGCTGCAACTTGGCGGTAGAAAAGACCTACGAGGAAATTAATGCTAGGATCAAGAAGGGTGAGGCAGTAGTTGTTACCGCAGAAGAGATTATTGATTTTGTTAAGGAAAAAGGCATCAAGAGGGCAGTCCAGGAAGTCGATGTGGTGACAACAGGGACATTTGGCTCCATGTGTTCAAGTGGTGTTTTCCTGAATTTCGGTCACCCGACACCGAGAATGAAAATGAAAAAGATCTACCTAAACGGGGTCCCTGCCTACGGGGGTATTGCTGCTGTAGATGCCTATCTCGGTGCTACCGAGTTGCCTGAGAGTGACCCTGAGAATAGGGTTTATCCAGGGAGGTTCCTCTATGGCGGCGGTCATGTGATCGAGGATCTCGTCGCCGGAAAACCAGTGAAACTGGAAGCAACAGCTTATGGAACTGACTGCTATCCTAGGCGCCACATCGAAACCTGGATCACTCTTGCAGACATAAATGAAGCAATCTTGTTCAACCCCCGCAACGCTTATCAGAACTATAACGTTGCTGTCAATCTTTCCAACCGCACGATCTACACCTATATGGGGGTGCTAAAGCCCAACCTGGGTAATGCCAGTTACTCCACATCTGGTCAACTGAGTCCTTTGTTTAATGACCCTTACTATAAAACTATTGGGATCGGCACCAGGATTTTTCTGGGCGGTGGAATTGGTTATGTTGTCTGGCACGGAACACAGCATAATCCCTGTGTTCCCAGAACCCCGAAAGGAGTGCCAATGGAGGGTGCAGGAACCTTGGCGGTAATTGGGGACCTTAAGCAGATGAGTCCAGAGTGGTTGCGGGGTACAAGCAATATCGGCTATGGGGTGAGCCTTGCTGTAGGGATTGGTATTCCCATTCCTATCTTAAATGAGGAGATCCTTCTCTACACTACTGTCAGGGATGAGGATATTTACGCTCCTATTGTTGACTACAGTAACGATTATCCTAACAACACAGGAAAAGTCCTGGGACATGTGAATTACGCTCAGCTGAAATCAGGCAAGATTACAATTAATGGGAAAGAGGTTCCGACAACTCCTCGCTCAAGTTATTACAAGGCCCGCCAGATCGCCCAGATTTTGAAGGAGTGGATCAAGAGCGGGAAGTTCCTTCTCACCGAACCAGTCCAGCTACTGCCGGGAGTGGAGTCAGGGATTAAGTTGAAGAAACTCGTGGAGCGAAAAAACAGTGACTGAAGGAGGTTTTGGAATTGGTCGTCAACAAAATAGTTTTGCGCTTTTCGCCACCACTGGTCGAGCAGCCGATCATCTATCGCTTGGTCAGGGATTATGACTTGATTATCAACATCCTTAAGGCTGACATCAACCCGCACAAAGAAGGGTTTGTCGTCCTGGAGATCAGCGGTGATCCGGAAAACTACAACCGCGGCTTGGATTATCTGAAGAGCGTCGGGGTCGAAATCGAACCTCTGAGTGGCACCATTCACTGGAACAAAGAGCGTTGCCTCCAGTGTGGCGCCTGCACGACCTTCTGCCCAACTGGTGCCCTGTCCATGAAGCGTCCGGAAATGGAGGTTCACTTCGATGGTTCCAAATGCATTGTCTGTGAGAGTTGCCTTGATGTCTGTGTTGCCCGGGCAGTAGAAGTCCGCTTTTGAAGGTGGCCAAAGTGAGGTATGAACAGAGGACTTATCGGGAGCGGATGCGGGGAGAGGGGATGGTTTCTTTTCAGGTGTCCTTGAAGGAATCGGACTTGTTTATCAGTGTCGATGAAAAAAGCTTTCGGCCCGAATTGCCGGAGATTGCCTTTTCTCTGCTCCGGAGATTACGAAGAGAGTTGGAAGCGTTCCTTGATGTTTATCCTTCTTTTGGGAAGACCCTGAGGCCTCTGAAGGTGCCTGCAAATTCTCCCCGCATCGTCAAAATAATGGCTGGAGCGGCATGGCGTGCAGGTGTAGGCCCAATGGCTGCTGTTGCTGGGGCTGTTGCCGAGCTGGTAGGGCGTGGTTTGCTGCACTTTGTCAGTGAGGTAATTGTCGAAAATGGTGGAGACATCTTTATAAAAACAGATAGGCCCCGGGTTGTAGGAATTTTTGCCGGCACTTCTCCTTTTTCGGAGAAGATTGGTATCAAGCTAAGTGCTAGCAGTCCTTATTGGGGGGTTTGTACTTCCTCAGGCACCGTAGGGCCATCGCTGAGCTTTGGGAATGCTGATGCTGCAGTGGTGGTCAGCAAAATGGCAGCGCTTGCGGATGCTGTGGCCACAGCAACGGGAAACAGGGTTCGCTTCCCAACAGACATACCTGAGGCCTTGAAGTTTGCCTGTGGGATTAAGGGTGTTGAGGGAGCTGTCCTGATCCATGGCGACAGCCTGGGGGCGATGGGGAATGTGGAGCTTGTTCCTCTTATGACCTGATTGCAGGAGATGCTGATTTTTGCTAGAATTTTTCGCGGGGTGCTCGTTTGATGCCAGAAAATTTCTGTGAAGAAGTATCCAGGCGCTTGGTGACCTGGATTCGTCAAAAGGTTTTTGAGGCTGGTGCCCGAGGGGTGGTCTTGGGGCTAAGCGGAGGGCTTGACTCAGCGGTTGTAGCTGCCTTGTGCAAGCAGGCTTTCCCACAAACCACCCTTGCCTTGATCCTCCCCTGTTACAGCAGTGACCAGGATCTTGAAGATGCTCGCCTCGTGGCCAGCGCTTTTGACCTAGAATACAAGGAGATTTCTCTTGATCTGGTATATGACCAACTTTTGCAGATCTTGGGAGTATCTCGTGAGCATGAAGTTGACCCAAATCACCGCATGGCTTTAGCAAATCTCAAGCCACGCCTGCGAATGATTGTTCTCTATTATTACGCCAATCTCAATAACTATCTTGTCGTAGGAACAGGAAACAGAAGTGAGTTGACGGTTGGTTACTTTACCAAATATGGTGATGGAGGAGTTGACCTTTTGCCTTTAGGGAACCTGGTCAAGCGGCAGGTTAGGCTGCTTGCTCGCTACTTAGGGGTTCCCGAGAAGATCATCGAAAAACCGCCTAGTGCGGGGCTTTGGGAAGGTCAAACAGATGAAGGTGAGTTGGGATTTTCTTATCAGGTCCTTGATGACTACATCCTCTACGGGAAGGCTCCTCCAGAGATAAAAGAAAAAATAGAGAAAATGCACAGGAGCAGTGAACACAAGAGGAGGACTCCACCAATACCAGTTTTTGGTGACGAGGGGTGAGAGGATGGCAGGTCATTCTAAATGGGCGAATATCAAGCACCGGAAGGCAAAGGTTGATGCTCAAAGGGGCAAACTTTTCACCAAACTGGGGAGAGCGATCATTGTCGCGGCGCGGCAGGGTGGTGGAGATCCTAATACCAACCCTGCACTCAAGCTGGCGATCATGCGTGCCCGAGAGGCAAATATGCCTATGGAGAACATCAACAGGGCGATTGCGCGGGCAACAGGAGGGATAGAAGGAGAAGAACTCGAAGAAGTTGCTTATGAAGGTTATGGGCCAGGGGGAGTTGCCGTTTTCCTCAAAGCTTTAACAGATAATCGCAACAGAACTGCTGCTGAAATCCGGCACATCTTTTCCCGACATGGTGGCAGCCTGGGTGAGAGTGGGTGTGTAGCCTGGATGTTCGAGATGAAAGGATTTATTGTGCTTCCCAAAGAGAACCTTACTGGTGATGTTGAGGAGTTGATGTTGTCGCTGATCGAGGCCGGTGCTGAAGATATTAAAGAAGAAGAGAGTTCGATTGAAGTGATTACTGCTCCCCAGGACCTGGAAAAGGTCAAAGGTTTCCTCCAGGAGCGGGGAGTGAAGTGGACTGTTGCTGAAGTGACTATGTTGCCCAACACCACGGTACCACTTACAGATCAGGAAACAGCCGAGAAGGTGCTCCGGCTCATGGATGCCCTGGAAGACCATGATGATGTCCAGCATGTTTATGCAAATTTCGATATCCCAGAGGAGCTTATGGAGAAGATTAGCTGAAAAGGCGTATAAATCGGAGGAAGCTGGAAATATTTATTATGTAGAGTATTATCCTTAGAGAATGAGGTTGTTTTCATGTTAAGAAAAGAAGGCCGGATCATCATCTACACCTTTGCCTTTCTGGTTGCTCTAGGGAGCTTCTATGTTATCCAGCAGCGTGCCGAACTCCAGCGGCCCCTGCCTAGCGGAGCGAAAGTCTTCACAAAAGTCGTTTACGGGACCTGTGGCCATCAGGTAGAAAACGAGGTTGACCTTGCCAAGGTGGGGGAGATGAGCGTAGCAAGTCTCCAGAAACTGTATCCCCCTAGCCAGGGTTGGAAAATGGTGCGCACAGGTGAAAGATTTGTTTTCAGCAGAGTGGAAGAAGGCCTTTGTGAAGACTGCTCTCACAAAACTCATCTCGGTGAAAAGGGTGGGTTTGTGGCAGTAATCCGGGGGCCTGCGGGTGTTGATGGGGAAGTGCTTCGGGTGACCAAAGTCAGGGTTTCCAGCCTTCCTGAGGAACTGCGAAAACAGGTAGAAAAAGGCTGTCTTGACCTTCCGGGAGAGGAAGAGTTGTTGCAAATTCTGGACAGTTATGATGAAAACCATGATTAGCTGAAGTTTTTGGTGTTCCTGGTTATCATTTGCTGAATGACTTCACCCTGGTCAAGGCGGGGATGAAGTCGTTTTTTGTTATAATAGAACTTGCATGAGGTTGGCGCGGTTTTGGTGCCACTTTGTTTTGGGTTTTTTAGTTGCGGTTGGGAAAAGGGGGAGTTCCCGCAGGTGAAAAAACTCGTAATTCTCGACGGAAACAGCCTGGCGCACAGGGCTTTTTATGCTCTTCCCTTATTGTCGACCACAACAGGACAGTTCACCAATGCTGTTTACGGTTTTACCACTATGCTGCAAAAAGTGGTCAGACAGGAAAAGCCCGACTACCTCGCTGTTGCTTTTGATGCCGGGAAGATCACGTTTCGCCATCAGGAATACGAGAGCTACAAGGCTCACCGCATTGCTACACCTCCCGAACTGCGTCCCCAGTTTCCGCTGATAAAGAAGATCCTGGCAGCATTGAGGATCCCTGTTCTTGAGGTTGAGGGGTATGAGGCTGATGATGTTATCGGGACTGTTGCTAGGATCGCTGCCCAACAGGGGATCGAAACGATGATTGTTACTGGAGACAAAGACATGTTGCAACTGGTAACGGAAAACATCCAGGCCCTGATCACCAAAAAAGGAATCAGTGAACTCGAACGGTATTCGCGGGAACTGGTAAGGAAGAAGTATGGCATTGAGCCTTTGCAGATTCCCGATTTCAAGGGTCTTGTTGGGGATCCTAGTGACAACATCCCCGGTGTCCCGGGAATTGGTGAAAAGACCGCTGTGAAACTCCTTAACCAGTTCCAAACTCTCGAAGATTGTCTCGCTCATCTGGACAAGCTTCCTCAGAAGTTGCGCAACCTGCTTGAGGAATATGGAGAACAGGCGTTGTTGAGCAAGAAGCTGGCCACCATTGAGACGAGAGTTCCGATTTCTGTCGACTTCTCTAGCTTAGAAGTAGAAGAGCCTGATTATCAGGAACTCATAAGTGTTTTTCAGGAGTTAGAATTTAAGTCTCTTCTAAAAAGCCTCCAGGAAGAATTGCCGGAAAGCCTGGGAACTGGTGTTTCTGAAGAAGCGACATCTCTCATTTCTGTGGTTAGTGTGGAGGAAATTCCCTCAGTGATCGCTGCGATCAAAAAGGCGGGAAGATGTGCTTTCTGGTTTGAGCGTAATTCCCGACCACCCCACAAGGATGCCTTAAGAAGTCTAGGATTGGCCTGGGAGGAGAACAGAGGGGTTACTATTCTTTTTCCCGAAGACGGCGAACTTCAGCAAAGAATGCTCTCTTCTCTGAGCCAGCTTTTTGCCGACCCAAAAATTGAGAAGCTGTGTCATGACGCCAAGGCGGAAATGGTGATGCTTGCCTGCCGCGATATTAGCCTTGAAGGTGTCAAAGGAGATACTATGCTTGCTGCTTATCTCCTCAACCCTGCTTCCCCAAGCCCGACTCTCGAAGAGGTGCACCTGAAATACTTGAACCAAGTTGTTGCTTTTTCTGCTCATGACCAGACGGTTGCAGGACGTCGGGCTGCCGCCATATTTTCTGTGTGGCCGGTGCTTCTTCAAGAACTAGAGAACTGTGAACTATCTTCGCTTTTTTTTGACCTCGAACTTCCTTTGTCTGCTGTTTTGGCAGAAATGGAACTGCACGGTGTGAAACTTGATATCGACCAATTGGAAGAAATGTCTCGGGAGTTGGATGCCCAGCTGGAGGAGCTTACAGAGGAAATTTACCGGCTTGCCGGAGAAAAGTTTAACATTAATTCTCCCAGGCAGTTGGGAACTATTCTTTTTGAAAAACTTAAGCTTCCTGTGATCAAGAAGACAAAGACGGGGTATAGCACAGATGCCTCAGTTCTTGAGGAACTGGCTGCTTATCATGAGATTGCGGCCAAGATCCTGGAATACAGACAGTTAATGAAACTGAAAACAACTTACATCGATGGTCTGAGGAGCTTAATCGATGAAAAAACGGGAAAGGTGCACACCACATTCAACCAGACGATTACTGCTACGGGGAGATTGAGTAGCGCGGAGCCTAACCTCCAGAATATTCCTATCAGAATGGAGGTTGGAAGGAAGATCAGGCGTGCTTTTGTCCCCTCTGCGCCCGGCTGGATGATGCTTTCTGCCGACTACTCCCAGATCGAGTTGCGGATCCTTGCCCATTTTTCCCAGGATCCAGGGCTGATCGAGGCGTTTCAAAAGGGGGAAGATATTCATACCAGGACTGCCTCCGAAATTTTTGGGGTTCCTCCTGAGGAGGTGACTCCTGAGCTCCGGAGGAGGGCAAAAGGAGTTAACTTTGGCATTGTTTATGGAATTACCGATTTTGGGCTTTCTCGCGACATCGGGGTGAGCCGTGAAGAAGCTGCTGCCTACATCGAAAATTACTTTCTCAAGCACCCTGGAGTGAAAAAGTTTATTGAGGAGACAATTACCAAGGCTCGGGAACAGGGATATGTTACCACACTTCTAAAAAGGCGCCGCTATTTGCCTGATCTCTTCAGCAGCAACAGGGCGGTTAGAGCTTTTGGAGAAAGGACGGCAATTAATACCCCGATTCAGGGCAGTGCTGCCGATATTATTAAACTTGCCATGCTTCGCGTTGATAGGGCTATTAAGGAAAAGAGGCTTAGAGCAAAGATGATTCTTCAGGTTCACGATGAGCTTGTTTTTGAGGCACCTTCAGAAGAGATCCCTGTTCTTGTGCCTCTTGTCAGAGAAAGCATGGAGAATGCTGTGGAGTTGTCTGTTCCGTTGGAGGTTGACATTAAAGTGGGGCCAAACTGGTATGACATGGTCGAGGTGGAGAAATAGATGCCTGAGTTGCCTGAAGTAGAGACAATAGTGCGCACCCTGAGGCCAAGGGTTTCGGGACGGAAGATCGAGAAAGTGGACGTTTTTTTTGAAAAAGTTATCAGAGAGCCAAATCCCCGCCTTTTCCAAAAGCAACTCGAAGGCAGGCTTATTCAGAGTTTGAAGCGGTGGGGGAAGCACATTATTATTGAGCTTGATCGAGAATTAGCTCTGGTGATCCACTTGCGGATGACAGGGCAACTCTTCTGCGTCCCCCAAGATACCCCTGTGGAGAACCATACCCATCTGATTTTTTACCTCGACAGTGGGTGGGAGCTTCGCTTTCGGGATACCCGCAAGTTCGGAACAATGCACTTACTTCCTATCGCATCTCTAAAAACACGCTATCCCCTAGCACTTCTTGGCCCTGATGCTCTTGACCCAGAGCTTACAAGAGACGCCTTCAGCGATCTCATTAAAGGAAGAAAAGGGCAGGTCAAAAGGCTTTTGCTTGACCAGACCTTTGTCACTGGAATAGGTAACATCTATGCTGATGAGATTCTTTGGGAAGCGAGAATTCATCCAGAGCGGAATGTGAGCACATTGAGTCCTCGGGAAGTGGAGCAGTTGTATCAGGCTATGCGGGAAATTTTGCAGCGGGCGATTGAATATCGGGGGACGAGTTTACGGGATTATGTAAATGGTAACGGAGAGCAGGGGAGTTTCCAGATGCTGTTGATGGTCCACGGAAAAGAAGGTCACCTCTGTCCCCGCTGCGGAACCAGAATTCAAAGAATTAAGCTTGGCGGTAGAAGCACTTATTGCTGTCCTCACTGTCAGCGGTAAAGCCTGACAGGCACCTCCTTCACCACCCTTTAATAGGCTGTAAGAGTGGAGGTGAAGGAGGGTGGGCTGCAGTGAACTGCTTTTTTTTGCATGCGCTGTGAGCTTCGATGCTTTTAGCGCAGGCATTGTTTACAAGTTGCGTCAGATCAGGATTCCCTTTTGGTCGCATGTGGTTTTTTTGGTGGCTTCAATGGTGACTGCTGGCTTTTCGGTAGTTTTTGGCCAATTGTTTGGGCCTTATCTTTTCGGGTTTTGGGCGAAGAAATTCGGGGGAATTCTGCTTTTCAGCTTGGGTGTATGGTGGTATCTTCGGGATAGAAGGGAACAGGTGAGGAACTTTCAAGATTATGAGCCTCTAGAAAAAACAGCACTCATTTCGCAGATCCTGAAAGATCCTACACTGGCCGATTTTGATACATCAGGGACGATCAGTGTTCGGGAATCCATCTTTCTGGGGATTGCCCTCTCTGTTGATGCTATGGTTGCCGGTTTTGGGGCTGCGCTTGTGGCTTTCGATCCCCTGCTGACAATTCTTGCTGTAGGCGTTTTTCAGCAGATCTTTTTGTTGCTTGGCCTGGGACTTGGCGGGATTATTCCTCTGTTCATATTGCGCAAGAGGACCACTTTTCTTACCAGCTTGATTCTTTGTCTTTTGGGGATTTATAAGTTTTTGCAGTAGATTCCGGGATTAGGGGCTTATTCTCCAAGATGGTCTGGTTTTGTTGAAGGAGGGTATTGATGCTTGTTGTCGGGCTTACAGGCGGGATCGCCAGTGGCAAGAGCTTTGTCAGCAAGAAGCTTAGAGAGCTGGGTGCTGTGGTCATTGACGCTGATCAGGTGGCACGGGAAGTAGTGAAGCCTGGGATGCCTGCTTGGGCTTCTATTATCAGGGAATTTGGACGAAGTGTTCTCAATCCCGATGGATCACTTGACCGGAAAAAGTTGGGGAAAATTGTTTTTGCTGATCAGGAGAAACTGAAAAAGCTCAACGAGATCACTCACCCTTACATTATTCGGGAGATCAAAAGGCTTCTGGCAAACTGCTGTCGCACTGGTGAACATGGGATAGTGGTTCTTGATGTTCCCCTTTTGTTTGAAGTCGGGTTAGATGAACTCGTTGACGAAGTCTGGGTGGTTTATGTGGATCCTGCTACCCAGATAAGGCGCCTTATGGAAAGGGATGGCTTAAGTGAGCAAGAAGCGATGCAGAGGATCAGTTCCCAGATGCCTCTTGAAGAAAAAGCAAGACGCGCTCATCGGGTAATCGATAATCGAGGGACACCTGAAGAGACTGTCCGTCAGATAACAGAGATCTGGAAGGAAGTGGCCGCTGTTTCCAAGGGTTAATGAGGTCCGCCTGACAAATTTTTTGCTGCTGTGTTTGCTGCTACCAAGTTTCAAGCTGTTAAGGTGGAATGATCTTGCTGAAATTCAGTATGATCTAGAACGAGATGATGAATTCTGATGGAGTTGATTTGATGTTTCTTAACCTGGCGCGGTTGCGTCTCTTCCTGTTGGTGGTTTTGGTCCTGGTGATCACCGGGATCGGTCTCGTCCAGGCAAAGTGGTTCTGGAAAATGTTTTACCCCTGGCCCTACCGCCAGGAAATCACTGCTATTGCTGCAGAATTCCAGATCGACCCTTATCTGGTGGCTGCGATCGCCCGTGTGGAAAGTGGTTTCAATCCTTGTGCTCGTTCTCGAGCTGGTGCCCTTGGCTTGATGCAGGTCATGCCGGAGACTGCTTCCTGGGTAGCTAAAGAAATGGGGATTCCAGAATTCAACCCAAGCCTTCTTTACAACCCTCAAGTAAACTTGCGCATAGGGTGCTGGTACCTTAATCACTTGCTGCAAGAGTTTGATGGTAACCTGGTGGTTGCCCTCGCTGCCTATAATGCTGGGCGTGGCAATGTTCGCAAATGGCTGGTGTCAAAGCAGTGGGAAGGAACTGCTGCTGACCTTAACAATATTCCCTTTCCAGAAACCTGTTTCTTCGTCCGGAGTGTGCTCAGAAACTATAGAATATACAGGCATTTGTATGGATGAT
>DAINRC010000029.1:0-16547 GCA_036742135.1 Bacillota bacterium
TGCTTTTCTTCAACGAGCTTCACCCAGATGCTGGCGCGGTCAGACTCGGCACCACTGAGATTCATCCCCTGAGAAGAGCCGACGGTAACAAAAGTCTCCTCAACCTCCGGCAGCGAGGAGCAGATCTCTTCTATCTTCACCGCCACTTTCTCGGTCTCCTCTAAAGCTGTGCCCCGCGGCATCTCGATGCTGATGGAAATCTCACCAGAGTCCGTCTCCGGGAAGAACTCTGAACCAATCAGGGGAGCCAGCAGCAGGGAGCAGACAAAAGCACCTGCCGCTCCCAGCACCACCAGCTTGCGGTGACTGAGCGACCAGGCGAGGATCCTCTTGTAAAGCTCACGAAGGTTTTCCAACGACCGCCCGACGGCAGCGGATGCCTTCTGGGACCAGGTTTGGGGCACTTCATCAGGTGAACTGACCTTCAGGAACCTGGAGGAAAACAAAGGCACCAGGGTCAGGGCGACGAAAAGAGAAGCGAGCAGGGAAAAGGTCACCGTAAGAGCGAGGTCTCTGAAGACCTGGGAAGCCAATCCTTCGACAAAGACCACAGGGAGAAAGACGGCTACTGTGGTGAGGGTAGAAGCAGTGATCGCCATCCCCACTTCCTGGGCCCCGTAGATCGCCGCTTCCCAGAGGGAACGGCCTTCCTGGCGGTGACGATAGATGTTTTCGAGAACAACGATTGAGCAGTCGACCATCATCCCCACACCGAGGGCGAGGCCGCCGAGAGAGATCATGTTGATGGTGAGCCCGGAGAAGTAGATCAGGATGAAGGTGGTTACTATCGATATTGGAATGGCAAGGGCGACCACGAGAGTTGTCCTCCAATTGCGCAAAAACAGGAAGAGCACAAAAACAGCCAGGATTGCCCCGATCAGGGCATTGTTGGCCACTGAATTGATCGACTCCCTGATGAATCGGGACTGGTCATAAGCAACCATAACCTCAACGTTACCCGGCAGCTCCTCCTTCAGCAGTTCCAATTCAGCTTTGACCCGCTCGGCAACTTCAACTGTGTTGGCGTCAGACTGTTTGAGGACACTGATACCGACACCTGGGCGACCGTTGAGGTAGGTCTCCTGAGTGGGATCAGCATAGCACTGGGAAATTCTGGCGATGTCCTTGAGGTAAACTGTGCTGCCCTCTGATGTCGTCAGAGGGATGCTTGCCAGCTGGGTGAGATCCTGAAACTCTCCTGTGGTTCTGATGACGAAGTCTTTTTTCCCTTTGACCAGGGTTCCCCCAGAGAGCTCCAGGTTTTCCGCCTGCAGAACCTGGGCCACTTGATGAAGAGAAAGGCCGTAAGATTCCAGCTTCACGGGATCAACGAGGATGTGGACTTCCTCGCTCCGTCCGCCGCTGATGACTACCCAGGCAGCGCCAGGAAGCCGCTCCAGCCGGGGCTTGATAATGTCCTCGGCGAGATGGGTGAGCTCAGCAATTCCCCTACCTCCGCTCAACCCTATCTGAATCACCGGCATCATCGCAGGGTCTATCTTGAAGACAGTCGGTTTTTCCACATCCTTGGGAAGGAACTCTGCGATCATATCGATCTTTTCTCTCATTTCGAGAGTAGCAAAATCCATGTCTGTTCCCCAGGCGAAATGGACGACAATCGTTGCTGAGCCGGAACTGCTCTCAGACCTGATGCTGTCGACATTGCTGACAGTAGCCAGAGCTTCCTCAAGGGGTTCGGTAACAGCTTTCTCTACTTCCTGGGGGCCAGCACCGGGATAATCAACGACAACAGCAGCAACAGGGAGCTGCATCTTGGGGAGGAGATCGACGGAAAGTCGGCTCAGAGAAACGAAACCGAGAACCAGAAGCCCCAAAATCACCATGATCACTGTTACCGGACGGTGAACAGCAAATTTGGGAAGGTTCACTTGGCACCACCCTCACTCTTAACCACGGTAACCGCAGTCCCGTCAATGAGGAACTCCTGGCCAGTGACGACAACCCGGTCGCCTGGGCGCAGCCCCTCGAGGACCTCAACGCAAGTGCTCCCGGTAAGGCCTGTTCTGATCAGCCGCCTGCGGGCACATCCATTTCTGATTACGTAAACAACCTTTTGGCCGTCTTCTTCCAAAACTGCCTCAACCGGGATCTTGAGAACGTTTTTGCGGGTCTCCGTTGTTATGTTGACCCTGGCGAACATCCCCGGCTTCAACAGGTGGCCCTTATTAGAAAGGAGAATTTCCACTGGGTAGAGCTTTGATCTGGGATCAGCAGCAGGAGCAACAGCGGTAATCCTTCCCTTAAAAGGCCGCTTTCCTGCCGCCTCGACAAACACCTCTACTTCCTGACCAACGGTGATCTTGTTGACTTCCTTCTCCGTAACATTTATTTTGAGCTTTACCTGATCGAGATCAACAAGGGTCAACAAGGGCTGCGAAGTGCTGGCCATGTCTCCAGGGTTGGCGTAGCGGGCGCTGACCATCCCGCTGAAAGGAGCGGTGACCACAGTATTGGCAAGCTGCAGGCGGGCTGCCTCAAAGGCAGCTTCTGCCTGGTCAATCTGGGAAGGGACAGTCTTTTCCAGCCTCGCCCTGGCCGCCTCAAAAGCAGCCCGGGCCTGCTTCCAGCCCGATTCTGCGCTGATGTAAGGATTTTGGAAGTTGGACTCGAACTCCGCCTGCGAGATCGCTCCCTGCTCGAGGAGGAACTTGCCCCTTTCGTAGTTGTTTTTAGCGATCTGGAAGCTCTTCTCTGCCTGAGAGAGGGCTGCAGCAGCGCGCTCCACTTCAAGCCGTGCCTGCTCCTCCGAGGAGCGCGCCGCTGCCAGCGAAGCCTCTGCCTGCTTCACCTGCGCAGCGATGTGGTCGTCGTCGATCTTCACTAGGGCTTCTCCTTTGCTGACGGTGTCACCGACATCAACGTAGAATTCCTCAATCTGGCCGGGAACCTTGGGAACCAGGTTGGCTTCGAGGTTGGGAACAATCCTTCCGGTGAAGCTGACCACTTCACTGATGTCACCCCTCGCAGCAACAGCAACCTCCACCGGAACCGCCTTCTCAGCGGCTCTGGGAGTTTCCCTCCCTTTCTTGGAGATCGCCTGGGCAGCAGCTACAGCCCCTAAGAGCAAGAGAAGGGCGAGAACAACAAATATCGTCCTGCTTTTCCTGGTGATTCTTTGTGGGCCCTCGGGGTCTTGAGAAAAATTAGGGCCTTCCCCGGCGCCATCCCCACCTGCTCCAGAGGTCTCGAGCTCTGTCTTTTCGAGGCCCTCAGCAGCACTTTCCCCTTGGCGGACTAGGTTCTGGGAGTCCGGTTCTCCAGCACCCCTGGGACCTTGAGACCCCAGATCTTCAACAGAATCAGTTGCCTTTTGAGCCCCTGATGCCTTCTTTTCTTCTGGAGACTTCCTGCTACCACCACTCGGGCCGCGCTCTTCCATCTTGATCCTCCCCATCAAAAAATTTTCTTCTGACTGACCAGTCGGTCACTCTTTGATTCTAACAACCCCCTTGCTTACTGTCAACTAATCCCTTTGCCGTCCACTAGGTTCGTTATCAACTAATTCGATTGCCAACTGCGCTTTTCCGGTGTATAATGGAAAAAACTGCGAGGGATAGGTATGCAACATAAACGAATTAACATTTCATTGATCAAGGATAAAGTCAATGACATTGAAGAATCCCTTACAGCCTTAACCAATTATGCCAAACAGGACGATGAAGCTTTTTTGACCAATAAAGAAGCAATCCGCGCAGCACGTTACTCTTTCATTGTTTTAATTGAAGCAGCAACAAACATCGCCAATCATCTCTGCTCGAGATTGTTGAACAAGGCACCTGACACTTATGCAGAAGCTTTTTTACTTCTCGGCGAACACAGAATCATTAAGATGGAACTGGCGCAAAGGTTAGCGCAAATGGCCAAGTTCCGCAATCTACTGGTGCATGGTTACGCTAAAGTTGATGACAAAAAAATGCTTAAAAGCATGCGAGAAGATCTAACAGATATAAAGGAACTGCTCAAGGAAATCGGAAGAATTATCATGGAACAGCAGGTGGAAAAGAACGATGGCTGAGAGTAAATACAGCAAACACATTTTGAATCCCCGACAGAGAGAAGACGTGATCACTAAAATCGCGAAGGAATTAAAACGAGTGAAAAGTATAAGGTTTGCGTTTATCCACGGCTCTTTTATTGAAAATCGCCCCTTCAATGATATAGATATTGCAGTTTATTTTGACGAAGGATTGGATGCTGACACCAGGCTGGATATCTGCATCTCACTAAGCACAAGACTCACCGGAAAATTAGGTATACCCGTAGACATCCATGAATTGAATAATGCCCCATTGGGTTTTTGCTACTACGCAACCCAGGGAAAGCTGTTATTCAGCAGAAACGAAGAAGAAGCCTACCTTTATCGAGAAAACATCTGGATCAAATACATGGATTTCTACCCCTTCCTCCGGGAAAACCTGTTGGATTTACTCCAGACGTGAGGGGATTCCCGACGTGAAATAAAATAAGGAGAGGCATTAAGCCAGCCTCTCCTTTTCCTTTCTTTATCTTTATGCCTGGAGTAACAAATTATGATAGGCCTCTTTGTCCATGATTACTGTCCGGGGACCTTGGCAACTGCTTTGGCCATCTCCGGCTTCTTCTGCAACTGCTTCTGGAATTCGGCATCTCTCATCTTGTTCCTGTAGCTGGGGTCCTGGAAGGAGTACCTAAAGTTGGTATAGACATCGTAGCGGTTCTCGAGGAGAGCAACGACATCTTCAACAAAGACGAGTTCCTCATCAGTTGGGATGACGAAGATCTTCACCTTGGAGTCAGGTGCCGAGATGTCGAACTCAGCATTCCTGCTGCGCGCCAGCTGGTTCTTTTCGGGATCGAGCTTGATCCCCATGAACTCCAGGCCCTCCATCGCCCGCGCCCTGATGTCCGCTGCCATTTCTCCGACACCTGCGGTCCAGACGATGGCATCGACACCACCAAGGGCAGCGGCATAGGCACCGATGTACTTCTTGATCCTGTAGCACTCAATTTCGAAGGCGAGTTTTGCCCTTTCGTCGCCTTTTTCCATAGCTTCAAGAACATCACGGCGGTCAGTGTACTTCCCGGTGATTCCCAAAATTCCGCTCTTCTTGTTGAGGATGCTGTCCATTTCCTTCGGTGACAGCCCTTCTCTCTGCATCACGTAAAGCCCGATCGCTGCGTCGTGGTCACCTGCACGGGTCCCCATAACAAGCCCTTCAAGAGGTGTGAAGCCCATGCTGGTATCGAAGGAAACACCCTTCTTGACAGCGGTGAAGCTGACACCATTACCAATGTGGAGAGTAATCAGGTTGACCTCAGAGGGGTCTTTCCCCAGGAGCACGGCAGCCCTTCTGGAGACGTAGAGGTGAGATGTACCGTGGAATCCATAGCGGCGGATGCGGTACTTCTCGTACCACTCATAGGGAAGCGCATAGATGTACTGAGGAGGCTGCATCGTTTGGTGGAAAGCGGTGTCCATCACTGCCATGTGGGGAACGTCCGGAAGCAGACTTCTTGCGGCCTCAATCCCCAAGATGTTCGGGGGGTTATGTAGGGGTGCCAGATCCTGAAGCTCCTTGAAGGTGTTGAGGACCTCGTCAGTAATGATTACTGACTTGGCAAACTTTTCGCCCCCGTGAACAACACGGTGACCAACAGCGTTGATCTCTTTAACACTCTTGAGGACTCCGTGTTCGGGACTGACCAGGAGATCGAGGATCAAATGAACCGCTTCCTTATGTGTGGGACACTCGTGCTCGATCTTGACGGCATCACGTCCAGTTACTTCGTGGATGCAGAAAGACCCTCCAATGGTTACCCTCTCGACGATTCCTTTACACAAGATCTCTTTCTGATCCCAGTCGTAAACCATGTACTTGGCGGAAGAACTTCCGCAGTTCAAAGTCAAAATTTTCATAAGAGCCTTCCTCCCCTCTACCCTTCAAATAATTTTCTTTGCCGCTCTTCACGGACTACTTCCTTTCACCATAAGGAACCAAGGCCTTCACTGCCACAACAGCAGCCACATTGACGATATCCGTGGGCTTGCAGCCTCTGGAGAGGTCGTTTACCGGTTTGTCAAGGCCCTGGATGAGCGGCCCATAGGCCTCGGCCTTCGCCAAACGCTCGGTCAGCTTGTAGGCAATATTACCAGCATTGAGATCCGGGAAAATAAGGACGTTCGCTCTCCCGGCAACCGGGCTCCCTGGTGCCTTCTTCTTCCCGATTTCCGGAACGAGAGCAGCATCTCCCTGCAGTTCTCCGTCGATCAGCAGGTCGGGACGCTTCTTGTTGGCGATCTTGGTCGCCTCGATTACCTTGTCAACGATGGGGTGAGTGGCGCTCCCCTTTGTGGAATAAGAGAGCATGGCGCAGTAGGCCTCTTCGACTCCAAAGATGTTCTTCATCGTCAGGCAGGTGGTGATGGCGATGTCTGCCAGTTCCTCAGCGGTCGGATTGGGATGCCCGCCAGAGTCGGCATAGAGGAAGAACCCGTTCTCCCCATAGGGGCAGTCGGGGACGATCATCGCAAAGTAGGCAGAGGCGATGGAGATCCCCGGCGCTGTCTTGATGATCTGGAAGGCAGGCCTCAAGACATCAGCTGTGGTATGGCTGGCACCGGCAACCATGCCGTCAGCATCATCGAGCTTGACCATCATCGTTCCGAAATAGAGGTAGTCTTTGAGCAGCTTCGCCGCTTCTTCCACTGAGGAAATCTTGCCTTTCCTGATCTCGTAGAGCTTCTGGGCGTATTCGTCAAATTTTTCGAATTTATCAGGGTCAATAATTGGAAGACCTTCGATGTTCGCTCCCGCTTCTTTTGCTTTTTTGTGCACCTCCTCTTCCTTGCCGATGAGGATCACTTGCCCCAGCCGAGCTTTGGTGATCATTTCCGCTGCCAGCAAAGTCCTCTCATCTTCCGTCTCTGGTAAGACGATGCGCTTCTGAGCCTCACGGGCCCTTTCCCAAACACGCTCCATAATCGGATGTTTGGGCCCTACTACTGTCATCGATTAATCCCCCCCGTAAAAATTTAATTTTTTATTTATTTTGAAAAAAACCAAAACTATTATAAACCAGGATGAAGTTCCCGGCAACAACCGCGGCTTTCGGGGAAAAACAAGAAGTACTGCGGACCTGCTTCCCAGCAACAACCGAGTGGACTGAAGGGGAATGCTTCCTGGTGGCTCGAAGGATGTGCAAAGGGTAGGTAGTTTTGTCCTGGAAGGAAAGGACTTTCCTGCGGAGGCGCTTTTGCGACTACAATCCAAAAACTGCTTGGTGTGAGAAATTATATCACATGTGCAAAAATAAATCTACCCCTCTTGAGGCCTATTTTTTCTTCAAACCCCTGAGTTTTCCGCTCGCTCCTACTGAAAATTTTTACGCAGTCAGAGGTCTATTCTTGGGAAAGCTTTCGTATGATTTTAGAAAACCAGCAACTTGAGCGGGGAGGTTCTGGTGCCGACGCCCACGAAGAATAGACTCTCACCTGTTTTCTGGGCCATTTTCTGTTTAGGAATTGGGTTGGGAATCATTTCTGACCCTTCTGCCTCCTACAAAGCAGCAAAAAACGGCCTCAAGATCTGGTGGGAAATCGTCCTTCCAAGCCTGTTCCCCTTTTTCGTGAGCAGTGAACTCCTGGTAAAACTAGGTTTTGTTGCCTTCCTCGGGGTGATTCTGGAGCCTCTGATGAGGCCGCTGTTCAACCTTCCGGGAGCCTGCGGGTTCGTGGTGGGAATGAGCTTTCTCTCTGGTTTCCCTTTAAGCGCCGTGCTCACCGCCCAACTGCGCGCCTCAAGCCTTTGCACAAGAGAAGAAGGGGAAAGATTGATTTCTTTTACCAGCAACGCCAGCCCGCTTTTCGTTTTAGGAGCGGTGAGTGTGGGAATGTTTCAAAACCCGAGGCTGGGCCCTTATCTGCTCACCATTCACTACTTTTCCAACCTGATCTGCGGGTTGCTGCTAGGGAGCATTTCCAGAGCAAGGGGCCGGCCCTGTCACCAGCAAAAATTCGGGATTTCCCTGGTGCTCCAGGCTGTCAGAGCTCTTTGCCAGAATTCCGAGCTGCCGAAAAAGGGTATGGGAACCCTGCTGAGTGAAGCGATCCGCAAATCCTTTACTAACCTGGTGGTGATTGGAGGATTTATCACCTTTTTTTCCGTTTTCCTGAGCACCCTCAAAACAGCAGGCCTCTTTTCCCTCCTTTTGCACGTCCTCGCACCGACGATGGCGTTGTTGAGAGTTGACCCTTCGCTGTCCGAAGGGGTCCTCAACGGATTCTTCGAAATCACTGTCGGCATCAAGAAAGTCAGCGAAAGCAGCGGAAGTCTGCTCCAGCAGCTTACGGCAACCGAGGCCATCCTCGCCTGGAACGGGCTGGCTGTTCAGGCCCAGGTGGCCGGGATGGTCACGGGAACCGACCTCCGCCTCCTCCCTTACCTGATGGCCCGCATCCTGCAAGCGGCGATCGCCGTCTCTCTCACCTATCTCGTTTTCGCCCGACCATGGGAGAAACTCTCTTTGCTTCAGGATTCAGACAAGGCATTATCGCTGTTAGTGGCAGCCATCTGCGCTGGAATTGCACTCTGCCTGCTTGCCCTCAGGTTTGCCGGGAAAATCCTGCCGCTCGGCTTCAGGAAACTCACCATCATCAGATAGCCTACTTCATCTTCTCCAGTTCTTCCCTCGCCTTCCGAACCACAGAAAGGCTTTTCTCCAGGTTCTCCGCCAACCTGCTAAGGATTTCGTCAGCGTACTCGGTGGCGCCGAACCTGATCTCTCTGGCAGCCTTTTTCGCTTGATCCACGATTTCCTCAGCAGCGGACTGGGCCTGTTTGACGATCTCGCTCTCAGAGGTGATCCGCTCTGCCTCCTGGCGCGCCTCCTGCAAGATCTTGGCAGCCTCTTCTTGCGCTTCCTGGATCACCCGCTCCCTCTCCCTGTTCAGGAGTTTCGCCCTGTGGATTTCCTCTGGCAAAATTGACCTGATGCGGTCGAGGAAGTCGAGAATTACCTCCTCACTGATGATGATCTTGTCGGTAACCGGAACCCTCCTGCTTTTCTGAACCGTTTCTTCAAAATCGTCAAGAATCCTGAGAATATCCACTCCTCCACCTCCAGAAAAAATCAAGCCCTTCTCCTGAGCTCAGAGAACTTCTCCTTCAGCCGAAGAGCCACCTGTTCCGAGACAAATTCAGTAACCTCACCGCCGAGGCTGGCGATTTCCTTGACAATGCTCGAGCTGAGGTAAGAATACTTGGGATGAGCAACGAGAAACATCGTCTCAGCATGGGGATTGAGCTTCCTGTTCATCAGGGCCATCTGGAATTCGGTCTCGAAGTCAGATACTGCTCTCAAACCGCGGACGATGACACTGGCTCCCTGCTGGCGGACAAAGTCACTGAGCAGTCCCCGAAAGCACTTGACCTCCACATTCGACAGATGAGCGCACTCCTGGGTGACCATCTGCACTCTTTCTTCCATCGAAAAAAGAGGGTATTTATTCGGGTTAACGCAAACGGCCACGATCACCTTGTCGAAGATTTGAGCTGCCCTTTCGATGATATCTAGATGCCCATACGTAATTGGGTCAAAACTACCTGGGTAGACGGCAATTTTCATAAAAACCCCCTTCTTCAAACACTTGAATCATCGCAATTAGCTCAGTCGTTCTCTCTGGCGAAAAACCGCAGAACACTGCTTCCATATCTCTCCTCCCGGAACGGCCGGAATTTGAAGTTGCTTTCTTCCCGAGAAGCAGTTCTGGTAACGGCGATTCCCGCGGGAGCGAGAAGCCCTAACTGGAACAGCGCTTCCAACACAGGCCCTGCCAGCTGCCGCTTGAAGGGAGGATCAATAAATACCAAGTCAAACTGCCACCCCTGCTTTTTTAGAACAGGAAGGATCTTGAGAACATCGGCCTGATAGACCACTCCTTTTTCCCCAAAACCGGTGATCTTCAGGTTCTCTTTAATCAGAGAAGCATTCTGGGCGTCCGCTTCCACGAAAACCACCTTTGCCGCTCCCCGGCTTAAGGCCTCGATTCCGACGCTCCCAGTCCCTGCAAAAAGATCAAGGAAGACGCAGTCTACCACCCTGGGACCAAGAATGTTAAACAAGGCCTCTCTAACGAAACCGGTGGCGGGTCTGAGGTCCTTCGCTTTCCTCGATTTGAGCCTTTTTCCTTTCGCAGTCCCAGCAATTACCCGTAGCCCGGACATGAGGCCAGACACCCTTCTCTCAATAATTCTTTGAAAATTATATCATAAAAATGTATAAATTTTTGCGAAGTGGAGAAAATAGTTACCAGGTAAAGGGTCAAGGGGAGGGCCCTGCTCCAGCACCAAACAACTAATGCTTTTCGGCAAGAGTTTCTAAAAACCCTCCCCCATGAGCTCTTCCTCCAGTTTCTCCTCTCCCACACCATTGGGCCAGTGCGCCCAATGGTGCGAAAGCAAGAGCCGTAAGCCGGTGAACAAAGGCTTACGGCTTTTTTAATTTTTTCCTTTATGGTAAAATTTAAATCAAGTTATGATTTTATGACTTCAAGGAGGGGCAATCTAGTGAAAGAAACCCAAGCCCTGCTCAAACAACTCGAAGAAGGGCAAGAACAAATTTCGCGGCACTTCCCCGAGGTCCTGGAAGCGTTCCGAAAACTCGGTCAGGAAGTGTTTGCAGAGAAGAACCTCTCCCCTAAAGTCAAGGAACTGATCGCCGTCGCTGTCGCTGTAGCCATCCGCTGCCAACCGTGCATTGCCAACCATGTGAAAAAGGCACTTGATCAGGGGGCAACAGTTCCGGAAATCCTGGAGGCCTGTTCCGTCGCCATTGTCATGGGGGGAGGGCCGGGGATCGCCTACACTTCCTATGTTGTAAAAGCGCTGAAAGATCTCGGTGCGATTTAATAAGATTTTAAGGGGGGATTTAAGTAATGCTTTGCGCTAAGTGCCAGAAGGAAATTCCGCAGGGCGAAGTTTTCGAGCATGCCGGCAAGAAGCTCTGTGAAGACTGCTATGTGGAGGAACTGGCACGACCGAAGACCTGTGACCCTGGTGCCGTGATGGCAGCCAAAACCAGCAGGGAACTGCAGAGCCAGAAAGGAATCGAAGGCCTCACTCCCCTGCAGCAGAAAATCTACAAATTTATCAAAGAAAAAGGAAAAGCCACTCACGATGAAGTGGCTGCCCATGTCGGCATCTCCAGGGAAGAGCTCGAAAAGCAGTTTGCTGTTCTGCGTCACTGTGAACTGGTCCGCGGCTGCAAAGAAGGAGATAAGGTTTACCTGACTTTAATGTAGGAAAATGCAGGAAGGGGGCTCTTTTTACCTTCCCGACTTCGGCTTGAACTGGAGAATGATGCTCCCGATTGGTTTTCCGGTGTCTCTGGCAATAGTGGGGCACTTGACCCGGAGCAGAAAGACAACATCTACAGGAGAGTTCTGCAGTGTCTCGTAGTTAGCCTGCCCTTTGGAAATAATCAAATCCGAACTCAGAAACTCTTCCCGGAACTCCTCAGAGCACATCTCCAGCATCGTCCCTGGTGTGCTCGAGCCGATGCTGATCACCCTCACCAATTCGTGGATACCTGCTACCCTGGCGTCTTCCATAGTGGCGTCATTAATAATTGGGCCCCCTTTAACCACATAGGTCACTTTCTCCCTTGGAAGCTCCTCAATGAGAATCCTGTCGAAAAAAGTTTCCCCAGCATTATCGCCGATGTAAAGGATCTTTCGGGATCTGGTGAGGGCTTCCCGAAATTCCTGGAGGTGATCAATGGCAAAAGGCTTGTTTAAGGTATCCTCGATTGTTCGATATACAGTGTCGGCATCACGAATGGAAAAATCGATGATGTTCCCGGCAATCGCCAGCTTGATGGCGGCCTCAAAGCGGTTCTCCATCCTGGCGATCTCTTCTTTCAACCTGGGGTAGAGGCCGCCAGCAACCTGATTGAAATACTGCTTCATCTGGAAATAGGGATCAGGGCAGCCTGTTTCCTTCTTGACGATGGTGTGGGTCATGTAACTGAGGCGCGCCGGAAACTGCTCGAGGGAGGTCTCGGCGAAGGCCTGGAGAACCTTGCGGAGCGTCCTTTCGTGGACCTCCTCATCACTGGTAGCCATCCGCGAGGCATCGAGTGCCTGCTTTACCAAACAGGGGACACAGTCGTGAAATTTCAGCATGACCAGACGAAACCCACCTCTCCCATATGACAGCCTTCTCGAAAATCGTCTCTAAAGATTTCTCGGGCCCGGTAACCAGTGCAGTGGCAGAGCACCACCTCCTTTACTCCACACCTCTTGACGGCGCGCGCCGCTGCCCTTATTTCCTCACTGCTCGCTCTTACCAGATGGAATCCCCCGATCAAGGCGTAGATGCCTCTCCCCCCGGCAACCTCAACCGCAGCCTCAAGGACGCGGTCGAGGCCGGGGTGGCCACAGCCGACAAAAACAACAAGACCTCGTCGGGTAGCCACGAAAAGAGAAACTTCATCACGAAAATCGTCCCTGACCAGCTTCCCTTCTCTCTCCACAAGGGCCCCCTCAAGGACACACTTGCTTTCAGGGGAAGCAATTTCCCCGCTGATAAAGACCCCAGGGAGGACCTCCTGACTTTCTCTAAAGAGGAAAAACCTGACCCCTTTCTCTTCCAGCTCCTCCCTTCTCCAGGGAACCCCCGTGGATCTCAGTCGCCCATCACTCTCCTGCTGGAGCTTCTTCTGGAAGATTCCCGGATGGGCAAAAACAGAGAGCCCCTGCGAATTGAGAGCAGCAAGGCTGCTTAAGCCCCCAGTGTGGTCGTAGTGCCCGTGGCTCAAGACGACAGCGCTGACTCTCGCGAGTTCAACCTCGAGGGCAGCAGCATTGTGGAGGAGGGTCAGGCCCTGCCCGGTATCGAAGAGAACACTAAAAGAGCGGCTTCCATCCCTGACCTCAATCAGTGCGGAAAAACCGTGCTCCGCCAGGAGGCAGGGCCGGTAAACGAGGTTATCGCAGAGGATGGTCACAGTGACCCCCTGTTCCATCTTTATTTCCCCTCTTTGGGTTTAGCAAAACCCACACAAACTTGCACAGCCATATTTTGACTTTTTCCTTAGTGCTCACAAAGGTTGGGGCCTGTGGTAAGGTTCCCTTTGAGAAAATCCTGGACAACTTGACGAACATTCCCGGCAGCACCGATAATCGGGCGAATCCCCTTCTGGGCAAACAACTGCTGGGCGCGAGCACCCATTCCCCCGGCGATCACTACATCAACACCTTCTTCAGCGAGAAGGCGCGGCAGTAACCCGGGCTCATGGCCGGGGTTGGGCAGAGACTTTTCCTCCACAACCTGACCATCAATGACCTCGAAAATAGTAAATCTTTCGCAATGCCCAAAATGAGCAGCAACATCAGTCCCCACAGTGGCCACAGCAATCTTCATCTTCCAACCCCCCATCTCACACAATGGACGACTTTGATCACATCAAGTTAATTTTCCGGAAATAGGTGGTTCCTGACAGTTTCCCAGATCTCCTCGATCGCTTTTCCCGCCTTTGTTTCCAGGAGGTCTTCCAGGGGCCGCTGCTGTCTGACAACCTCCAGCACTTCTGCGTCAAAGGGGATCTTCCCCACCACTTCGATGCCCTCTCTGCTGCAGTAGCCCTCGATTTCCTCACTCATTTCCGGACACAGGTCGAACTTGTTGATGCAGACCAGTGACTTGATTCCAAAGTGCCTGGTCACTGCCAGGATCCGCTGGAGGTCGTGGAGGCCGGAAACCGACGGCTCAGTAACCGCCAGCGCCAGGTCTGTTCCGGTAATCGAGGCAATCACCGGACACCCAATTCCCGGACAGCCATCAATGATCACCAGTTGTTCCTGGCAGGTAAAGCGTTCGATGTTTTTCCGCACCTGGGTCACCAGCTTCCCCGAAGCCTCGGCGCCAATTTTTAAGCGCGCATGAGAAAAAGGGCCAAACCTGGTGCGCGACAGCATGGTGGAGCCCGTTACCTCATCTTCGAGCTTGAGGGCTCCTTCGGGGCAAACGTAAACACAGACACCACAGCCCTCACAGCGGAAGGGGTCGATTTTCAGGTCTTCGATGGCCTGGAAGCGACAGAACTCCTCGCACTTTCCGCACTCTGTGCACTTGGCTTCATCTCTGACCACAGTCTTTGCCCCCTGAAACTCCTCTTCTTCAAGGACTTTAGGGTGAAGAAGCAGGTGCAGGTTGGGGGCATCAACATCAGCATCAACGCAGATCGAGCGCCAGGCAAGAGCGATGAATGCCCCGGCAACTGTGGTCTTACCTGTGCCGCCTTTACCACTGACGATCACCAACTGGCGCATCGGCAACTCTCCTTTATCTCTCTGTAGACTTGGCGGAACTTATCCTGCCAGGAGGTAATCACTTTGCTGAAGGGAACGCCCCTTGCACCCAGAGCAGCGAGCCTGGAACTGAACGGGATTTTCAGGAGAACAGGAACACCCTGCTCCCGGCAGTAATCTTCAATAATCCTGTCATCACTGCCAGAGCGATTAATGATCACCCCGTGAGGAAATCCCATGTCCCGCACGAGCTCCAGGGCGATCTCCAAGTCGTGCCTGCCAAACGGTGTTGGCTCGGTCACCAGTAAGGCATAATCACTGCCCCTTACTGCTTCCACCACAGGGCAAGAAGAGCCCGGAGGTGCGTCGATAATCACGATGAACTGGTCTTTAAGCTCAGCAAGCCCTTCTTTCAGCTTCCTGGTCACCGGCACAGCAAGAGCCTCTCCGACCTTCATCCGGCCGCTCCAGAACTGAAGAGACTCAACTCTCCCTTTTTCGACAACCCCGACAAGACGGGGAACCTCACGTATCGCCGCAACGGGACAGACAAGAGAACAGCCTCCACAGCCGTGACACAGTTGGGGGAAGACAAGCACATGCTCTCCCACAACTGCCAGGGCGTTAAACTGGCAGAACTCGGCACACTTGCCGCAGAAGGTGCACAAACTTTGGTCAACTTCGGGAACAAGGACATCAACATTAAAAGTTTCTGCGATCACCGGGTCAAGGTACAACCCAGCATTTGGTTCTTCCACATCAGCATCCACGAGGAGAACGTTACGCCCTTCTTCAGCAAGTGACAGCGCCAGGTTCACCGCAACCGTTGTTTTTCCGGTTCCACCTTTACCGCTCAAAACGGTAATGATCATTGGTTACCCCAGCCTTTCTACCGGCAGATGCCCCCGGATTGGCACTGCCAAATCCCTTCAGATGTCCGATCTAACCTTTCTAACCTTTTAGATAAAGAGTCTTCCAACCGTCTCCAGCAAGATTTTTGGGCGCCATTTTTTTCTCCGCTGCTTTGTAGAGATAGTCCTCAATAGCTGCGTGGAGAGCATCTGCAGCAAAATTGGAACAGTGAAGCTTCTCTGGGGGCAAACCACCCAGCGCTTTTTCGACATCTTCGTTGGTGATCTGGAGGGCCTCCCAGATGGGTTTCCCTTCCGCCAGCACCGAGACCATGCTGCAGCAGGCAATAGCAGCAGGACATCCTCTAACCTGATAGCGCACCTTGACGAGGCGGTTGTTTTCAATTTTTACGTAGAACTTGAAGACATCACCACAGCCCTCCCCAACCACAGCGACACCGTCAGCATCCTCCAGTTTTCCCCAATTCCTGGGGTTTTGAAAGTGGTCGAGGACCACGGAACTATACCTCGTCATCACCTACCCCCCACCACACAGTTATGATCTGAGTTTTTCCAGATGAGAAGCAATCTCAAAAAACTCGTCAGCCTGCAGCACTTCGATCTTGCCCTGGTCACCAAAGCTGGTGATGTAAGGATCTATCGGGAGGGTCGCCAGGAGAGGTATCCCCGTTTCTTTGCTCACCCTCTCCCCTTGAGGCTTGCCGTAAGGATAGAGGACCTCTCCGCACTTGGGGCACTTCATGTAAGCCATGTTTTCCACAAGGCCGACGAGTGGAGCATTGAGCAGGTTGCTCATCCGAATCGCCTTTTTGACAATCATCACTGCCAGGTCCTGAGGCGAGAAGACGATAATGAGACCTTTTAAAGGAAGATTCTGGAGAACAGTTAAGGGAACATCACCCGTCCCTGGGGGGAGGTCAACGAAGAGGTAATCGAGTTCACCCCATTCTACCTCTTCCCAGAACTGCCTGATCGTTGAAGCAAGTAAGGGACCTCTCCAAATAACTGCCTCATCTTCTCTTTCAAAAAACAGATTGAGTGACATCACCTTAATGCCTAACTCTGTTTCCTGCGGGATCATTCCCCTTTCGCCAACAGCAACGCGGCCACCCTTGAGCCCAAAAAGCCGGGGAATACTCGGTCCGGTGATGTCTCCGTCAAGCACCCCTACTTTGTAGCCTTTCTTGGCCATCGCACTTGCCAGCAGGGCAGCTACCGTTGATTTGCCCACCCCACCCTTACCGCTCATGATGGCAAAAACGTTCTTGATTTCTTCTCTGGGGGCAAAGGTGAACTTTACAGGACCCTGTCTCTCTTCAGGGTGGCTGCTTGAACACTTGGCTTTTTCCTTACATGAGGCACAGGAT
>DAINRC010000030.1:0-16048 GCA_036742135.1 Bacillota bacterium
CAAGACGCTTGACCGGGGACCCGCAGACGGCGCACCGGGATGAGGTCCCGCGCGGCTCGACAAGCACCACCTTTATCCCGGCCCGCGTACAGGCGGCTTCGATGAGGTTTCTGAGCTGTCTCACGGCCCAGAAGTTGTGCGCCAGGAGGTTCTTCGGCCCGAAGTCCATGTCCTCCCGGATGCCCGTCAGGTCTTCGATGAACAACGCAGTTACACGGAGCCGTTTGAGAATGCGGACAATTTCTGCAGCCAGGGCCAGATAAGCATGTTTGAGCCTGCGGGCGCGAGTTCGGTAGAGCCTCCCCAACTGCAGGGAGGTTTTCCGTCCGGCCCAGGCAAGCCTTGCCTGCTCTTCTGCTACCTGCTTAGTCCAGTACAGGAAGTCCTTCCAGACTTCGCGGCCGGAGAAGAGGATCTGGCGGCTTACACCTTCGATGGCCAGGGCGATCAAGACCCTGGCGCCGAGGTCTAAAGCGGCATATTTCTCGGGCTTCGCTTTTCGCTCCGGTTCCGACACTTCCACGACCTGGTGGGCGTACCAGCGCTTCTTCACAGAGTCGTACCTGAGCTCCAGGGTCTTGGGGGTGCCGTAGAAGCGCAAGACGCCCTTCGTGCGCAGGATCAGGCGACCTCCGTGCTTTTCCCGGAGATCCCGCGGTAGTGTGAGGGAGAGGGTGCGGGAGTTCAGCCGTCAACAACAAACGGTTACAACCCTGGTTGGTTACTTTGGGATTTTTGACCTTGTTAGAGGTTGTCAATCTGTCTCCGGCAGGGAGTCCAGGAGCGCAGCGGCCGCTTGCAGCCGTGGCAGTTGGACTGCCCTTGAAGGATCTTGCAGTAGGTGGTTACCACGTATTCAAAAATCCTGGCGTTCCTGACTGCATAGGAAACCTCATTGGCGATCAGCATAACCAGGTCAGCATCATCCTTCGAAAAGGGCAAATCGTTGTTCTTATTGATCACCTCGATGACGCCGATGATTTCTTCACCAGCGATTAGCGGTGCGGCGATCATGTTTTTCGTGGTAAAGTTGGTTTCTTTGTCGATTTGATCGTAAAAATAAGGGCTGTTGCGGCAGTCGTTGACAATGACCGGTTTTTTCTCTCTAAGAACGAACCCAGCTATCCCTTTGTCGGCAGGCATCGTGAACCTTAACAAGGCCTCGCTTTTGTCTCCTTCTACCGCATAAAATTCCAGGCTCTGTTCATCCTGGGTGAGGAGCAGAACCGATCCCGCCGCGGCGTCGACAGCATTCGTGCACAAATAGATAACCCATTGGAGCTGCTCACCCAGGTTGATGTTGTTGTGGATGTTGGTGCTCACTGACAGGTAGGTATTAAGGCTGTTAAGTTTTCTTGTAATGGCTGCGTATTTTGTAATGTGGTGGACGATTCCGGAGAGGATGTTATTTAGGGTTAAGAAATGTTGTTCGTCCAACTGCACTGCGGGATTCACGATGCGAAGATGTCCGAGGTTCTGGTCATTCCAGGATAGGCTGAAAAGAAGCGATTGGGAATCTTGCTTCTGGGTGGAGTCGGGAGGGTGGAGGATAACATCATCTGCATGAAAAGTTTCTTTTATTAACGAAATCAGTCTTTCCTGGGCAGCTGCGGCATCCTCGATGTCGATCAGGCTGAAGGACTGTTCTGCAATGTGATTGATCACATTTTTTTGAGATGAAATTTCCATACGATCACCCGGCAGTCTAGAATTTTAGGATATACGATGAAGTATTATTACTACATTTTACAGATAATCTCCTGCGTGTTTGCAAAAATTTTGAAAATAGTAGCTATGGGTTGATCTTTATGGCTTCAATCGAAAAGGCCGTATCTATCCTTCAGCGGCGGGGAGATGCCCTCAGCAGCAAAACTTCCGGCTACACCTCTAATTTTTCTACTCTTCGATCAGGTCGACCGTCCAGTTTGCGGACTGGATGGCTGCGTCCGGTTCACGGTAGGCTTTGGCCAGGGCGTCGGCTTCCTGCCTCCACCGGGCGATGCCCTCCATGATTGAAGTTCCGTCCGGAAGTTGGGCGTGGACATTTGTGCCGACTACCGGCTAGAGCGCGCGTGTAAGCTGCAGACTGGGAGTGTGCTATAATAGGAGTCAAAAGGGGCCGAGACTGCCGATGTTGCGCACCTTGATTTGACCGAAAAGCGGCCAATCGATGGAACCGATCTGTCTGCACGTCGCGTGAAGGACGAGGTTATTGCGGTATGAAGCTCCCTCGGGGGTCCTTCGGCAGGATTGGCGGCTATCTTACAGAATTTAGCCGGATGAGGAAGGGAGGAATTGATTCATGAGCCGAGCTTGGTTTTTCATTTTGTTCATGGGATTGGTGAGCCTTTTCAGCGATATCACCTACGAAGGAGCGCGGAGCATAATTGGCCCCTTCATGGCTTCCTTGGGTGCGAGTGCGGCCATCGTGGGTTTTTTCGCCGGTTTGGGTGAGCTGGGAGGATATCTGCTGCGCCTGATAGGAGGATACCTGGCAGACAGGACGGAGAAGTACTGGCTGTTAACCGGACTGGGCTACCTGGTGAACCTGCTTGCTGTGCCCTGCCTGGCCCTGGCCGGCAGGTGGGAAACCGCTGCTGCCTTAATGGCCCTCGAGCGTGCAGGGAAGGGGTTGAGGACATCACCGAGGGACGCCATGCTCTCCTACGCCACCTCTCAGGTTGGCAGGGGGTGGGGATTCGGCTTTCACGAAGCCATGGATCAGATAGGGGCTATCACCGGGCCCCTCCTGGCTGCAGGTGTGCTCTCCCTGGGGTGGACCTTCCGGCAAAGCTTTGCCCTTTACGCCATACCCGCCTTGCTGGCCCTGATCATCTTGGCCTGGGCCCGAATTAGCTTTCCTGTTCCCAGAGAGCTGGAAACAGGCTCCCATCCATCTCCGCAAACCGGTTCTTTTCGTTTTCCCCGGACGTATTGGTACTATTTAGCCTTCAGCGCCGTGGCCGTGGCCGGCTTTCTCCACTTCCAGATTCTAGCCTACCACTTCAAGGTTAAGGAGGTCTTCCCCGATGCCGCTATTCCCCTCCTTTATGCCGGCGCAATGGCTGCCGATGCGGTAGCCGCCCTTCTCGCCGGCAGGTTTTACGACAGGATAGGGCTGCGCTCACTGATAATCGTGCCCTTCCTGACGGTGCTGCTCACCTTTTTGGTACTTTCTGAGAAACCATTGCCGGTGGTAATGGGAACCTTGATTTGGGGAGTGGTCATGGGCATTCAGGAGAGCACCCTGCGGGCGGCCATTGCCGACCTTACTCCGGCATCCCAACGCGGTTTGGGCTACGGCATATTCAACACCGCTTACGGCGCCGCCGTTTTCCTAAGTGGGACTGCTTTAGGCTTCCTCTACGAGCGGGATCCGCACGAAGTGGTGACACTTGTGGTAATTCTGGAGGCGATCGCATCCTTGGTCTTCCTCGAGATGGTTAAGCACTGGCGGGCTTTTGAGGAAGAGAATAAGGAGTGCTGAGTCCAGCCTGGGCTGAAATTTCGAGGGGTTCAGCCTGGTAGTGGGGTTTTCCAGCGCCTGCGCCGGATTAAGCAGCGTGCCCTGGCCTCACTTGTTTATCCCTTACGATAAAGACAAGGTTGAGCTTGAGCCGAATGACAGCATCCACGAGCTAGTTACAGCAGGCCTAAAATTAAAAACAGCGAAGAACTGGCTCCACTGATTAGCGAGAATCATTATCCGATATTGTCCTGCTTATGTTAAAGGCAAGCAGTGGGAGTTTGAGAGAAAAGACGCTGGCGCAGATGGTGGAGAGCGAGCATAAATTTGTCGTTTTCGGAACCTGGTGGTTTCTGAGGCAGTGAAGGAATCCTGTTGAGTGAAATTTTGGTATAATGGGGAAGGTAAGTTCGGCTGCGCCTGATCTCTAAAACTGCCGAGAAGGGGATTTGCTGGACCAATCGGTGGAAGAGATTGAGAGCGCCGATTTATAAAATTGCCGGGAGGGAGGACCTCTAGTTTGCGGATTCTGGTTACTGGAGGAGCTGGGTTCATCGGGTCTCATATTGTTGATGCTTTGCTTGCTGAAGGCCACGAGGTGGTCGTTGTTGATGACCTGAGCACAGGTAAAAGGGAAAACTTGGCGGCGGCTTTGGAGCAGGGGGTGGAGTTCTGGGAAATCGATGTCTGCGACCCCAGGCTGGAGGAGGTTTTCCGGAAAGGTGAATTTGATTTTGTCAATCACCACGCCGCCCAGATTGATGTCCGCCACTCTGTTGCCGATCCCGCTCACGACGCCAGGGTCAACATCATCGGCCTGCTCAATATCATGGAGAACTGTCGCAAGTTCGGAGTGAAGGGTGTTGTTTTTGCCTCATCAGGGGGAGTTGTCTACGGAGAACCTGCCGCCCTTCCTGTGGCTGAAACCGCTCCCAAGCGGCCGTTTTCTCCCTACGGGGTGAGCAAGTTGAGCTCGGAGTTTTACCTTTCTTACTATACCGCTGTTTTTGGGATCCCCTACATTGCCCTGCGCTACGGAAATGTCTACGGACCCCGGCAGGACCCCTTTGGTGAGGCCGGGGTTGTGGCAATTTTCGGACAGAAGATGCTGCGTGGGGAAACACCGGTGATCTACGGTGATGGGGAGCAACTTCGGGATTACGTCTATGTTGGGGATGTCGTTCAGGCAAACCTCCTTGCCTTGAAAAAGCTTGAGGAGATGGCTTCTGGTTGCGGCATCTTCCAGGGCGGAAGTGCTGCCGGGGTTTCAGTGCCTGGGTGTGCCGTTAATGACTTTGCCTACAACATCGGAACTGGTAAGGGAACCTCGGTCAACCAGCTTTTTGCCATGATCAAGCAGATCACCGGTTTTGCCGGTGCTCCTGATTACGGTCCTGAGCGTGCCGGGGAGTTGAGGAAGATTTGCCTCGATGTCACCAAGGCACGGCAGGAGCTCTGCTGGGAGCCGCGGGTGGGCCTTGAAGAAGGCTTGCGCCGGACCATCGACTACCTTGCCAGTAAGTCTGGAGGCTGCAGATGAGTGCGGGAAAAACTGTTGCTAGAGCGACGCTGGTGATCCTTGCGCTTTCGCTGCTTTCGCGCTTTTTGGGTCTGGCGCGGGAGACGGCAATTGCTTACAAGTTCGGGGCAACTGCGGCAACTGACGCCTTTCTGGTGGCCTATGTCATTCCCTACATGTTCTACGGTGTCGTTGGGAATGCCCTGGCGACAGTAATCGTTCCTGTGTTTGCGGAGTTTGTTGCCCAGGGCCGTCGCCAGGACGCATGGCAGGTGATGAGCCTGGTGACCAGCGCGGTTCTGGTCATCGTTTTGCTCGTTGCCCTGGCAGGCGTCCTCTTGGCACCCCAGATCGCCTGTCTCCTTGGAGCGGGATTTTCGCCGGAAACACTGAAGCTTGCGGGCCGGCTCACTGGTGTGGTGATGCCCTCGATCGTGTTCATGGGTCTTGCGGGGGTTTTCGCCGGGATCCTCAACGCCAACAACATCTTCGGTCCTCCGGCTTTTGGGCCTGCGGCGATGAACATCGTGATCATTGTTTTTGCCCTTCTCGGTGGAAGTTACTTCGGGATTTACGGGCTGGCTGCTGGCGTGGTTGCAGGTGCTCTTGCTTTTGCCCTCGTTCAGGTGCCTGCCCTGAGAAGGGTTGGGTTTAAGTATGTGCCTGCCTTGAGCTTCCGCCACCCTGAGGTGCGCCGTCTCGTGGGGATGATGCTGCCGGTGATCTTATCGTCCAGCATCGGCTCGCTCTACACAATGATCGACTGGAGGATCGCCTCCGGGCTCGCCGAGGGGAGCATCGCTGCCCTCAACTACGCCAACAAGCTGATGAACCTGCCGCAGGGGCTGTTCGTCCTTGCAGTGACAACGGCGATCTTCCCAACTTTGAGCAGGCTGGTGGCCGAGGGGAAGCCCGCGGAGATGGCTACCGCCCTGGCGCGGGGGATTAAAATGGTGCTCCTGCTTGCTATTCCTGGTGCCGTTGGGTTGGCTGTCCTCAGGGTGCCTATAGTCACTCTGCTCTTCGAGCGGGGGGCGTTTGACCTCAGGGCCACAGAGATGACCGCGGATGCCCTCTTGTTCTTCTCCCTGGGGATGGCGGCCTTCTGCCTGAACCTGCCGCTGACCCGCGGCTTCTTCGCCATGCAGGATACCCGCACACCGCTCTTCGTCAGCCTGGCAAGTGTGGTCGCCAAGCTGTGCTTGAGCCTTGCCTTTGTCCGATTCTTCCAGCACAGCGGACTCGCTCTGGCCACATCGTTGACTGCTGTCCTGAACATGGTCCTTCTTTCGTGGCTCTTAAAGCGGCGGCTGCCAGGGCTTTTCGGCCTCCCTTTCTTCCGCTTCCTCGGGGGGACGCTGTTTGTTTCTGGGGTGATGGGTCTGGCGGTCTCTGGGCTTGACAGGCTGCTGGCTGCTCACCTTCCTGGGGGGTTTCTGCTGCTGGCTGCGAGGGTTGGGCTGGACATCACTGCCGGTGTTCTCGTGTTTGCTGCTCTGGGCTTTTTGTTGCGGCTCGATGAACTGCTTTACCTAATCGAGCTGGGCCGGGCTCATCTGCACCGCCTTGCTCCTGGTGAGGCTGGCGAGCCCTCCGCCTGAATTTCAGGCAGTTGGGTGCCAGGAATACTTTATTGTGGTAGAATTGTAGTAACAGCAGTCGACACAGGGCGGCGGTTTTGGGCGTTAGGAGAAAGGTGGTGTGCTCAAGTGGAGGCTTTCCAGTTTCAAGGCGCAGGAGGCAAAGACGTTGCCAGAAAGAAAGTCTTTACTTACGAAGATTATCGTCAGCTCCCCGAAGGTGCGCCCTACCAACTGATCGGGGGTGAGCTTGTGATGACACCTGCGCCTGGAACCTACCACCAGATTGTTTCAATGAAGCTTGAACTCCAACTCGCCGGGTTTGTTCTTGAGCGGGGACTGGGGATCGTCCTTGACGCCCCTGTTGATGTTTATTTGGGGGAAACGGAGACTTACCAGCCTGATCTGCTCTTTATCTCTCAGGAGCGAATGGAGATTATTGAACCGGAGAGGGTTAATGGAGCGCCAGACTTGGTTGTGGAGGTCCTTTCACCAAGCACGGCGTATTACGATCTCCGCAAAAAGTTCAAGGTCTACGAGAGGAGCGGGGTTCGAGAGTATTGGATTGTTGATCCTCAGGAAAAGCTGGTGCAGGTGTTCGTTCTGCGGGATCGCAAGTTTGTTCTTGACCAAGAGGTTGAAGGAAAGGGCATGGTCTACTCCCGCGTGATCGAAGGGTTTGCGGTTTCAATAGAATCCATTTTTTAGCTTTGCACATTTTAAAAAAAGAAAAGGGGAGGGAACTAGTGGCTTCACCTCACCACAGCCAGCAGGGTGGGTGATGCCGCGCCTGTTTCATGAAGATCTATGAGATCGGCAGAAATGACCCGTGCTACTGTGGCAGTGGCAAAAAGTACAAGAAGTGCTGCCTGCCTCGTGTTGAAGAGGCAACCCGAAAGATCAGCAAGGCTGTTGAAGGTATAGCCTATACGCCAGGCAAAGCCGAAATTGTAGAAACATTGGGTTTTGTCTGTGGGGTAAAAATTGGTGAAGAAGTAAGGTTACCTGACCCTGACCAGATAGGGAGGCTACTCAGGGAAACCTGGGAAGAGGAAGTGAAGCTTAGGGAGTCTGAGGAAGGAGATTCGAGTTCTCTTACACAAAGGTTTGAAAAACTGCTTGATACTAAGGAGAGCTTGCGGGAGTTGCGCCTCCCGGCCTCGATTTTCTGGTCGAAACAGGACGATGCAGAAGAGGAAGAAGAATCCTTAGTTCGGAAAAAACTGCAGAGCTTGATGGCAGCTCGTTCTGAGTTTCTCCCCTGGGCTGCAGAAGTAATGGCTTTGTCACTGCAGCACGAAGATTACACAGAAGAGGAGTTGAGGGAGCTTTTGCGAGGCTTCAGTTGGGCGGTTGATAATGTTTCCAACGAACTGTTTTTCGCTGCTCTCTTCAGGAGAACTGCGGAGGATCTGCGCATTGCGCACGGGGAACTAGAGAGGATTCTGCGGCAGGAGTCCGCTGATGAGGAAGGGCCTTTTCCTGTTGAAGAGGTCCAAAAAATCATGGAAAGATATCGGGTATATGATGAATTGGTCTCAATGAATGTCCTTGAAGAGACTCGTCCTGCTTATAAGGCAATATTAGACGGAAAATTAGTGCTGGAGGTGCCTTTTTACTCTGTTGCGGCCGGAGTATACTCTTTCCTCTATCGAGCGAGGGAGTATATGGCTTCGTTAGTGGAAAAAGGCTTTTGTAGCGAAAACATTATGCAAATTTTTCGCGTTCTTGCCGATGTGTTTGATGCCTTTTGGGAAGAAGAGGCTCTCTTTTTCATTCCTGAAGCTGTCAGGGCCTTAGAGAGGGTGTCCCGTGCAGTTGCCGACGAGGAGTTGGCAGTCGCTCTTGAGAAACTGAGTAAGCATATAAGTTTGCCTGTTGTGAGTGGTCAACTAAGGTTAACGGAGCACCTTTACAGTAGCTGTGTGATCAATCTTTGCGCAAAAGAACCGATAACCATTCCAGATCCCGGTTGGACAGTAGAAACTTTCGGTGACCTCTTGAGCCAAAAGTTTGTAGAAAATTACTGCCAATTTCTGAAATCTCAGGGTAAGTTAGAAGAAGCTGAACATGTGGAGAAGCAGTACTGCCGCATCAGTTGCCAAGGTGCCAGAGTATAACACCCCTTAAGGCCAAGGTGATGATCCGGGTTTACCTGCGGCGGAAACGCCGTCACCCCGCTGATGTTACGTCGGGCGGTTGTCGAAGATCCGCTTCGTTTTCTTTTCACTGCGGGGGAGGCTCCCGTAGGGGACCACCTCGACTTCAGCCTGGATCCCGATGATCCGCTTGATGTTCTGCTTGCACTTTACTGCCACTGCTTCTGGGTCTGCTCCGGGCTCTCCTTCAAGTCTGACGAGAATGTGGTCCTTGGCGTTCTGCTTTGTAAGGATCACCTGGTATTCGCTCCCTGCACCTGGCGTTTCCTTAATCGCTGTGTCGATCTGGCCGGGGTAAACCATCACTCCCTTGACCTTGAAGGCCTCATCGCTTCTTCCCAGGATTCTGCCGATCATCAGGTGGCTGCTGCCGCACGGGCAGGCCTCGGGGAGGAGGCGGGTGATGTCGTGGGTGCGGTAGCGCAGCAGCGGCAGACCTTCTTTGCTCAAGGTGGTGATCACCAGTTCTCCCTCTTCTCCGGGGGGCAGGACCTTCCCTGTCAGCGGGTCAATGATTTCGAAGATCAGGTGGTCGTCCCAGTAGTGGAGCCCGGTGTGCAGCGGGCAGTCGAGGGCAATGCCCGGGCCGTAGACCTCGGTGAGGCCGTAGATGTCGAAGGTGTCGATCCCCAGGTTTTCAGCGATCTGCTGGCGCATCTTTTCTCCCCAGCGCTCCGAGCCAAAGATCCCAATGCGCAGCCTGAGCTTGTCTCTGAGGCCGCGCCTTTTCACCTCTTCAGCAAGCAGCAGCGCGTAGGAAGCAGTTGCAGTGAGGACCGTGGCCCGGAGTTCAACCATCATCTCCAGCTGTTTCTCGGTATTCCCGGGTCCCATAGGGATCGCCATTGCCCCCACTTTTTCCACACCCGACTGGAAGGCTAGTCCTGCGGTCCAGAGGCCGAAGCCAGGTGTGATCTGGACGCGGTCGGTGCGGGTGACCCCGGCCATCCTCATGCAGCGGGCCATGAACTCCGCAGTGTCGTGGACATCCTTCATTGTGTAGGGGATGATCACTGGTTTCCCTGTTGTTCCTGAGGAGGAGTGGATGCGCACGATCTCCTCTTCACTGGCGGCCCGCAGGTACTCCAGAGGGTACTGGCGCAATTCTTCTTTGGTGGTGAAGGGGAGATAAGCGAGGTCATCAACACTCCTGATGTCTTCGGGCTTGATCCCCGCCTGGTTGAGCTTGTCGCTGTAGAACTCGCTTCTTTCATAAACCCTTTTGACGAGCTTCTGCAGCGCTGGTGTCTGCTTTTCCTTGACCTTTTCCCAGTCAACCAGGCGACATGTTTGAGCCAGTTCAGCCTTTTGCAGCAAGAGAACACACCTCCACTTTTCTCCTCTCTTCTCCAACTCAGCTCTTCACTGGGTCTCATCTTTCAGTGATAGCTTCAGCAGGGCAGATCTGGGCACAGACCCCGCAACCGCTGCAGGTGTCGGCGATCTCCATGGTTTCTGCCCTCTTAACTAGTGCCGGACACCCCAGTTCCAGGCAGGTTTCACACCCGGTGCAGAGGTCGGGATCCACCTGGAACTGCTTCTTTTTTTTCTGGAGCTGGACGCACTCCCTTCTCATGACCAGCACTGCCGGTTCTTTTGTGGCCACTGCTTCTTTGACTGCTGCTATTGCTGCTTTCAGGTCGTAGGGGTCGACTTCTTTCACCCAGTTGACCCCACAGCCGCGGCAGATAGATGCCAGGTCGATCTTCTGTGTTTCTTCACCTGTTGCCGTTTCTCCAGTTCCCGGGTGGGGCTGGAAGCCGGTCATTGCTGTGGTCAGATTATCGAGGATCACCAGTAGAAACCGCGCCCTGTTGTAGACTGCATTGATCAGGGCCGGGACTCCAGTATGGAAGAAGGTGGAGTCTCCGAGAAAGGCGATGTGCAGGCGGTCTTCTTCTGCTCTGCAGAGGCCGCTGGCGATCCCGATGCTGGCTCCCATGCAGAGGCAGGTGTCGACCATCCTTAAGGGAGGCATCACTCCTAGGGTGTAGCAGCCGATGTCTCCGGTGTAGACGGCGTCCATGCCCTTTGTGGCCTCCTTGACTGCATAGAAGGAGGCGCGGTGGGGGCAGCCAGCGCAGAGCACCGGGCTCCGCTGCGGGAGTTTTAAGGCTTTTTGTGACGGTCGCTCTCTTGTTGCTAATCCTGGGGCCTGCATTCCGGAAACTGCTTCTGGGGGCAGGGCCTTCAGGAGAACTTCCCGCACCAGGTCCGGGTTCAGCTCTCCAGCCCGGGGCACCGTTCCATCGTGCTTGCCGCGGATCACTACTGGAAGCCCTTCTCTCCAGGCGACCTGGATTACCTGCTCCTCGACAACAGGGTCGAGCTCTTCGATGACTACAACTACTTCTTTGTCCTTCAAGAACGCCACCACTAGCTCCTCTGGCAGGGGCTGGGGAGTGCCGATCTTAAGCACCTCGAGATTAAGGTCAAGCAGGGAACTTACCTCCTGGACGTAGGTGAAGGCCACCCCGGAGGAGATCACCCCAAATCCGGTGCTTCCCGAACCGCTTCTCCAGACCCCGTTGAAGGGAAGATCAGCAAAGGCATGGCGCATTTCTTCCTGGAGCTTTTCCAGGTGCTGGTGCTTCTTATAGGCGAGGCTGGGGAAGATCACCCAGTCGGGGCTTTTCTCGAACCTGCCTTTCCGCTTCGCTTTGCGGAACTCACCAACTTCTACGTCCTCACTCACGTGGGAGACGCGTGTTGTGGGCCTGAGGATCACCGGGACACCCAGCTGTTCGGAAAGGCTGAAGGCTGTTCTCGCCATTGCTCTTGCTTCCGCAGGTGTTGCCGGATCGAGGACCGGAAGCTTGGCGAATTTGGCGAAGAGCCTGGTGTCCTGCTCAGTCTGGGAGCTGTGGGGACCGGGGTCGTCGGCGACAACCACGACCATTCCTCCCTTAACTCCAATGTAGGCGAGAGACATCAAGGGGTCAGCGGCAACGTTGAGGCCGACCTGCTTCATCGCCACGAGGCTGCGCAGACCGGCGTAGGCGGCTCCGGCGGCCACCTCAAGAGCGACCTTTTCGTTCACCGACCACTCGATGTAGGCTCCTGTTTCCGCGGCGTGCTTTGCGAGGGTCATCAGTACCTCTGAGGAAGGAGTGCCGGGATAGGCGGTGGCCACCTCAACCCCGGCTTCCATTGCCCCGTAGGCAATCGCTTCGTTCCCCATGAGCAGCAGGCGCTTCTTCATCTGCCAGTTTCCACCTTTCTCCCAAAAATAAAACCAGGCCTGCAAAGCCTGGTCAGCTTTCCTATTGGGGAACCTTTGGAGGCTCTGCTCGGCTCATCTCAGCTCTTCTCAGCTATTTTCTCCTCGCTACAAAGCTCACTAAAAATATATCACATTACCTCTTGTCTGCCAAACAGTTTTTTCACTGCCGCTTGAGGTGCCAATGCGAACCCCGCGCCGCAACGTCGACCTTTTGCCAGTGTTTTTTCACTGCCGCTCTGGCTGCGGCTGGAGGTTGGGAAATCTGCTGAAGATCTTCCGGAAGTGAAACCCGTAGATGGCGAAGGTGATCGCTTCTGGCAGGAACCGCGGGTATTTGGTGAGGGTCTTCAGGAGCAACTTCCAGTAGTGGCGCCTGCCCCTTTCGAGAACTCCCAGGTAGAACATCGCTTTGAAGAGCGCCTTCAAGTAGCAGAGGCGGAACATCTTCAGCCTGTTCCTTTTCACTGGCTTGAACTCCTTGAAGAATTCCAGGATTCTTTCATAGTAGCGGGAGGGTTCGTAGATCGTGGTGACGATCTTTTTGTAGCCTTCAAGCAGCACCTGGGGGTTCATCTTGGGAATGAAGTTGATCGTGAAGTCGGTGTTGTTCCCACTGAAGTGCCGCGGCAGCAGGCGGTTTTCCCTTTTTAAGTGGTTCCTTTAGGAGCGTTGAGGAGTCCGACCATGGCGGTAACGATCCCGCTCTGCTGGATGAACTTGATCTGCCTTTCGAAGATCGAAGGGGTGTCATTATCGAAGCCGACGATAAAGCCCCCGCTCACCTGCATTCCGTAGTTCTGGATCTTCTTCACCGAGGAGATCAGGTTTCTGTTGAGGTTGGCGAACTTGTTGCACTCTTTCAGGCTCTCTTCATCAGGTGTCTCGATTCCCACGAAGACGTGGACAAAGCCTGCTCTGCGCATTAGGTCCATCAGTTCTTCGTCGTCCGCCAGGTTGATCGAGGCTTCGGTGATGAACCAGAAGGGGTGCTCGTGGGCCTCCATCCATTCAATGATCGCTGGCAGGACCTCGTTTTTTAGCCGCACCTTGTTGCCGATGAAGTTGTCGTCAACGATGAAGACACTACCTCTCCAGCCGCGCTCGTAGAGGGCGTCGAGCTCCGCCAGCATCTGCTCCACAGTTTTCAGCCTCTGCTTGTGGCCGTAGAGGGTAGTGATGTCGCAGAACTCACAGTCGTAAGGGCAGCCCCGGGAGTACTGGATGCTCATTGAGGCGTAATCGTGTAGATTAATCAGGTCCCAGAGGGGAATTGGGGTCTGGCTCAGGTCTGGCTTCAGGTCTGTGGTGTAGATGTGTTGGGGTGTTCCTCTTTCCAGGTCTTCTAAAAACTGAGGCAGGGTGATCTCCGCTTCGTTGAGGACGAGGTGATCGACATCATCGAATTCTTCTGGTTCCATGGTGAAGAGGGGCCCTCCGGCGACTGTTTTCACTCCGAACCGATGGCAGCGGTCGATCACTTCTCTTGCTGAATCCCGCTGGATGGCCATGGCACTGATGAAGACGCAGTCGGCCCACTTGATGTCTTCATCCCTGAGCTTTTTCACGTTCATGTCGACCAGGCGTTTCTCCCATTCTCTGGGAAGCATTGCTGCTACCGTGAGCAGCCCGAGAGGGGGATGGGCGGACTTTTTCCCGATGAACCTCAAGGCGTAGCTGAAGCTCCAGAAGCTCTCCGGGTATTTGGGGTAAACCAACAAAACCTTCATTATTTACTGCCCCCTGCTTTTTTCTGTATTTTACCACATATTCTGTCTAATGTCATTTAATCTTATGAATCTTATGGAGGCGGAGTTTTAAAAATATTTTGACAAATCGGAGACTGTGCTGTATACTAACTTAAAACAAGATATTATGACCAGGTAATAATATGTTAGCGCAGGACACCGTAAACAGGTCAGACTATTCATCCCAATTAGCGGCAGGCGATAATGCCAGATCAACGCAGAACCAGCGTGAAACTTGTCAGAGCAACTCAGTCAACAGGCGCCTGCTGCGGCAGGTGATAGTTCTCAGGTAGGAAAGGAGAACAGGAAGGAGGCGAAGACCTGGCTGAAATTTTTGGGCCAGGGTGAGGGATGAATTTAGTGGGTTTTGTCGATTACTGGGCGCGGGAGGCTCCAAGTAAGCCTGCTCTCGTTTCTCCGGAGAGGTCGCTGAGCTACGCCGAGTTCAAGAGGGAGACTGAGCGTTTCGCTTCAGCCCTCCGGGAGCTGGGCGTCAATCCTGGTGACCGCGTCTTTTCTCTGCTCCCCAATTCCCTGGAGTTTATCATTGCTTTCTACGGCACCTTGCGTGCCGGGGCAATCTTCGTGCCTGTAAATCCCGGCTGCCAGAGGCACGACCTCGCTGCTGTTCTTCCTGACTGCACCCCGAAGATGATCGTCACTTTGCCGGAGAAGCTCCCTCTTGTTGAGGAATTTCTTCCAGAGATTGCTCACCCCAAGGTTGTGCTCACAGAGGGGAGTGCGCCAGGGGCTCTGACTTTTCAAGAACTGCTGGGGCACGTGGAGGAGGCTTCTTTCCCCGAACTTGCGGACAGTGATGTGGCCGAACTGATCTACACCTCGGGAACTACTGGTGAGCCCAAGGGAGCGATGCTCACCCATGACGGGTTGGCCCGCAATGCCTTCGTTTTTTCCCAGACGATGAAGTTTACCCCTGATGACGTCAGTCTGCTGATGGCTCCGGTCTTTCACATTGCTGCCCAGACCTGTGTGCTCAATGTAAGCCTGGTTTCCGGAGCCACGGTTGTTGTTCACCAGGGCTGGAATCTTTCCCGCTTCTTCGAGCTCTTTCAGAAATACGGAGTGACTTACTTCTTCGGTCCCCCGACGCTCTACATCCAAATCCTCGAGGCTTACAGGCGAGAAAAGCATGATCTTTCTACCTGGCGCACCGCTTTTTCCGGTGCGGCCCCGGTTCCCGAAGAGGTCTTCCACCGGTTCCAGAAGGTTTTCGGCTTCCCGATCATTGAAGGCTATGGTCTTTCCGAGACTTCTCCTGTGGTCACCCACAACCCTGTTGAGGGGCCGCAGAAGCCGGGGTCGATCGGGCGCCCTTTCCCTGGAGTGGAAATCCGCATTGTTGACGATGAAGACAAAGACCTACCTCCAGGAGAAGTTGGGGAACTGGTCACCCGCAGCCCTTATCTGATGAAGGGCTACTGGAATAAGCCTCGGGAAACGGCAGAAGCGATGCGGGGTGGCTGGTTCCACACAGGTGACCTTGCTTATGTTGATGAGGATGGTTACTATTATATTGTCGACCGCAAGAAAGACATGATCAACAAAGGTGGCTGTAAGGTCTACCCGCGAGAGGTCGAAGAGGTGCTCTTCAAGCACCCAGCAGTCCTTGAGGTGGCCGTTGTGGGAGTGGGTGATCCTTTGCGTGGGGAGGAGGTCAAGGCCTACATCGTCCCCAGGCCCGGAGTCGAGGTTTCAGCAAAGGAGCTCAAAGATTACTGCAGGGAGAACCTTGCTTCCTACAAGGTCCCCCGCTATATCGAGTTTGTTTCTGCCCTTCCCAAAACAACGACTGGCAAGGTCCTACGCCGCCTCCTCAGGGAAAAGTGAAAGGGGGGAGCAGGGGTGCCGCGGTTTCGGGATACCTCTCTCCAGGTTTCCAAGCCATCCGTGAAGCGCAAGGACCGGATCAAGGATCCCAAGAACATCAAAAGGACGGTTGATCCCGCAGCCTTGGAAATGCTTGACCACATCACCAGCCTGAGAGAGAAAAAAGCTGCTCAACCTCGTTCTTGAAACCTGTTGGCCAGCTCTTTACCCGCCTCGTAGGCGATTTCACCGTTGACGATAACGAGTTCCACCTGCGTCCGCCAGTCCAGGGGGTGGCCACTGAAGACGACGATATCGGCGTCTTTTCCTGGTTCCAGGCTTCCCACCCGATCTTCGATCCCTAGGATTTCCGCCGGGTTGATGGTGATCGCCTTCAGGGCTTCTTCCTCATCCAGGCCCTCCCTGACGGCAAGGGCTGCCGCCACCGTGAGATACTGGACCGGGACTACCGGATGGTCGGTCATCAGAGCCACCTTAACCCCGGCGCGGGCGAGGATTCCTGCTGTGG
>DAINRC010000030.1:16147-16382 GCA_036742135.1 Bacillota bacterium
AACGACTGCCGGAACTTCCTGTGCTGCCAGCTCTTCGGCGATCTTGTGGGCTTCGGTGGCGTGCTGGAGGATCACCTTAACCCCGAACTCCCTAGCGATCCGCAAGCCCGTGAGGATGTCATCGGCGCGGTGGGCGTGGACGAGCAAAGGGATCTCCTGGCGCAGAACCGGGACCAGGGCCTCCAGTTTGAGGTTGCGCTCTGGCCGCCTGCGAGGGTCACCGCTCTCCAGTTTT
>DAINRC010000031.1:0-220 GCA_036742135.1 Bacillota bacterium
TTCATTTATTGCTTTGCCGTTCATGCCGCCGCTATGGAAAACAAGTTAAAACACTCAGTCAGCTTTCCAAAGAGTTTAAAAACTTTGATGAGGGTAAGTAGCTCGTGTCTGCTGTTTCCAAAAACAAAGTCCTCAGGCCAAGTTGATGTGAGCAATGTAAAAGAACTATTAATTCGATTTTTTGTATATAATTGATTATGTTGGTTTTATTTAATCTGTA
>DAINRC010000031.1:230-6795 GCA_036742135.1 Bacillota bacterium
TTAAAGAAAAATATTTTATATCGATTTTTATTTGTGATTATTCCGTATATTTACTAGTCAAATTCATGTTGTGAAGAGGTCGGTATTTATAACTTTTCTATATACGCTTCAGGAAAAATTACCTCAAAACTTATACCTTCTGCCCTATTTACTGCATGATAAGTTCCTTCATGAAGCGTCATAATAGAGGCCACAATCGACAGGCCTAAACCGCCGGTTTGATGAGTATTATGTCTGCTGGAATTGCACTGATAAAATCGCTCAAAGATATGAGACAAATGCTCTGGAGAGATTTCTAAACCACTTGTGATTACTGATAATGCAATCATAGACATGTTATTGATAGTTTTTCGATGGCTATGCACATAAATAGTCCTATGATTGCCGCCATGAATCAGTGCGTTGGAGATCAGATTATACAGCGCTTGTTGTAACAGTTCTGGATCTGCTACTAACTCAGTTGTTTCAAGCTCTAAAACAAAATTGCAGTGTTGTTCTTCGGCTTGATACTCGAAAATGCTAAATATATTTTCTATAAATAATTGAAGCTGAATCTTCTGCTTGTTTAAGCAAACCTTTTGTGTATCTGCGCGGGCTAGAAATAACATACTGTCAATCATTCTTTTTAAACGTTGATAGTCCTCCAAGTTGGAAATCATGACTTCCTGATACTGTACGGGACTACGTTCACTCATGAGTAAAATTTCGGTTTGGCCGATTAAATTATTCAAAGGAGTTCTAAATTCATGCGCAATGTCTTCGGAAAAACGATTCAGCTGACTATATCCTATTTCAATACGGTCGAGCATGGCATTGATATCGGAAGCGAGCTGTTCAATCTCACCAGGAGGATGAATCAGATTGAGTCGCTGTTCAAGTTTGTGAATACTAATGGCATGGGTTTGTTCGCGCAGGGTTCTTAATGAGTTCAATCCCAGACGGCTGGTAATAGCACAAAGAATGAAAATGGCCAGAATACCAGTAACCACGTAGATAAAAAGATGTTTTTGAAAAGGCGAGATAATGTCTTTTCTTTCCGACCACTGCTTGCCCGCAATTAATAGATAGGGCTGTCGATTAATTTGAATGGTTTTCCATGCAATACGGGTGGGGTAAGCATGAACAGATAAATCACGGAATTGGATTTGGGGCTGAAGGGTAAATTTAGGCAGAGGAATGCCAAGAGGATTGATGTTAATCAGAATCTGATCGCCGTGAATCAATAAAAACAGATTGTCTTGATTTCCGAGCATGTTTTGATACAGCTTTGGACGCGCGATAATCTGTTCAATATTGCGACTGTCTTGCAGCAAAGTTTCCAGACGTTCTATTCGGTCAACCAAAGCCCGATCTTGCTGCGAAATTAAAATCTGGTTGATGCCTAGATAGGTCATCAATGCTACAGCACACAGGACCATTGCAGCACAAGTTGTAGCCAGTAGCGTTATTCGTAGTTCTAGCGAACGAATGGATTTAAACATTACTTCTCTGCCGAAATTTTATAGCCTAAACCGCGAACTGTATGAATTAATTTTATATCATGCGCCTCATCAATTTTATTGCGTAAGCGTCGCACCGCGACATCAATAAAATTCGTATCAGTATCAAAATTGATATGCCACACTTCGGAAGCAATTTGCCTACGTGTAATAATTTCATTTGGATGCCTCAGCATAAAGTGCAATAAATTGAATTCTTTTTTGCTGAGTTCGATTAACTGCTTATTACGCCAAACTTTATGATTGATCAAATCCAATTTTAGATTGGCAATTTCTAATTGGTTTTCCTGCACATACTGCTGGCGTCTAAGCAGGCTCTTAATTCGGGCCAATAATTCAATATAAGAAAAAGGCTTAGCCAGATAATCATCGGCGCCCAGTTCCAGACCTTTGACCCGATCGATCACCTGATCTTTTGCGGTAAGAAAAATAACGGGAATCTTGGAAAACTGTCGTAATACTTTCAGGACAGTCCAGCCATCAATATCGGGCAACATTACATCTAATATAACCAGACTATATGCATGCATCTTTAACTTTTCCAAGCCTTCTAGCCCTGAATGGGCACATTGCGCCTCATAGCCAGACTCATTTAACCCTTTAACCAGATATGAGGCGATCTTCACTTCATCTTCGATAATTAGAATACACATTTTGTTCAGACTCATTTTGAATGATGACAACTCTGTAATGTAATTGTCATCATTCAAATCATTCAAGTTGTATAAGATTTTTAAAACTTAATTCAGGGCAATCATGATGAACAAACTCAAAGGGCTTATTGCAACAGTTATGCTGATGAGTATCAGTACTTTTGCACAATCCATTCAATTGAATCAAGTTTATTCACTTGATTCCCAATCAGCACGAACTCTTCTTGATGCTGCAGTGGTCGCGTGTCAAAAAATACAGCACAACATTGCTGTGGTTGTAGTGGATAGGGGAGGAAATACCTTGATGGCAAACAGGCATGAAACTGTCGGACCGCATAATTTGGGCGCAGCCGAAAAGAAAGCCTATACCGCTTTATCCACCAAAATGGAGACCTTGTTGTTAAGCCAAAATGTCCATGAAAACAAGGATGCAAAAAATTTAACCACTTTATCAAATTTACTGTTGTTAGGCGGAGGCATACCTGTGCGTTATGAAAATCAAGTAGTCGGTGCCATTGGTGTTGCTGGAGCAGGTGGAGCAAAAAATGACCATTACTGCGCTGAAACAGCTGTTCAGTCTATTTTCAATCCTTAAGGAATTCATTATGTTTAAAAAATTATTGCCACTCTCAACGTTATTATTAACATCAATGACTTTTGCACAAACTAACCCCTTAAGTGTGCATGTATTGAATTTGGAAAGTGGCCTGCCTTCCGCTCAAGTCATGGTGATACTTGAAAAAAGTACCGGCGAAAAATGGGTAAAATTAAATCAGCAATATACTGGTCCCAATGGCCGTATCACTGCGTTGTTTCCTGAAAATCAGAAGTTTGAAGCCGGTATTTATAAAGTTACCTTTAAAACCGAGGACTGGTTTAAAAAAAATAAGCAAAATACTTTTTTCCCTGAAGTTCCAGTCATTTTTAAAGTAGATGGAAGCGTCAACCATTATCATATTCCTCTACTGTTGAGTCCTTATGGATATTCGACTTATAGAGGTAATTAATACTCAAAAGGGCTGGTAAAACTGGCCCATTTATTTGTGTTTAGGCCTTAAAACTAGAGAAAAATCACAAAAAATTCATGATTGTATTGTTATGCTTTTAGTTAGATTAAAGTTGACAAAGCTTATTGACGCTTAATGATTATTAAAAACGAGAATGATATGAATCAATTTTCTGAAGAAGACTTATCCAGAATTATCGAAATGGCTTGGGAAGATCGAACCCCATTTGAAGCCATCCAGACTGAGTTTCGCCTGAATGAAGCTGCGGTGATCCGGTTGATGCGGCAAAATATGAAACCGAGTAGCTTTAAAATGTGGCGTGAACGCGTGACTGGACGAAAAACCAAGCATCTGCAACTGCGTTCGCCCGAGGTGATACGGGCCTATTGTTTACGGCAATACAAGCATTTTTAAGCGTTTGATTTTGGCCGCCGTCTGGACTGATGTTTACATCGTTCAGAACAGTAACGTACTTCCTCCCAGCAGCACGCCAGCTAATATGCCATGATCTATCCATCCTGTGGTTATAACTAGAATCCGCGGGTGAATCCCTATGTGATTAACTTCATTACCCGGGGTACAGATGAAATTCTGATGGCAAAAAATGCTAGCAACAAAACCCAGAGATACAGCTTGATTACAGACTTTGTTTAAGTCGGAGAAACCTTGGAAGAGGTAGTACGCGGTGAGATGCTGGAAGAAAAGGGGCGGCAGATCAAAGATATTCAATATCTGGCCAGTCAGTCGTGGCCGTTTCCCAGCAATCTGATGATGACTTTCAAGGCAGAATATCATGCGGGTGAAATTCATATTCAGGAAAATGAACTAAGCGATGCGCAATTTTTCAAATTTGATCAGTTACCAGAGATTCCGTTCAAGGGCAGTATCTCCTATGCCATGATTCAGCATGTGATGTTTAGAATACCTGTTGTAGATGACAGCAAAAAGTGGCTTTGAAACAGTAATCATGTTTGGGTTTCTCAAAAAACTGCAATAACGCCCGGATTCTGAATATTCAGATGACATTTCCTGATGTGGAGAAACTGAATAGCATCATTTGGTCTTCACGCTTTGTTCACACCTGCATGGGTTATCTTAAGACTGTGATAAAACTAGGCGAAAAAATGAAAATGCTATTTAAGTCTGTTTTTGCAGCGACCGCACTGACCATCATCAGCTTAAGTACAACGACTCGAGCAGAAACTGTTGCACCTCAGCCAGTCGATCAGGTGGATATCCAGCGGTATGCAGGAAAGTGGTATGAAATTGCGCATTTACCGATGTATTTTCAACGTAAGTGTGTCTCGAATATCATGGCGCAATACAGCGTCAATGCTGATCAAACCATGCGTGTCTTGAATAGTTGCAGGATTGCCAATCATGAGATGATCAGCTCTGAAGGGGAGGCCTATCCGCAAAATGCGGGCAACAGCAAATTAAAGGTCAGTTTTTTGCCACAAGGTTTAAGATGGATACCATTTAGCAAAGGTCATTATTGGATATTACGAATAGACCCAGAATATAAAGTGGCATTGGTAGGTGGCCCAAGTATTAAATACCTGTGGATTTTGTCACGTGAACCGCAGCTGGATGAAGCCACTTATCAATCCTATCTGCAAACTGCAAAACATTATGGTTATGACGTGACAAAACTGATCAAATTGCCGCATTAATCTGTTACCCTTTTGCCGAACTGCATTTCTCTCTATGGTTCGGCTTTTTTATTGACTTCACATAAAATTCATACCTGACTGATTACACTCATCAAATAGAATAAAGACAATCGCTTGAAAGTAGGATGAGTCCATGTTGAAAATTCTGATGCGATGGATAGACAGCTGGTCTACACCCACAGCGCCCGAAACACTGACGGCTGAAAACAGCAAGATTCAGTGGCTGAGGATCTTGCCCTTTACTCTATTGCATCTGGCCTGTCTTGCCGTGTTCTGGGTGGGAGTGTCGTGGTTTGCGATTGGCTTTATGCTGCTGTTCTACCTGATCCGCATGTTTTCCATTACCGCTTTTTTTCATCGCTATTTGTCACACAAAACTTTTCAGACTTCGCGCACGGTACAGTTCCTGTTTGTGCTGATTGGCACCATGAGTGCACAGCGTGGCCCACTGTGGTGGGCGGCACATCACCGCTATCACCATCGCTATACCGATACCTTGCAAGACCCACATTCCTCGACGCATGGTTTTTGGTACAGCCACATCGGCTGGTTTTTAAACGAATATAACTTTGCTACGCGTAAAGAAGTCATTAATGACTGGCTAAAATATCCAGAACTGATCTGGCTGGACCGTTTCAGCTTAATTGTAGTGTTACTGACCGCGGGCGGAATTTATGCATTTGGGGAATGGCTGACCATTATCTGGCCGCAACTCGGTACGTCTGGCCTGCAATTGCTGGTCTGGGGCTTTGTCATCTCTACCGTATTATTGACCCATGCCACCTTGTGTATCAATTCATTGGCGCATTATTATGGCAGCCGGGATTTTGACACTGAAGATCACAGCCGCAACAACTTATTCCTGTCCATCATTACCTTGGGCGAAGGCTGGCATAACAACCATCATTATTATGCTGGCAGTACCCGGCAGGGCTTTTACTGGTGGCAGATTGATGTGACCTATTACCTGCTGAAACTCATGTCTTGGCTCGGGCTGGTCTGGGGGCTCAAGCCAATTCCCGCACGGGTCTATGAAGCAAGTAAAATTAGACAGGCTCGAAAACAGAAAAAACTCACCACGACGGGCGCTCACACGATTCAATCGAAGGAATCACCATGAAAATCGCAATTATTGGTTCAGGTATTTCCGGTTTGTATGCGGCTTGGAAATTAAGTAAAGTGCATGAAGTTACCGTCTTTGAAAAGAATAACTACTTTGGCGGTCATACTGACACCCATCAGTTGAATATAGAGGGCGAACAGGTCGCAGTAGACAGTGGCTTTATTGTGTTTAATGAACATAACTATCCACTGTTCTGCAGAATGTTGAAAGAACTCGGGATTCAATCGCAAAGCAGTGACATGGGTTTTTCGGTGAATAATCAGGTCACTGGCTTGCAGTACAATCCTTCAAAAAAATTCTCGCTGTTGTTCCGACCGCAAAACTTTTTTAACGCCGATTTTCGCGTGATGTTATCGGATTTATTCCGTTTTTATGCTGCGAATGTAGATTTGGATGTCGAACAGGTTGATGCAAAGCTAACTATTGATGAGTATCTGAATCAGCATGGCTACTCGAAAGCTTTTCGTCAGGAACATCTCTATCCGATGTGCGGGGCGCTGTGGTCCTGTCCAGTGGAGCAAGCTGGACAGATTCCGTATAAATTTGTGGTGAGCTATTTTCAGCATCATCGTATGTTGCAGCTGAAAGAACGCCCGTCGTGGCTTACCGT
>DAINRC010000031.1:6805-14446 GCA_036742135.1 Bacillota bacterium
GCTATCAGGATAACCGCATGGTGGTGCATTCCGATACCCGCATCATGCCTAAATCCCGTCGCCAGTGGGCCAGCTGGCATGTGCATGTGACCCCGAGTCAGGCATCCGAACAGAACACCTTCCAGCACAGTGGCATTCATTATGGTTTCAGTTACTGGATGAACCAGCTGCAAAACCTGAAATGCAAAACTCAGGTCTTTGCCACCCTGAATCCTAATTTTGCCATTGATCCGAAAAAAGTCTGGGTAGAACGGCATTACCGTCATCCGGTGTTTGATGCCTCCGCGATTGAAGCGCAACAACGTTGGAACGAAGTCAATACTCAGAACCGCACCTCATACTGTGGTGCCTACTGGGGCTGGGGCTTTCACGAAGATGGGGCGCGTAGTGCTTCATGGGTTGTAAATCAGTTGCTGCAACAGACTGAGCAGGTAGCCTAGGAGCACATGATGCAGATGTATCCATTGGCGATCGCCGCTGCTGAAATTCGACATCGCCGTTATTTGCCCAAAGCCCACGCTTTTGAAAGCAAGCTAAGCTATTTATGGTTTGATCCGGATCAGCTTGCGAGCTTTAACCGAAAATCCTGGCTGTGGTCTTCTAGCCGCTGGAATCTACTGACCCTGGATGAGCATGACTTTCTGACCATGGAATGTGGTTCGATCCGGCAAAAAATTGTACGCCTGCTGATCAAACGGGAAAACTATCTATTGCCGCATGCCGCTTCCATCCGGGTGCTCGCTTTACCACGCACACTCGGCTTTCGCTTTAATTCTGTAGTGTTTTATCTGGTCTTTGATGCCACCGATCAATTGCTCTTTGTCCTCAGCGAAATCACCAACACACCGTGGAATGAACGTCAGGTTTATATCCACGACTGCCGGAAAAATGCAGCTGAACATGCGCCCTACCAGAGTCACCAATTTGATTTTAAAAAGGCTTTTCATGTATCGCCGTTCATGCCGATGGCACTGGATTACCGCTGGCGCTTCAGCTTCTCCGATCAGCAGAACGTGATTCATATGCAGTTGTTTCAGCAGGGCGTGCTGCAATTCGATGCCACCCTGAAATTTTCCCTGCAGGCCATCACTGTTCCTTCACAGCAGCATCGTTATGCTGTGCTGAAAGTTCTTGAACCCTTCAGGATGGTCAGCGGAATTTATCTGCATGCCTTTCGTTTATGGAAAAAGAAAATTCCATTTTATCGACATCCTAAAAAAGAAAAAGGAAACACATTGCGATGAAGACACTATTCATGGGACAGCAAAGCACACTGCCGGTGGTATTACGGCATTTGCTGAAATTACGGCATGGTCAGCTGATTTTTAAAGGCGTCTGGAACGGAGACGTCGGGGAAAGCAGTGATCTGCAGGCAGTGATTGAGGTGCATGATTCCCGTCTGATGGAACTGTTGTTCCGCAATGGTGTGCTCGGTGCAGCAGATGGTTTTATCCGCGGTTACTGGAGTAGTGAAGATCTAGTGGATGTGATCCGCATTCTGGCACGCAACCGAGATGTATTAGACCGGATGAACCAGAATGCAGTGACCAAGGCCAGCCAGTTGCTCTTAAAGGCCTGGTACCAATCGCGCAAGAATTCGATTGATGGCAGCCGCAAAAATATTGCCGAGCATTATGACCTGAGCAATGACTTTTTCAAGCTCTTGCTGGATAGCACCATGATGTATTCCAGTGCGGTGTTTAAAGAGCCCAGTATGAGTTTGGAACAGGCTTCGGATTATAAAAAAGAGCTGATCTGCCAGAAACTCAAGCTGAAACCGATGGATCATTTAGTCGAAATTGGCAGTGGCTGGGGCGGTTTTGCCATTTATGCCGCACAGCAGTATGGCTGTAAAGTCACCACCATAACCATTTCTAAGGCACAGTATGATGAAGCCGTGGCTCGGGTCGCTGCAGTTGGACTGTCACATCGCGTCACTGTCCAGCTGAAAGATTACCGTTTATTGGAAGGCAAATACGATAAGCTGGTGTCGATTGAAATGATCGAGGCCGTGGGTGAACAGTATTTACCGACCTATTTCCGTAAATGTCATGAGCTCCTCAAGCCGAATGGTCTGGCCCTGATTCAGGCTATCACCATTGAAGATGCACGCTATTCGAAAGCCCTGAATACAGTGGACTATATCAAGCGCTATATTTTTCCGGGCAGTTTTATTCCCTGTATTAGTGTAATAACCCATGCTGCTTCTGAGCAAAAATTGCGTCTCAAGCATTTGGAAGATATCGGTCAGAGCTATGCTCAAACCCTGAACTGCTGGCGTCAGCGTTTCTTGGAACAGCGTGATCAGGTTCTGCAGCTCGGTTTTGATGAGCGCTTTATCCGCATGTGGGATTTTTATCTGTGTTATTGCGAAGGTGGCTTCCGTGAAGGCGTGATCAGTGATGTACATCTGGTGTTCGAAGCCAGTGCTTACTAAGCCGAAATAAAACAGGAGGGCTGACATGCTGCTGAATTTACTGGTACTGAATGTCTATATCATGTTCTGTAGCTGGCTGCTGGTGACCTATAACCAGCGTGCCGGACTGGTCGATGTGGCGTGGAGCTTTTGTATTGGACTCAACGTCATTATCGCGGCCTGGGTGATGGAAACTGCACCGCTGTTAGTTCGGGTATTTCTGGGTGTGTTTAGTGGCATCTGGTTTTTACGCTTGACATGGCATCTACTACGACGTTATGCCAGTGAAACTGCAGAAGATACCCGTTATGCCAATATGCGCCGGGCCATGGGCGATTATCAGCATCTCGGTTTTCTGGCCTTTTTTATGTTTCAGGCTGGGCTGGTGGTGCTGTTTTCCTATCCGATGCTAGAGCTGCTGAGCATTCCTGTCCAGCAGTGGAATGACTGGACACAGCTCACAGTGCTTTTGGCAGCCATAATCATGCTGCTGGCCCTGATGGGGGAAGGCACGGCTGATCAGCAACTTTACCGTTTCAAGCTTGATCCGCAAAACCAGGGCATAACCCTGGATCGGGGACTATGGAAATATTCACGTCATCCAAACTATTTTTTTGAATGGCTACACTGGTTTGCTTATCCAATCCTTGGTCTGGCGGCAGGTGTTTATGAATTATGGTTGTATCCACTGTTGATGTGGCTGTTTTTGTACTACATCACCGGAATTCCCTTTAGTGAACAACAGGCGCTGGCACATCGCGGCGATAACTATAAAGACTATCAACGACGAACTTCAATGTTTATTCCGTGGCCACCCAAAGAGTAGGTAATTAAATGGACTTTATGATTCAACAATCTTTAAAACTAGTCGAAAGTGGCAAACTGCCCGATACTGTGATTCGGGCCGGCATTCGCAGCTTAAGCAAAAAACGTCTGGCGCAGGAAGGGCGCTTTGACCCGGCACTGGCTGCCCAGCGCTATATGGATGTGCTGCATATGCTGAAAAACAGCAAGATTGCCATCGAGACTGACAAAGCCAATGAGCAGCACTATGAACTGCCCACCGCATTTTTTCAGGCGGTGCTGGGCAAGCGTCTGAAATACAGCGCCAGTCTGTTTGAATATACACATACTACGCTGGATCAGGCGGAAGAAGCGGCACTTGCCAGCTATTGCCAGCGTGCACAGCTACAGGATGGACAGGATATTCTGGAAATAGGCTGTGGATGGGGCTCTTTAAGCTTGTACATGGCCGAGCATTATCCCAATGCCCGCATTACCGTGGTGTCAAACTCCTCAACCCAGCGTCAGTATATTCAGGAACAGGCCCATCTGAGAAAACTGGAAAACCTGACGGTGATGACCTGCGACATCAATGTACTGCAACTGGAAGCCGCTTATTTCGACCGTGTGGTTTCGGTAGAAATGTTTGAACATGTACGTAATTATCAGAAACTATTTGAAAATATTAGCACTTGGCTGAAAGCGGATGGCTTGCTGTGGTGTCATATTTTCTGTCACCGTTTTCTGCATTATCCGTTTGAAGTAAAAAATGAATTTGACTGGATGTCAAAATATTTCTTTAGTGGGGGGCTTATGCCTGCCGCCTCAACCTTTCTGCATTTCCAGCAGCATTTGCAGCTGAAAATGCACTGGCAATGGGCCGGCACCCAATATGAACGTACTGCAAATGCATGGCTAGAGAATATGGACCAGAAGCACGCCGAGCTGCAGCCCCTGTTTGAACAGACCTATGGCGCAGATGCGGCAATCTGGTGGCAGCGCTGGCGGATTTTCTTTATAGCCTGTGCAGAGCTGTTCGGTTATGACCATGGCCGTGAGTGGGTGATCGGTCACTTTCTGTTTAAGAAAAAAGCCATATAATTGAATGATAAATCGGATGGGACAGCGAGGAATATAGCAATGTTAAGGCTGTTTAGGGACAAACGCGATCATCCTTTGGGTGAAGTGTTTAACCGCTACTACTGGCTGCAAATCGGATTCATTGCCTTGTCTGTGGTGATTGGGATTGCCTGTAGTACCTGGGTGATCAAGGGTTCCTTGCTCAGAACTGCGCTGGAACAGGAAATGTCACACTACTGGCAGCGGATGGAACGTAATCAGGCAGCTGAACTGCCCGACACCAAAAACTTGTATGGTTATCGCTGGAGCGATGTGCCACCAGTCCAATTTCGCCACATGCAGCTTGAGCAAGGGGTGAACCGGCATTTTGTAGATGGCAAAGAGCGCATGACCGTTTATGGTGAAAAAGACGGACAGCATGTGCTGCTTGTGTTTGGTGAAAGTAACGTTAATAAGCTTGTCTGGCTGTTTGGTCTAGCACCGCTAATGGTCAGCCTGTTTGTGCTGTATAGCGTGCTGTGGTGGTGGAATCGTCGTGCCCGGCGCTATTTTTCCCCGATTACCCGACTGGCCAATGCTCTGGAGCATATTGATTGGGAACACCAGAAAAATCAGGCTTCGCCGTTTCAGGACATCCGTACTGATTCCAATCTGGAAGCGGAATATCTCAAGCAGGCGCTCGAAAAATATCATCAGGTACTCAGTGAGTTTATTCAGCATGAACGCGAATTTACTGGTGATGTCAGCCATGAGCTGCGTACTCCTTTGACCATTTTAAAGGGCAATGTGCAGCTCTGTCAGGCACGCTATGGTGACAATAAGTCCTTTACCCGCTTGCACAATACCATTGAAGATATGCAACTGCTGGTCGATACATTGCTGGCCATCGCCCGCAATACCACCAACACATTAACTGCTGAACCGACCATGCTTTCAGAATGTCTAGACAATCTGGTGCAGGATCTGGAAAGCGTTAGCCATAACAAAGGTATAAAGATTGACCTGCAAAAGGACCTCAATGAACAGCCGCGTAAACTTTATCCGTCGATGACCAAAATGGTATTTGGTAATATTCTGCGCAATGCGCTGAACTATTCACAGGGCACAGAAATTGATGTGATTCTGCAAAAAAATAAAGTGCTAATTGCTGACAACGGAATAGGTATTCCTTTACCGAATAACGCCAAAGTCCAGGAGCTTTCCGGACACCAGCTGCAACTGGAAATCAAAGGACATGGCATTGGCCTGCAACTGGTACAGAAGCTATGCAAGCAACTGGGCTGGCGTGTGGAGCTGTTTGACAGGCAATACTATCTTGGTACCCATCAGAATGTTGATCTGACAATGACCACTGGGTTGATTGTCGTGGTGTACCTAAATTAAGCTTCATCTTCGAAAGCAATTTTTAAACCGATACCGGATATGGTGTGAATCAACTTTTGTTCAAAGGGTTTATCGACCATTTTGCGTAAATTATAGATATGACTACGCAGAGCATCACTTTCTGGCTCTTCGTCACCCCAAAGCTCCATCATAATTTCTTGTTTAGTTAGTACTTTAGGGGAATGACGCATAAGTAGCTTCAAAAGTTTAAACTGAATCGGAGGCAATTCAATGTTCTGCCCAGCTCGAGTTAGTTGTTGTGTTGCGGGGTGCAGAATTAGGTCATGAATTTTTAGATGACTGTTAGATACTTCACCCAAGGAGCGTTTGATCAAGGCCTTGACCCGGACCACCAGCTCGTTAAAGTCAAAGGGCTTGACCAAATAATCATCTGTCCCAGAACTAAAGCCTTTGAGTTTATCATCCAACGTATCCCGAGCGGTGAGCATCAATACAGGTAAGTCCAAACCCTCTTCATTACGTAACCACTCGCACAATTCATACCCAGAACCATCAGGCAAATTAATGTCTAGTAGCAAGATATGATAACGTTGCTGTTTGAGTAATTGTCTAGCAGCATTCAGATTGCGGGCATGATCGACCACAAAGCCATGTTCTTCTAGAAACTCGCATAGGGTAGAGGCCAGTTCATAATGGTCTTCAACCATCAGGATAAAATGTTTCGACATAGCGGTAGATACTAATTTAATAATTGCTGTTTTAATTTAGCACTAAATGGCTGGGGACCCAGCCAAATATTGAAATATTGTTGTGCCAGAGGATGTTTAAGCTGCCCTAAACCTTGCTGGTTCAATGATAAGCTCAGAGTCTGTGTAGCATGGTTGTATTTTAAACGGTAAAGGTCTCCTGATTTTACTGGACGATATAATTCGGTAATAGGGTTAAAGATAACTTGGGTGTTAGGGTCTTTGACGTTACGCTTGAGCAAATGCGTGGCCGCACGCTTAAACGCCCATTCCGGAATATTCTGTATATAGGAAAACTCCATCTGTATATTTTGTTTTTCCCAGGACAGGCTACAGTTTTGGGCAAAATAACTGGCCATACCGACCTGTTTTTGCCCCACCATTAGCGGACCATTGCCGCATTGATTCATACTTTGTGCCTGCGCAAATAGATTGAAGTTACATCCTATCAGTAACGTGGTGCTGAGCACTAATTTTTGAAAGGCAGTAGCCATGAATAGACCCCTCCAAGATAAGGCAGGGAGCGGTAAAGCCCATTCGCAGGGTCCCAGAAATCCTGCTGGAAAATAATCTTATTGTTCGAATCGATTTTGATTTCACTGATACCATAAGAGTCCATACTACGAGTCGTGCCGAACATTTTAAAGTCATAGGCCATATGCCAGTGAACATAGGCAGAGTCCTGATGATAAGAGGTGTTTAACAGCTTAACGCTAACATTACTGACTCTCTTATTCATACCTTGAAAATGCTCCAGCAGATTTTGGCGGGATGAAAATTGCGATAACGTATCGTTAATAAACAGTTGGTCGGAATAGAGCGATCCTGCTCTTTCCACAAATTCTGGTGTGCCCAAGGTGTTAAAGGCTGAGGTAAAGCGGAGGCCGATATTTTGGGCTTTAGCCTGATCCAGTGCTATCCCTTGAATACTATTTCTAGATTGGGCATAATCAGCTGAATAACTAGGAATACTTTTACATCCTGCTAACAACAAAAGCGGTAAGGATAAGGCTGTAGCAATTACTCTTTTTACAAGTCTCATCATCAGTTTCCGTATTAAGTTTATGTTAATACTTTAGGCTGCACACCGTGAACAGAATGTGAAATAGACGTTATAGATGAACAATTAAATAAGGTATTGAAAATTAAAGATTAATTTTTTTGACTTTTTCTTCAGCCATTAACCAATCAATAATATTCATGACATCACGATTTTCATTATTTTTTCTGACCATGGCATAAAAATTATAGTCACAATAGATAAAACCAAAA
>DAINRC010000031.1:14456-15408 GCA_036742135.1 Bacillota bacterium
CCCAGATACAGCAGCTTCTATCATTAAATTAAGACTATCGAAATAACGATCATTCGGTTTTTGGGAAAAGCTCATTTGAAACTGAGCAAACCATGTATGCCATGCACTTTTATTTGAGTAGGTATGAAGTAATGGATAATTTAGAAGATCATTTTTTGTATGAAGAGGATTTATTTCACGATTACAAATAGGCCCCATGTTATCCGGAAATAAAAGATATTTATTCAAAAAGTTAGGAGTTATATGGTTTTTATTTATGCTATTGATAAATATGTCAACTTTCTCTTTTTCTAACAATTTTAAGTCATTACATGTCATTAATTTGATATGGATATTGGGATAAATTATTTCGATTTTTTCTAATCTGGGAATTAGCCAATTTGCCATAAAACTATGAGAAGCTCCTATTATAACTTCTACCTCTGACGTTTTATTAGTTAACTCAAAGACGCATTCTTCTAAACGATTAAAAAGCTGCGTACAAACTAGCGATAATTCTTCGGCGTCCGCCGTGAGAGAGATGGTAGAGGAGTGTCGAATAAACAATTTTTTATCAAACCATTCTTCTAACTGCTTTATTTGATGGCTAATTGCACTATGGGTTACACACAATTCTTCCGCAGCTAAGCTGAAACTTTTATTTCTAGCGACAGCCTCGAATGCTCTTAAAGCATTAAGGGGAGGTAACGTTCTGCGTTTCATGTTGTAAAATTTTCTAACACCATAAGCTTAAAATATATCAATTATCAGAAAAATGAAAATATCTTAAGATCAAACAAGTTTTGATTCTAAAAGAGATATGAGATGACAACCCCTTATACAGGTAACGGTCCTGATGACTTGGGATTTTTTGGTAAATTTGGTGGATGTTACATGCCAGAGAACTTAATGCCGGCACTTCAAGAATTAGAGCAAGCCTTTAATAATGTTCGGGGAAAACCTGAATTTTGGG
>DAINRC010000032.1:0-1300 GCA_036742135.1 Bacillota bacterium
AATCGCCTCAGCTATAGGCGCCAGTTCGTACGAAGACTGGGCAATCCGGTAGCCCGCTTCCACATGTCTTTTAACGGTTTTCCACTCTTCAGGAGTCAGCGGCCCCTCCTTGTTGAGGATCTCGCTGGGAACAGTGATCATTCCAATATCGTGAAGGCGAGCAAGGAGCTCCAGTTCTTCTATTTCCTTTTCCGAAAGACCAATTGCTTCTGCAATTTTTCTGGAAATTTCTTTGATACACTCTACATGTTCTTTCGTTTCCTGGGCAACCTCCCACAAGGTCTGCTCAAACGAAGAAATGATGGCGTGTCGTTGGCTTTTTCCTTCAAAAAGCTTTCGCCGGTACATCCAGTTTTCCGCTGATTTGACAACCTCGCAAATGTTTTCTTCCGCTTTCTCCTTTGTGGCGTAGCCCAGGCTGATGCTTGGCTTTATTGGCTCCGCAGGAGCATTTTGGAAAGCAGCAGCAATTCGTTTGGCGATCTTTTTCACTTCTTCCAGCGAGGTCTGAGGAAGAAGAATGATAAATTCGTCTCCACCCCAGCGGGCGACAATGTCCTCTTTGCGGCAGCAGTTCTGAATGATCTCAGCTGCTTTCCTGAGCAATTCATCCCCAACGTGGTGGCCAAAGGCGTCATTCACCAGCTTCAAGCCGTTGAGGTCACCGATGATGACGCTCAAAGGCAACTGGCGGGGAACATCCAGCCTCTTCAGTTCTTCTTCGAAGAACGCCCTGTTGTAGAGCCCTGTAAGGGAATCGTGGAAGCTGAGGTAACGAATGCGCTCTTCGGCAGCTTTGCGTTCGCTGATGTCCCTGATAACAGCAACAGCATGCCACTGGTCCTTGACTCTAATGGCAGAAAGAGAGACCTCTACCGGAAATGTGGTTCCATCTTTTTTTACTGCCGCAACCTCAAATACAGTCCCAATCATTTTTCCCCGACCAGTTTCTCTGAACTTTTGAAATTCCCTTTTATGAGCCTCGCAGTAGTAATCTGGCACAATCAAAGAATGTAGTTCTTTGCCCAGTGCTTCGTCTTTTGTAAAACCAAAGATCTTCTCAGCAGCAGGATTCCAATAATAAATTCTTCCTTCCCCATCGATGGCAACGATGGCGTCGTTGGTAGATTCGGTAATAACGCGGAGTTTTTCCTCACTTTCCCTGAGACTCTCTTCGATCTGCTTGCGCTCAGTGATGTCAAGGAGTGAGACCAAAGAGATCGTTCGCTCTTCTTCTAGAGCAACTGTTAAAATGACATCCCTGACACTCCCGTCACTGCGCACAAGCCGAGCCTCGTAC
>DAINRC010000032.1:1601-14560 GCA_036742135.1 Bacillota bacterium
CTTGAGCTGAAAAGACATAGCCAGAGGATTATTCCCAAAGATCTCTTCTACAGCTTCCAGGCATCCTCTCAATCCCGCTATCGCCCGGATACAAAACCTCTTTGTAGCCTGATCAAAGGTGCTGACGACCACAATGCCCTCTCCAATCATCTTCTGAAGGTCTTCAGCTATTGTGGTGTAGATATCATTTTTAATCACCCTTAATCTTCTGGCAACTTTGGAAAGCAGAGCAAAACAGGAAAAGTTTCCCTTCATCTGTAACCCCCCAATGGTGGATTTTCGCTTTGTGCTGAGCGCAAGATATCCGCGGTCTTTTCAATTGTCAAAGATCGCACTAAGAACTCGCCACAATATTGAATAGACTATTTGTCTCAAACAAAATTTACTATTCTCCAGTTTTTGAAAATCTCCTGCCAGATCACCTGCATTTATAAAAAATGAAAAAATGCACTTTACATCGGTATTTAACTGCTATACTCCCAGAAGACATCATCATCGATAGATTTTTCTTGTCTTGCAGGAAAAATGGCAAAGTTTGGCGAAGGAAAACATTGAGAGGAGGCTGAGAGCAAAACGACAGGAAAGGGGTAGTGCGAAAATGCCGGTGTGCCGGCAGTTGGGAAAAGAATTTTTCCGCCCCCCCACTGGGCGCGGACCCTGAAAAATCCGGAATTGTGCCCGGAGTGCAGGAGAGGAAGACATTTCCCACACGATAGGGGAACTGGTGCGCTTGAAGAGGCTGACGGCGACCAAGAACGGCAAACTTCCGGTCTTAGAGCCAGAATCATCCTCAGGAGGAGGTTTGTCATTACGAAGTCCCGGCAGAGTTGATAGAAGAAAGGACAAGGGCGCGCTATGTCGGTGGTTCGCGGAGTGTCAGCTTCAGGATCGCCAAGGAAGTCTACTACCGAGTTGGGGGATTTCGGGAAGAGCGTGTAGTAGATACGTTCAAAGAAATAACAGATGAAGGGACCTTATATGTCACCAACAATAAGGTGCTGTTTGTCGGTTCTAAAAAGAATGTGAGCTACCCGATCAACAAGATTGTGACCATTAGCAGGTATGCCGATGCCCCCCTCCGGCCCCTTCCAGAAAACTCGAAAACCCGCAAGGCCTTGTGACCTGCGGGTTTGAGGGTTCCCCACTGGTGGGCGCGGAAGGATTTGAACCTCCGACCCCCTCCGCGTCAAGGAGGTGCTCTCCCCCTGAGCTACGCGCCCACTTAATACATACCATTTTACATTTACGGTAGCATTATACCCCATAAGCACGCAACCGGTCAAGCCCAATTTTTAGAAAAAATAGCCTCTCCCCAGATAACGATTCAAGACAATAACAGCCAATGTCAGGATGCCCAGAGCCACCACAGTGATCAAACGAGACATGTCTAGGGGAATGGTCACTTCATACCCCCGTTCTAACACCCTAAAGCTTTGGGCATGAATGTCAAGAGAGCCACCGTGTTGGGGACACGATTTGTAAAATATCCCTTTTACCCAGACCCTGTCTCCGCGGATCTGATAACTGCCGATATATTTGATTTCTTTGGCAAAAGCAGCCGGCATCCAGACACTCAAAGTGTTTTTTCCATCACTTACTGGCACCCAGGCATTATTGCCCCTGACCATCACATCACCAACAACTTCTCCTTCAAATTCGACCAACTTCTGATCATAGCAGTCGGGATTCTCTAGCAACTGGGAACTAGAAACTGGCGCAGCTACAGCCTGCTGTGGTAGTAACAACAGCATTAATAAAACTGCAGGCACTATCTTTCTCATCTGCGCCGCACCACCTCAAAAACAAACGCAACCCCAGCCAACACAGCCATAAACTCCAACCTTCCCACCCACATCACAAAAATGTAAACAATTTTGAGGATTGCTGGCATACCAGGTGTGGCTACACCAATGCTGAGACCGACATTACCAGTAGCCGAGGCTGCCTCAAAAGCCGCATCATAAAGAGAAAAACCGCAGGCAGTTCCGATAATTGTCGCAATCGTGAAAGTTACTATATAAAGGAGAACAGTCAACATCGCCCCACGCACGTGACGCTCTTCGAGGAGAATGTCTCTGATGTGGTGAAATTTTTCAGCAATAATAGCGCTCTCCGGACTGATCAGGCGCTTTACCTCACGAAGTAGGGTATGCCAGATAATACCGACACGAAGTGCCTTAAAACCACCTGCAGTTGAGCAGGCAGAACCTCCTAGAAGCATGGCCACAAGCAACCCTGAAATTGCTAACTCACTCCAACCATGAAACTGTGAAGAATAAATCGTCATGAACCCAGTTCCGGTATGGGCAGAAAGAAGGTGAAAAAAACCTTTACGAAACACCCCTGAAAAACCGGTGTAACCACCCAATTTCGCTAATCCGCAAGCAACCACCAGAAAGAGCAAGGAAAAAGTTGTGAGGAAAGTGATGATCTCCATATTCCTCCATGCTTCTCGGAAGTTTCCCCGAAAAACATGATAATGTAAGGCGAAATTAAAGGAACCTACAGTCATAAAAAAGAAACAGACAAGTTCATAGAGAACACTGTGGTAGTACATGATGTTCTGACTTTGAGGGGCAAAACCCCCAGTACTCCAAGCAGCCATAAAAACCCACAGCCCGTGAAAAAAGGCTCTCAAAGGAGAAAGCCCGATCCCCATCCCGATCAGCCAGAAGACGACAGTTCCAACAAAAAGGTAAATTAAACTGATCGCCCAGATCACTCGAGCAGTGTTACGAGTATTGGGAAGAATATGTTCATCCTTAGCTTCACCCACATACAACTTGAATGCCCCGGAAATGTCACGAAACAAAAACCCAAGCGCAAGAACTACCATACCCTGCCCTCCGATGAAACTCAGGAGGTGTCTCCACATATTGATACCATAAGGTACATGGTCAAGGTCCTGAATAAGGGTCAGGCCTGTTGTTGTTAGGCCGCTCATAACATCAAAGGCAGCATCAAGAAAGGACCCATAAAAACCACTAAGATAATAAGGAATAGCACTAATAATCATTCCTATAAACCAAGCTACAGTAACCGCTACCATCCCGTGCAACCATGACAACTTCAATCTGCGAATCTCGGGTGGAACAAAAAGGAGGAAAATGTTGCCTGTCAGAAAAGAAAGCAAAATCGCAATTACAAAGTCCAGTGCAATATTCCACTCGCGAAAGGCTAAAGCGACAAAAGTAGGAATGAGCATGGTAGCTCCCAAACCCATGATGATTAAGGCGGCATAGTAAAAAATCAGGAGAATGTCAAGCTTTAATTTCCGCTGCCGCATTACCTAGTCACCAACCAACTAACAATAATCCCAATGAATACAAGAACAACAACCACACCTAACTCAACGACAATACCAAGGAAAACAGTTTTACCCTTAAAGAGGTGTTTAGTTGACCTGTTGTCTGCCACGCAGGATTCCTCCCACCCTGTTTTCCTTGCGAAGTCCGTGCGGTTTCTTGCCCGTCAGCCGCTGCACTAGCTCATACTGCACATCTGAGCGAGTCACCGCCAGAATTTCGTCGCCAACCTCAAGAAAAGTATTACCACGAGGAATCACAACATCTTCTCCTCGAATTACAGCAACTAAAACACAATCATGAGGAAGGTTAAGGTCTTCGACCTTCTTCCCAATTGCTGGAGAATGTGGGTCAAGCTCCACTTCCACAATATGCATGTTTCCTCGTGGAAAAGTGAGGAGTGTTTTCCAGCGGTAAAGGGCCATACTTTCCTCAATAAAGTGGGCAATAACGGCAGTGCTACTAACTGCCACATCAACTCCTAAGAGTTCTAATGCCCGCTGGTTCTTGGGATTATTCACCCGAGCCACAGTTCTAGGAACACCAAACTTTCTTTTTGCCAGCTGGCAGATCACAAGATTCGCTTCATCCTTTCCGGTTACTGCAGCAACCACATCTGCATCCTGAATCCCAGCATCATCAAGAATGTCCGGCTTTGTGGCATCTCCATTGATAATTAAAACATCTAATTCTGCAGCAATGGTTTGGCAGACGCTGCTGTCTAATTCCACAAGAGAAACCTCGTGTCCCTCATCGATAAGGGTCTTCACAAGATAATAACCAACCTTACCTCCACCAGCTACAAGGACCTTCATCACCTTTTCCTCCTGTTTTTAAAGATGCAGTTTCGCCTGAACCTTGCGAAGGTTGCCTCTTTCTGCTAAACCCAACACTACGTCACCAGCTTGTAAAACAAAATCATCACCAGGGATGATTCCTTCGCCACGCCGAACAATCCCGGCAATCCGAAAAAGGCCTTCGATCTGCAGTTCCCTAACTTTTTTCCCTTGAAGTCCAGAAGGAACCTCAAACTCAACAAGTTCCAGGTCTTCATTTGGAGAAAAGCGGTGCCGGACTTTCTGGGATTCTAAAGCATACCTGACCTGACTGGCGGCAATCTTAACCGGAGATACAGTCTCTAAGCCAAAGTCATGATAAATCTGTTCCCGCTCTGGGTCATAGATTCTGGCAATCACCTTTGGAACCTGAAAAAGCTCCTTGGCAACTTGAGCAGCCATAATATTTGTATTGTCATCTGTAGTAACCGCAGCAAGAGCATCGGTGTTTTCTATACCCGCCTTTTTGAGGATATCAACGTCAATCCCTACTCCTACCAGTGTTGTCCCATTAAAGCCAGAACCAAGACGCTCAAAAGAGGCACTGTTACGATCAATGACAACCACATCATGGCCTTCCTCTGACATAGTCTTGGCCAACAATGAACCTAGGTTCCCGCAACCCACAATAACCACGTGCATCTTCGCTTACCTCCATTTTCCGGCAGGCACACGCATTTCAAGGTCGTGATTTTTCTAAAAAGGGTAATAATAAGATTAAAGATTAAAGAAAACTTATACCTCATCCAGGAGGGAAGTAACAATGTTTCCTTCGAAAAGGATGAAACAGACAATTGCTCCGGCTGTCCTCTTCATTACAGTCCTTGCCACCCTCTTTTTTTTACCAAAAATCTGTTTCTCAGAAACCAAAAATGTGAGTATTCTGGTGGACACTGAGAAGAAAACCCTCTCAATCCTGATCAACAATAAAATCTACAAAGAATTTCCAGTAGCAGTTGGCAAACCTGAAACACCAACACCTATCGGTGAATGGAAAATCATTCATAAAGGATACAACTGGGGCGGAGGTTTCGGAATCCGGTGGCTTGGCTTAAATGTCCCTTGGGGCATTTACGGAATCCACGGAACCAACAAACCCTGGACAATAGGAACCGCAGCTTCTGCAGGCTGCATCCGGATGTTCGACAAAGACATCCTTGAGGTCTTCGAAATCGTCGAGATCGGGACACCAGTCAAGATCATCGGTCCACCCAACCAGACAACAAAACCCTGGCACCGACTACTGAAAATAGGTTGCTGTGGTCCCGACGTAGTCTACATTCAGATGTGTCTAAAAAACGTGAAAATGTATTTTGGCCGCTGCGATGGCCGGTTTGGAACCATGACCGAGTTGGCAGTTCGCTATTTCCAAGCATCTAATGGCCTCCCCACTACCGGTGAAGTTGATCAGAGAACTTATGAACTTCTTCAGAAACAAGATCCCTTCAAGGACTCAAGAGATCCCTAAAACTCCCCCTCCTCCAGTCACCCCGGGTCAATCCAGACCAGAAGCGCATTCCTGCCCTCAACTCACTGATCAGGGTCGGGAAGTTACGCAGAATGAACCATGGGGTGATTTGTCGATAATCCCGGGTCACAAAACTTGCCAGACCGTCAAGGAAATCAAAACCAGCCTTCATCCAGAGCTTACATAAGCGTTCTTCTACCTCGAGTTTTGGTCCTAACAATTGCCAGACTTCCCGGGAAAAATCCCCCCTCTCTTCTTGTGAAGCAGCGATCCATCTGGCAGCCAACTGCCCGGTGATAAATGCCACGTCAATTCCTCCTCCATGCATGGGAGAAGCACAACCAGCAGCATCTCCTACAAGCAAAATATTATCAAACTGCAAATTTTGGCGTAACCTGATGGGAACTATTCCTCCAAACTTTCGTAAAATCTCTCCTGTAATCCCTTCTTGCTCTACGAACCTGTCGAGTTCCTTCCAGATAGACTTACCAGGACCTCCTCCTTGAAACCACCCAATACCCACATTTGCCGTCTCTCTTCCGAGCTGATCACGTCCTTTCGGAAATACCCAGCAATAACCCAGATAGTTGGGTAATAAGACAAATTTGAGCTTGTCCTTTAAGTAGGAGAAATTACCTTCGACAACATACTGTGCTGTAACTGCTCCATGGCGGCGGTAGTAGTCCCGAAAACCAAAAGCCAACGAAGTAACCGAAGGGACTCCACTGGCATCAATTACCCAGTCGTATTCCTTTTGCAGTTGCTTCAGGTGCTCAGGAGTTATCCTGCAGTTTTCGTAAATCCTCACTCCTGCAGAACGGGCCTTCTCCGCAAGATAGCATTGCCATTCCTTTCTATCGATCATCCAGAGGTTGATGCTTTCGCAGTTTACCCGGAACTCCCGCTTAACTTTGAGAATAGCTTCCTTGACTTTGAAGCGAACCCCAGCCTCTGGCTTCCCTAAAAGACATAGAGAATCAATAAACCCCTCGGCGCACCGAATGTTTTCTCCGATTTTTCTTTTTTCGAACAAATCGACCTTCAAGCCGAGCCTGCTACCCTCTAAAGCAGCAGCAAGACCAGCAGGGCCGCCACCGATAACAGCTACTCTCGGTCCAGCCATTGCTTCAAAGGGCCTCCTATCCCTTATTACTTAATTCTCTATTAGCCCTTTACCTTAAAGATCCTCCCAGATCTTCTTTATCCCTACTTTAAATCTTCCCTCAAAACCTTCAATTTACCCTCTACTTCTAGAAGACGTTCGACAACAGAAGCAAGCTCTTTCCAAATTACTTCTTCATAAGGTTCAACATCCAGAGGAAGCAACCCCAACTGCTGCAACCGAGAGAGACTGTCTGTTCCCCAACTTTCCCGAAAAGGGCAACCTAAATAATCTGCCAGTCCTTTACAGATAGCCAGTGCAGCCAATCTGTGAAACGATGGTTTGGTAATGATCTCTGCTTCTTGAGGTGTCCCTAAAAAACCGCACTCACAGAGAACAGCAGGCATTTTGGTAAGGCGCAAAACAGCAAAATTGGCAAACTTTACCCCCCGATTCCGCAACCCTGTCATCTCCACCAGCGATTCCAGGAGCCGATGGGCCAATTTCTCACCCTCCCCACCAGGCGCCAGGGCGTAAACTTCAACTCCTCGTCCCTGATGCTTGCGATCACTGTTCTGATGCAAAGAGATGAAATACCTTGCCTGGAGTCTGTTTGCCAGATTGGCCCTTGCCTCCGGACTCAGTTCCCAATCACCGTCTCTAGTCAAATAAAACCTCACCTTTCCGCCAAACCCAGCCTCCAACGCCTTGATCTGGCGAGCAATTTTTAAAACCTGTTCCTTTTCCTGTTCTCCACCCGGAGAAACTGCTCCAGGATCCTTCCCTCCGTGTCCGGGATCGATCACTACAAGAATCACTTTTTCCATCCCCTCCCACAACGAGCAACTCCAAGATATCTTATGCCCGGAGCCACCCAGTTGTTAGGAGGGAACAATGCTAGTTGTTTCGAACAGCATCATCACCAAAGTCACCGATGAGAAACGGATTGAACCGAGTATCATAATCGTAAACATCGCACTCTTCAACTTTTTTCAGCCATCCCACGAGGATATAGGTGAAAGGTGTCGCCAAAGCCTCATAAAGTGTTTTAAAAACATAATTGCTCAAAATAATATATGCCAGCACTCCCGGCTGATAAAGTCCTGAAAAGGCGAAAACGACGAAAACAAATGAATCAACAAACTCGGCGCAAACCGTGCTTCCAATAGTTCTCATCCAGAGCCATTTGCCTCTGGTAAGGATCTTCATTTTTGCTAGAACATAGGCATTAGTAAATTCCCCGGACCAAAATGCTATTAAACTGGCAAGCACAATCCTAGGCGTCTGTCCCAGAATAGATTGATAGGCATCCTGGAGCCCCCATTCAGGTGCAGGGGGAGCAAGCCCAACCAACTGATAAATGAGGGCCATTAAGGCACAAGCTCCAAAACCAGTCCAGATGGCAATCCTGCTGCGCTTATAGCCATAGACTTCAGTCAACACATCCCCAAAAATGTAGGAGATCGGAAAAACCAAAGTCCCGCCATCAAACAAGAAAGGACCAATTTGGACAATTTTACAAGCAGTTGTGTTGCTGATCAGCAAAACTGCCACGAAAAAGCCGACAACAACAGGAAACAGCTTATACCGCAACCAGATCAGCTCCTTTTTAGCTTTAATCCTAGTATTAATCGATTCCTTTGGTAATTTTCTTGAAAATCATGTAAAGCTCTTAAAAGCACCAACAATTGAAGGGATGGCTTTACCAAGCCCAATCCCAGCGTTCTTGAAAACGAATATGCTTTACAATATTACCAATAATCTTTTCTTGCTCCGAGTAGAAAGTCCTTCTTGCACGTAGTTTTCTAGAACACTTTAAAAATAAAAAGGTTCACCCACCCATCCTGCTTGGCCAACGCCAGACATAAGGGTCCGGAGGAGTCACACCTACAAGCCCAAGCACATGCCGGGCACACAATAATATAAGCGCCGCAAGATTTTGCGGCGCCTGATTTTGACGGAGGAATTTACACCCTGGTGCCGGGAGCGGGAATCGAACCCGCACGGAGCCCGCGCTCCCCGGGATTTTAAGTCCCGTGCGTCTGCCAGTTCCGCCACCCCGGCATCACAAAATAATGGAGGGCAAGGCCGGATTTGAACCGGCGCATGGCGGATTTGCAGTCCGCAGCGTTAACCTCTTCGCCACTTGCCCTCATCATAAATAATTTCTCGCAGCAATTATTATACAACACGTTCTTGTCATTGACAACCACAAATTTTTTCGCCCAACTTGGCGAAGGGTTTGCGCTGTTTAACCTACCTGGTTTCAGGAGATCTGGGAGCTTAAAACCTTTTCCTTCTGTCCGCGGTGCCATGCCAACCGGCTGTCGCCTTAGGTGGGCGTTCTCCCTGGAGAGAATTTCGTCGTGGTGATCACCCCAACATAAAAGCGGTTTTCCGCTTCTTCCCGGAAAACCGCATATTTCCCATATGGAGCGGAAGACGGGACTTGAACCCGCGGCCCTCGCCTTGGCAAGGCGATGCTCTACCACTGAGCTACTTCCGCTCACTTGTAAGCTTTTTTTGGTGGCTCAGGGCGGAATCGAACCGCCGACACGCGGATTTTCAGTCCGCTGCTCTACCAACTGAGCTACCGAGCCACAAATTTTATCAATGGCGGAGCTGACGGGAATCGAACCCGCGATCTCCGGCTTGACAGGCCGGCGTGTTAACCGCTACACTACAGCTCCGCACTTCACCTGTTTTGTTGGTATCGACTCATGGTGGGCGATGACAGATTTGAACTGCCGACCCCCTGCTTGTAAGGCAGGTGCTCTCCCACTGAGCTAATCGCCCGTTCTTTGTGTTCCTCCAACTTAAGGCATTCTTATTATAGCATCAGCCTATCTCCAAGTCAACAGGTTCCGGATGACGTCCTTGCATCTAAGACACTTTATATCCTTTATCAGCAAGTGCCTCTTTGAGCTTCTCTGGAGAGATTACTCTTTTATCGAAAAGAACTACTACCTCGGAGTCGCCGTGGTCGGCACGAGATGCCCGAAAAACACCAGGAAGACTGCTAGCAACCTCATTCAATTTTTCTAGCTCAGCTTCACTGACCCCGGTGATGTGAAGATGACCTAAATGCTCTTTAGGTGTACAACATTCACACACAACACTTCCCTCACTTTCTTGATTCAAAATTCTTTAAGATATTCATAGATATTCGCCAGAAACAAATTTTTCCCTCTTTCTCACTAACCTTTTCAAAAATCAAGACAAGTTCTGAGAAAAAGCAATAATCCCCTCTCTCACTATTTTTGCCGCCAGCAAAGCAGTAATTCCGCTGGGGTCCTGAGGTGGTGCTACCTCAACAAGGTCAAACCCCACAACGTTAAGCTTGCGGAAGCAAGTAAAAAGTTGCCACACCTCGTGAGGTGTTACTCCCCCAGGTTCAGGTGTCCCTGTCCCTGGAGCATAGGCCGGATCGAGAACATCGATGTCAAAAGTAATATAAAGGGGACGGTCCCGGAAAAGAGGAATACATTCCTTGAAAGCATCTAGCAACCTAAAAGGATAAAAATTGGTGGACTTTCTAGCAAAAGTAAATTCTTCACGAGTTCCGGAACGGACGGCGAACTGATACACATTGTTAGCTCCGACAACTTCACAGATTCTCCTCATTACTGTCGCATGCGAAAAAGCCTCCCCAAGGTAGTCTTCCCTTAGGTCGGCATGGGCATCAATGTGAATCACCAGGAGGTCTGAGAAATACTCAGCAAATGCTTTAACAACAGGGTAGCTGAGAAGGTGCTCCCCTCCCAAAAAAAGGGGAAATTTTCCGTCTTTGATGATTTGCCTGGTGAGAGCTGCGATCCTTTCTAAAGAAGTTTGTAGGTTTCCAAAAGGAAGGAGCAAATCACCTGCATCATAGAAGTTGTACCTACTAAGCTCATCCTCAAGATAAGGACTAAAATCCTCCAGACCTTCAGAAGCCATCCTAATCGCCTGAGGACCACCGCGTGTTCCGGTCCTGAAAGTTACCGTCAGTTCCAAGGGAATTCCGACCAGAACAATTTTTGCTGTTTCATACGAATCACCTGATTCCAGAAATTGCCCTGCCCGCAGACAGTAGTCTTTCAAGACCTAACCTCCTGGCAAAGCAGTTCTTTAACAAAATCAGGCAATTTAAAGGAAGCAAAATGGACATCAGAATTATAGTAACGTAGCGGAAAAGAAGGAATTTCTTTCGGGTCAACAGCTTCAGGATCAAATTTCTTAGAACCGATGGTAAAGCTCCAAAGCCCACTAGGATAAGTAGGAACAACAGTAAGGTAAAGTTTGGTAATCGGAAAAAGACGGCTAACTTTTTGGAACACACTAGAAATCAAGTCCCTGTTAAAAAAAGGTGACTCTGTTTGGGCAGCAAACAGCCCGTCAGGGCGAAGAGCCCGAAAAATTCCCTCATAAAACTCGGTGCTAAACAACCTGGCTGCCTGACCTATCGGCTCTGGAGAATCAACAAGGATAACATCGTAAACTCCTTCTTTCTTCTTGACGTATTCCACACCATCTTCAAAAAAGACTTCCATCTTGGGATGGTCAAAAGAACAAGCAAGTTCAGGTAAGAACCGACGGCTTATTTCCACGACCCGGCGATCGATCTCTACCAAAGTAACCTTTTCTACCTGAGGATGGCGCAAGACTTCTCTTGCAGTCCCTCCATCACCACCCCCAACGATAAGGACCCTGCAAGGTCGCGGATGAGTGTTTAAGGGAACGTGCGCCAACATTTCATGATAGGCATATTCATCGTATAGGGTGGTTTGCACCATACCATCGAGAACAAGCATCCTTCCAAACTGCTCAGTATCTAAAACTGTGATGTCTTGAAAAGGTGTTTTTTCCCGGTGAAGAGTGCGGAGAACCTTACAGGTAATCCCTACACTTGGGGTCTGCTTCTCAGTAAACCACAAATCCATTTCCAAATTCCGCGCTCCTTACTTAAAATTCTCAATACCAGAGGGGAACCCCAGCAAATACACAGCCACAAGAAACAACTCTGTGCTCAATCCCCACCACTTTGAGTTCTTCTAAGTTAATCCCCCGACACTGAAAAGCCTCTTCTACCATTTCCCGAACCTTTTTTTCGGCCTCTTCTTTTCCGCAATACCCGGCAAACTCCATGATCACCCCAAAGCCTGTTGCACTGACTCCCACACCAACTGCTGCGGCAATTAAAGCACCTGGTTCTCTGCTGGTCAAAGTGCCGTAGGCTATAGGAATGAGGGACCCGGCCGGAGCCTGAAAATGAGGTTCATACTTAGCTCCCGGCGGCAAAATACTGCTTACCCTGAGCAAATTTACATTCCCTACTCCTGCGTTAAGAAGCGCTTTGTCAAAAGCATTTAACTCCTCTTTCGCTTCAGCAGCACCAGCAACCAGGGTATAACGTGTAGGTGTCGGCAACATCCTCCGATCCCTTCCCTCTCCTTATCTTCAGTGCAAACTAGACAGATTATACCTAAGGTGATCTATTGGTGTCAAGGGAATGGCCTGAACCCTGCAGATATTACCATTCCAGTTGGTGATACCAGCCAAGCTGATGGAATTTCTCCACATACTTCAAAACAACCATGATGAAAGTAGCATGCGCCCAGGTCAAAGGAGCAACAGAAACAGGTTCTCCAGTATACGGATGCAACTGCTCGGGTAGAATCCCTGTTTTTAGTGCATGGCGCGTCACCCACTGCAGGATCTGAAACGGTCTTTTCAGATGTTCAGGAGCACTAGCACAGGCAATATACCAATCTGCCAGCCAGAGGGTGCAGATAATCCAAGGATTGCCGGGAACATTTTCAATATCTCGGGACTTTTGAAAATAGTAGTCATCAGTATACCGAGCAATTCCGCCCACCTCAGTTTTCACTCTGAGCCCAGTTTCGATCGCTTGCATTGTGGTAATGACCTTCGGATCCATGGGATCAAAGGCCCCGAAATAGAAGAGGCCAAACAAGCTGCTTTCAAGAGTGAGATCTTTAGAGATGTTACCATCCTGGTCAATGTAGATGCCCCGGATAAACCTCCCCAAAGAATCATCGTAAAGATGCTCCACCATCCCCTTACGGAGCTGCCTGGCAACATCTTCGTACTTTTCCGCACGGTCACTATCAGCAAATAGCCGCGCAAAATTGGCAGCAGCCATCAATCCTCCGTAAACAGCAGCGGTAGTAAAAGTAAAAATACCGCGACGTTCTTCCCAAAGGTCATAACTTTCGATAGGAAGGTTTAACTCCGGATAGATATAA